>DAOUAQ010000238.1:0-12457 GCA_034433375.1 Anaerolineae bacterium | reverse complement strand
CAAGAGCTTGTGCTCCCCCTCGTGCGCGCCGAACTCGCGCGCCCCTGAAAGCTGACCGCTGAGAGCTGATCGCTATCCATGAACGGCCTCATCATCATCAACAAACCCGCCGGTATGACCTCGCACGATGTCGTCAACGCCGTGCGGCGGATGGCGGGGACACGCCGGGTGGGGCACGCCGGCACGCTCGACCCTATGGCGACGGGGGTGCTGGTGGTGGTTGTCGGCGCGGCGACGCGGCTGGCGCAGTTCATTGATGGCTGCGACAAGACCTATCGCGCCACGCTGCGCCTGGGCGCAACGACGACGACCTACGACGCGGACGGCGACATCGTGGCGCGCCGCCCGGTGACGGTGAACCAGGCGGAGGTCGAAGCGGCGCTCGCGTGCTTCCGGGGCGACATCCTCCAGATTCCGCCGATGCACTCCGCCGTCAAAGTCAAGGGGCAAAAGCTCTACAAGCTGGCTCACCGGGGTAAAGAGGTGGAACGCGCGCCGCGCCCGGTTACGATTCACCGGCTGGATGTGTTGGCGTGGGCGTTGCCCGACGTGACCATCGAAGTGACGTGCTCGGCGGGGACGTACATCCGCAGCCTGGCGCACGACCTGGGGCAGGCGCTCGGCTGCGGCGCGCACTTGACTGCGCTCACGCGCACGGCGGCGGGCGCGTTTCGGTTGGAAGACAGCCGCGCGTTGGAAGAACTGCGCGCGCTGGCCGATGCAGGCCGCTTGGCCGAGGCTGTGCTTCCGCCGCAGACGGCGCTCACGGGATTGCCGGTGGTCACGCTCACGCCGGAGCAAGCGCAGGCGGTCGGCTACGGCCAGACGTTCCCGTTGGATGGACCGTCCGACGCGGCGATGGTGCAGGCGCATGACGCTGCCGGGCAGCTTGTGGCTGTGTTGATTCCCGTTGAACCAGGGATGTGGCGGCCAAAATTGGTGTTCCCCAAAGACGAATAGGTGTTGCTGATGCCGGACGTTTATTACAAAAAGACCCTCGACTTTTATCACAGCGGACAGACGTTGAAATTTCACGTCAGCCAGGACTTGTTCAGCAGCCACCAGATTGACGTAGGCACGGCGCGCTTGCTGCGCAGCCTCGACGGGGCGCAACCATTCCACAAAATCCTCGATCTCGGCTGCGGCTACGGCCCGCTTGGACTGACGCTGAAAAAGCTGTACCCCGACAGCGTCGTTCATCTGGTGGATCGGGACGCGCTCGCTGTGGACTATACGCGCCAGAACGCGGCGCTCAACCAGATCGCGGATGTCGTCGTCTACGGCAGCCTGGGTTACGATGACGTGACGGCGCGGGATTTCGACCTCGTCATCTCCAACATCCCCGGCAAGGCGGGGGAGACGGTCATCGCCAGCTTGCTGCGCGACGCCGGCCATTTCCTCACGCCGGGCGGCATGGTCGCCATCGTCGTGGTCGCGGCGCTGGCAGACACCGTCGCGCAGATTTTGAACGATCCAGACATCGAGATCGTCTTCCAGGAGACGCGCGCCGGTCACGCCATTGTCCACTATCGCTTTGCCGAGGCTTACCGCGAAAAACTGCGTCCATTCGAGAACGGTTTTGCCGCCGGACTCTATCACCGCGACGCGATAACAATCCTGGCCGGTCCACTGACTTTTCCGATGCAGACCGCGCGCGGGCTGCCGGAATTCGACAGCCTTCGTTATCACAGCGCGTTGTTGATCGAAGGATTACTAAATCTGCAAAAGACGAAAGTTAACCGCGCGGTAGTTTTCAATCCGGGACAGGGCCACGTCCCCGTCGCGCTGTGGAAGCTGTCCGAACCTGCCGCCGTCGCTCTGGTGGACCGCGATGTGTTGAGCCTGCGGTACGCGCAGTACAATCTCATCCACAACGGCTGTCCCGCATCACAGGTCGCTGCGGCGCACCAGGTGGGCCTGTTCCCGCAAGCCGGAGGCCAGACCGTTGATCTGATCGCCGGGATCGTGCGCGAGGAGGAAGGTCAGGCTGCGGCAGAGCTGCTGGCGCAACAGGCTGCCGCGCAGCTTGCGCCTGGTGGATTGTTGTGTGTGACCGCCGGTTCGACGCCCATCACCCGCCTGGAAAAGGCCATCCAGCCCGGCAAGCAATGGCGGATCGAAAAGCGCAAGCGCGAGAAAGGCATCAGCTTGCTTGTGCTGAGACGGAAATAAAGCGTAAAGCGTAAAACGTAAGCGCATTACGTTTTACGCTTTACGTTTTAGAGGGATGTATGTGGGTAAGACGAGATGTTGAGTCTTTAGCGTTAGCAGGCCCGACGGGATTGACCATCGGGGCGTTCGACGGCGTCCATATCGGACATCAGGCATTGATTCGGCGCATGGTCACGGAATCGCACAGCCTGGGTTTGCAGGCGATGGTGTTAACGTTCGATCCGCTGCCGCGCCAGGTTTTGGGTCACGACAAACACGGCGTCCTTTCGACCCTGGAGGAACGGCTTGAATTTCTGGAAGCGTTGGGGCCGGATGGCATCGTCGTGCAGCCCTTCGACCGCGCCGTGGCGCTGATTTCGGCGACGGATTTCGTGACGTGGCTTGTCGAGAAGTTGGGATTGGCTGCTTTGTGGGTCGGGCCGGACTTTGCCCTGGGGCACAATCACGAAGGGAACATCCCGTTCCTCAAAAATATGGGCGCGGGCTGTGGATTCGCAGTGCATGTCTTTGAAGAGAACGTGCATTGGGGAAGCCATCCCGTCCGCAGCAGCCGCATCCGCCACGCGCTCAAGGGCGGCGATCTCGTCCAGGCTAACGGCTGCCTGGGCCGTCCCTACCGGCTGAGCGGCATCGTTGAACACGGCGACCAACGCGGGCGGCTGCTCGGATTTCCCACGGCGAATTTGCGGATTAACGATGATCAACTTCTACCGGCGAACGGCGTCTATATCTGCGCGGCGCATCTTCACGGTGAACACTGCGATGCGATGGTTAACGTCGGCACGCGGCCTACTTTCGACCACTCCCTACGCACCGTCGAAGCGTATTTGCTCGATTTTGCGCGGGATATTTACGGGGAGCCGCTGCAACTGGACTTCCTGCATCGCCTGCGTGAAGAATTGCGTTTTCCCTCGGCAGAAACTTTGATTGAACAAATGCGCGTAGATCGGATAGATACACTCGCGTGGTTAGCGAGGGAGAGTAGGCGGTAAGGAGTAGGAATCTCTCAACCACCAATCACTGATCCCCAATTACCATTTCCACAAGGAGACTACGATGGCACTCATCAACAAACTGAACATCGGGATTGTGGGCGCGGCGGGACGCGGGGCAAGCTTCCGCGCCGCCTTCGATGCGCATCCACTAACGCGCATCCACGCGGTCTGCGACGTGCGCCAGGACACGCTGGAAGAAGCCGCGCGCGTCCTGGGCGCGACGGAGATGTACACCGACTACGACGAGATGCTGGCAACGTCTGAGATTGACGCCGTCGTCATCGGCACGCCGATGCAGTTCCACGCGCCGCAAGCGATTGCCGCGCTGGAGCGCAATATCCACGTGTTGAGCGAGGTCACGGCCGGCGTCTCCATTGAGGAATGTCGCGCGCTCGTCAAGGCCGCCAAACGCTCGTCAGCCGTGTACATGATGGCCGAAAACTACACCTACGCTAAACCCATTGTGCTGGTGAAGGAACTGGTGCGGCGGGGGCTGTTCGGCGAGGTCTATTACGCCGAAGGCGAATATCTCCACGAATTGAAGGAACTCAACGAGATCACCCGCTGGCGGCGGCGCTGGCAGACCGGCATTGACGGCGTCACCTACGGCACGCACAGCTTGGGGCCAATCCTGCAATGGTTTGCGGCGGAACCGGGCAAACCGGCGGATCGCGTCGTCCGCGTGAGCTGCGAGGGCAGCGGCCATCACTACCGCGATCCACGCGGCGACCTTTACGAGAACCAGGACAGTTGCGTGATGCTGTGCAAGACCGCGCGCGGCAGCCTCGTCAAAATCCGCGTGGATATGCTTTCAGAACGCCCGCACGCCATGCACAATCACGTGCTGCAAGGGACAAAAGGCGCGTTTGAATCGGCGCGCGTTCCCGGACAATCCCACAAGGTCTGGCTGGACGACATCTGCAAAGACAAAAACACGTGGATTGATCTGTTCGACCTGGAACAGGAGTACATGCCGGAGATGTGGCGCAATCCGCCAGAAGCCGCGCTCAAGGCCGGGCACGGCGGCGGGGATTACTTCGAGGTGCTGGATTTCGTCAACAGCATCGTTGCGGGCGCGCCGTGTCCCATCGGCATCCACGAGGCGCTGGATATGACGCTGCCCGGCCTCGTGAGCCAGGTTTCCATCGCCAACGGCGGCGTGTGGATGGATGTGCCCGATTCGCGGGCGTGGTCATCGCTGGCCTTCGGACCTGTAAATGAATAAGTTTCCGCGCAGAGCGTCCCGGGGCCGTGGCTTAGAGCAATAAAAAAAACCCCACACCAGGACATGCAATGCATCCCTTGCTCGTTCTTCTGGCAATCATAGCTTGATGATCACCAGGTTTTGACGGCGAGATTGGGTGTTGGATTTCCCCTTGAGCTTTCCGGAGTGAGGCGCTCCATAGCATTGACGCCCACGGTATGCCGGTCTATAATGACTTTGTCGGATGAAAAGATGCCGCGAGCCATGCTCCGGACACATCAGTAATGACGGAAGGGCATACGCGGCGCGAAAAAGCCGGTCAACAAGTACGCCGGCCGGCCTCACGTATATAGCCACATCAGCGAAAGGAGCAATCACTATGGAGAAGGAAACCTACATTCAGTCGTTTGATGGCACACGCCTGTTTCTCAAAACCGACGTTCCCGCTGCACCAAAAGCCATCGTTGTTATCGTGCATGGGCTGTGCGAGCATCTGGGGCGATATGCGTATGTCACGCAAAAATTGACCGAGCGGAATTTTGGCGTTTACCGCTTCGATCACCGCGGGCACGGCCAATCCGCAGGCAAACCCGTCTTCTACAATGACTTCAACGAAATGATTGATGATGTCAATGTTGTGGTCGAGCTGACGCAAAAAGAAAATCCCACGCTGCCCGTTTTCTTGATCGGCCACAGTATGGGCGGCTTTGCCGTGACCACCTTCGGGATGAAATATCCCAACAAAGTCAAAGGCATTGTCGCCTCCGGCGCGCTGACCCGCTTTAATCGAGTCTTCCCTATCCCGCCCAATCTGCCGGTGGATGCGTATTTCCCCAACGAGCTGGCGGATGGCGTGTGCAGCGATCCGGCAGTGGTGGAAGCCTATAAAAATGATCCCCTGGTTGCCAAGCAAGTGTCGTTCGGCCTGTTTTACTGTCTATTTGCCGGGGTGGACTGGAACAAACAAAACTCAAGCCAGTTCGTGGATCCCGTGCTACTGCTCCACGGCGGCAACGATGGGCTGGTGAGTGAAAAAGACTCGCGGGACTTCTTCGGAGATATCGCTTCTCAGGACAAGACCCTGAAAATCTACGCTTCCCTCTTCCACGAAATTTTCAATGAACCGAGCAAAGACGAGGTCATCGGAGAGGCACTGGCCTGGTTGGAAAAGAGACTGTAGACAGTCGTGACGCGGTTGCCCAGGTGGGACGTGCCTGGCGTTTCAAGTGCGTCCCACCTTGACTATTGAGGAGACGGCGGTGCTGCCGTACTCCATGCCAGCACGAAAAAGGAGGCCAGCAGGATGCTGGCGATCCCAGTTATTTTCGAGGGAGGTTCTTATGGTAGACCTGAAAGCAAAGCCTTTTTATTTGAGCGACGAAGACATCCATTGGGTAGAATCTACCCTGACCGGGATGAGCGATGATGAGAAAATCGGGCAGTTGTTCTGTCTGATCGCTTACTCCAGCGACGAGGCGTATCTCAAACACCTGGCGCTGGACGTCAAACCCGGCGGGCTGATGTGCCGGGTGATGCCGGCCCAGGAGGTGGTGAAAACCGTCAACCTCCTCCAGGAGAACGCCAAAATCCCGATGTTGATCGCGGCCAATCTGGAAAGGGGCGGCGCAGGAATGATTCTGGAAGGCACGAGCCTGGGGTCGCCGATGCAGGTGGCGGCCACCGATGACGATGCCATGGCGTACCATCTAGGCGTCGTCTGCGGGCGTGAAGGCGCAGCCGTGGGCGGCAACTGGGCCTTTGCCCCCATCATTGACATTGATTACAACTTTCGCAACCCCATCACCAACACCCGCACGTTCGGCTCCGATCCCGACCGGGTGCGGCGGATGGGCGTGCAGTACGTGCGCGGCGTCCAGGAACAGGGCGTGGCCGCTTCCATCAAGCATTTCCCCGGCGACGGCGTGGATGAGCGCGACCAACACCTCGTCACCAGCATCAATGACCTTTCTTGCGAGGCGTGGGATGCCACGTTTGGCGCCGCGTACAAAGCCTGCATTGACGCCGGCGCGCTGACTGTTATGGCCGGGCACATTATGCAGCCGGCCTATTCCCGCAAGCTGACCCCGGGCCTCCAGGATCGCGATATTCTGCCGGCCTCCCTATCCTACGAATTGATCACGACGCTGCTGCGAGAACAGCTTGGCTTCAACGGCCTGGTCGTCACGGACGCAACCTCGATGGCCGGGATGACCATCCCCATGCCGCGCGCGCAGGCCGTCCCGCAGACCATCGCCGCCGGCTGCGATATGTTCCTCTTCACCCGCAACCTCGAAGAAGATTTTCGCTATATGAAACAGGGCATCGCCGATGGCGTGATCACCCCGGAGCGATTGGAGGATGCCCTGCGGCGCATCCTGGGGCTGAAAGCGGCCCTCAAGTTGCACCACAAACAGCGCGCAGGCCGCCTCGTCCCTTCACCCGCCACGGCGCTGGAAACGCTGGCGAACCCGGAACACCAGGCCTGGGCTGCCGAGTGCGCCGATAAAGGGATCACCCTCGTCAAAGACCTGCAAAATCTCCTGCCGATTTCCGCCGACCGCTTCAAGCGCGTCCTCTTCTACGACATCCAGAGTAGCGGGGGATTTTTCGACTGGGATAAAACGCCCGCCCATGAGATCTTCGTCCGCTTGTTGGAACAAGAAGGCTTTGTGGTCGAACGGTTTGACCCTAGCCGAGGCATGGAAGGGTTAATGCAGCCCGCCACCGCCATCACCGAAAAATATGACCTGCTCATTTACCTGGTGAAGCTGGCGACCAAGAGTAACCAGACCGTGGTGCGCATCGAGTGGGCGCAGCCGATGGGCGCCAACGTCCCGGTCTACATGACCTCCGTGCCGACCCTGTTCATTTCTGTGGAAAACCCCTACCACCTGCTGGACGCGCCGCGCGTGCAAACCTACATCAACACCTACAGCTCCAGCGAAACAACGCTCAAGGCTTTGGTGGAGAAACTCGTCGGGCGCGCGCCGTTCAAGGGCAGCAATCCGGTGGATCCCTTCTGTGGGATGTGGGATACCCGGCTATAACAAGAGTGGCAGCATAGCGCCGGCTTACGGCAATTCGGGGAGGGTGAAGTATGCTGTTATTTGTTGATGAGAGCGGCACCGACCGCCGCGAAGCGCCTTATGAAGTCTTGGCCGGTGTTGCCATCCGGGAGCGCAACCTCTGGCCGTTGATTCAGGCCATCCGCGCGGCGGAGCGGGATCATTTTGGCGTGTTATTGAGCGAAGTGGGTGTAGAGTTCAAAGGCAAGACTTTGTTAAAGTCACGCGTATTCAAACATGCTGCCCAGGAAAGTGTTCTCCCCCCAGTTCAACGCACAACAGGCGCCCATGAATTTCTGCAAAAGGGAGTACGCCGCGCGCAAGGTGAGAACGTAGCTTATCGCCGGCACGAGTTCACTGCCTACGGCCAAGCCGTTTTGGACTTCGTGCGCGAGGTTTTTGCGTTGTGTGGACAATTTGGAGTGCGCGTTTTCGCTTCAATGATGCCGCCGGATGCGCCGCGCCCTGCTACAGATTTTTTGCGCAAGGACTATGCCTATTTGTTTGAACGGTTCTTCTACTACCTGGAAGACATGTCGTTTGAAGAAATGGGCATCGTCGTTTTTGATGAGATAGACCGGATTCTCTGTGTGCGACTGCTCAAACAAATGGAAGCCTATTTTTTGGTCACCCACACCGGACGTCAACGCAGTTCACGCATCGTGCCGGAGCCGTTTTTTGTTCACTCGGATTTGACAACGGCAGTACAATTGGCAGACCTGATTGCTTATACATTGAACTGGGGATTGCGCCTGAATCGCATGGAACGACCAATCCGACCAGAAATGGAAGAGTTCGGACAGTTAGCTTTCAATCTGCGTTACGTAGGGCAGCGGGCATGGGGTGAAGAGGAACAATTTTGTCCAGTGTACGGGCTAACCTACATTGACGACTTACGTCCGCATGAGAAACGGCTTGAGGATAAATGAAAAGAAGGCAGTGATAGAATCCCTGTGTAGGAATCTATCCAAAGCCTCCACTTCTATTCTATGCGATCTACCGATATTGTCAATATCCAAAAAAACTATCCAACAGAAGGTCAAAACCGATGAACGGACGAGAGAAAATACTGGCGGCGTTTTCACCGGAGGGGACGCCTGAGATCCCCGCCGTGCTCTGCTACGAAGACATCTTTATCCGCGACCATTGGGCGCAGTTGAGCCACAGGCCGTGGTGGGTGCGCGCCACGCCCGACATCGAGACACAGTCGGCGTGGCGGCGCGAGGTGGAAGAGGCCATCGGGCAGGACTGGTTCCTGCTGCCGGAAGGCGCTTCCTACGCCGAACGCGCCCACGTGACCATCGTAGCGCAGGGAAACCAGGTGTATCGTTTCAACCGGCATACCGGCGAGACACAGCGCCTCGCTCCGCCGCAGGTCAGTGGGTGGAGCGGGCGAGAGATCGCCTCTGTCCACCCGGCGCAACTGCCGCAGACGCCGGAGGAAGTGGACGCCTGGATCATTGACCCACACACCGGCGACTACGGTCTGGCCGATGGGCGCGGAGATTTAGCGCAGCGCATCCTGAGCGATTGGGGCGCGCTGCGCTTCCCCCTCGGTTACGTCGCCGGGCCGCTGTGGACGTGTTACTATATGTGGGGCTTCGAAGGGATGATGACGCATCTGATTGACAAGCCCGCGTTGGTCCATTACGCCGCGCAGCGATTCGCAGAATACAGCATCACTCAGATTAAGATGGCGGCGCGGATGGGCGCGTTGGGCGTGTGGATCGAGGATTGCATGATGGACATGATCAGCCCACAGCACTACCGGACGTTCAACCTGCCCTACCTGCGGCAGATCACCGACGCCCTCCACGCGGCCGGCATGGTCGGCGTCCACTACTTCTGCGGCGATCCAACCGGCAAATGGGCGCTGCTGCTCGACACCGGCGCGGACGCCCTGGCGTTGGAAGAGAGCAAGAAGGGCTTTGCGATTGACGTGGCGGATGTGGTGGAACGGGTCAACGGGCGGATGGTCGTCCTGGGCAACCTGGATTCCGTGGGCATCCTGGAACAGGCCGACGACGCCACCCTGCGCGCCGAAATTGCCCGGCAGATTGCCGCCGGACGGCGCAATCACAGCCGCTTCATTATGAGCCTGGGCAGTCCGGTGACGCCGGATACGCCGCTTTTGCGTGTCCGGCGTTATTGCGATCTGACCCATCAATTGGGCGCGTGAATCTTTGCTTCCCTACGTTAAATTTCGGTTAGTTCTCCATTGCCAATATCCAAAAAACAGGTAAACTTCCTCATTGTGGTTGAATAAACATTCTTGCCCCGAATTCGTACAAATCTACACTAATGTTTCCTATTCGTGAGAATTTGTGCAGATTCGGGGTTGATTTTGGAGGAAACGTTCGGTATGCAGGCGAAAATGGTAACGTTGGAACGGTTCGCGCCGCTCCACGGGTGGCGCAACCGGTTGTTGCGCGTGGATTTATCGGATGGACGTGTATGGGTGCAGGAGACGGCGCCGGATGTTCCCAAGTTTTTGGGTGCGCGCGGCTTGGCAGCGAAGGTGTTGTGGGACGAGTATCCCGATCCCGTAGAGGCGTTCGACGCGCGCAACCCCTTGATGGTGATGCCCGGCGCACTCACCGGTGCGCCTTCGCCGTATTCCGGGCGGACGAACGTGTGCGCGTTTAGCCCGCAGTGCTGGCCGTACACGTGGTTCTCGCGGGCCAGCATTGGCGCGGATTGGGGCCACGAGCTGAAGAAGGCCGGCTACGACGGTATCGTGATCACCGGCGCGAGCGAGACGCCCGTGCGCATCCTCATCCGCGACGACGAGGTGAGCCTGCTGCCGGCCGACGCGCTGTGGGGGCTGGACGCGCTGCTGGCGCAGAAGGAGATTCAGGCGCTCGACGGCCCGCAGGTGAAGACGTTGACGATTGGGCCGGCCGGCGAAAACCTGTCGCGCATTGCCACCATCCACACAGCCAGCACCTCGGTGGCGGGGCAGGGCGGCTTCGGCGCGGTGATGGGCAGCAAGAAGCTCAAGGCAATCACCGTCATCGGGACGGGCAAAGTCTCTGTGGCCGATCCCGAACGGCTGAAGACGTTGTACCGCGACATTGCCACCGAAGTCCAGGGTTCTCGTCCCGGACGGAGATTCTTTGACCGGGTCGCCGGGCACATCGAGCAGGAAGGCGGCAAGGCCAGGTTAGCGCCCTGTACGATGTACTGTCCCACGCCTTGCCGCGTCGAAGTGACCGGCATCCAGGGCTGCCACTTCGATCAGAAATGGTCAGGCGCGATGGCGTGCGTCAGCGGAACCTTCGGCGGCAGAGGCGAAGGGCTGTACGACTGGCAATTCGATTTTCGCGGCGCGTTCGAGCTGAACATGCACGCCAACCGCCTGGGCCTCAACCATTGGGATTTGTTGGTGGGCCTCATCCCCTGGCTGCACACCAGCCACAAACTCGGCTTGATTGCGGAGATCAACGGGACGGCCATCAACTGGAACTCCATTGACTTCTGGGTGACGCTCCTCGATGCTATTGCTTACCGCGACGGAATCGGCGATGCACTGGCGGAGGGCGGCTACCGGGCGGCGTTCCAACTCGGTCTGGGCGAAGACATTATGCGCCGCTACTACACCGGATGGGGCTATTCCGGGCACTGGGACGGGCACGCGGCCTTCACTAACTACATCGTCTACCCGTTCTGGATCGTCGGCGCGCTCCACTGGGCGATGGACACCCGCGATCCCGCCAGCAGCACGCACTGCTACGTGCAGAACGTGATGATGCATGGACCGTTTGGCTGGCGCAAGCCTGGCGACGAAGGCGCGATCACATGGGAGCAGATGCGTGCGATTGGTGAGCGCATCTACGGGCGCGCCGACACGCTCGATCCGCTCAGCGGCTACGAGGGCAAGGCGATCCCCGCCGCCTATCACGGTCTGCGCTCGGTGATGAAGGACTGCTTGCCCACCGACGATCAGGTTTTCCCGCTGATTTATAGCCACACCAGCCCGGACCGCTTCTGCCGCATCGGCGACCCGGCAAAGGGCGCGGTGATTGACGGGCCGGATGTGGATGTACACCTGTTCAACGCCGGGACAGGGACAGAATGGGATATGGCGGAATTCACGCGGGCGGCGGAGCGCGTCCTCAACCTTGAACGTGCGATTACCGTGCGACACTTCGCCAGAGACCGCGCGATGGACGAGCGCGTGCTGCCAAGTTTCGAGTATGACGAGAACTGGGTGAACCCAGAACTAGGGACGCGGATGGCGCTGAAGCGCGAGAAATTCGATCCTGTAATGGACGAATATCTGCGTCTGCGCGGCTGGGACGTGACTACCGGCTGGCCCACCCAAGCGACATTGGAGCGACTCGACCTCGGCGACGTCCACGCCGAGATGCTCGCCGGCGCATCCCGCGCCCAGGCCCGTCTCCCGTACTTGCCGCCCGAACCGCCCGTGCGCGATGTGCATAAGAATGATCCAGACAGAAAAGAGTAATCAGTAATCGGTAATCAGGGATTAGGGATTTGTAATCCGTGAGCAGTCATCCCAATTCCCAGTTACCAGTTACCAATCACCATAACAGGAGAAGATGAATGGCCACTTACGAAGATATGCTTAACCACGTTAACACGAATTCGCACCCATCGGACCTGCGAATTACGGATATGCGGGTCGCTACGATTGTCGGCGCGCCGATGCGTTGCCCGTTGATCAAGATCAGCACGAATCAGGGCATCGAGGGCTACGGCGAGGTGCGCGACGGGGCGAGCGCGCGCTACGCGCTGCTGCTCAAGAGCCGCATCCTGGGTGAGAATCCGTGCAACATTGATAAGATTTTTCGCCGCATCAAGCAGTTCGGCGGGCACGCGCGGCAGGGCGGCGGCGTCTGCGGCGTCGAGGTGGCGCTGTGGGATCTGGCGGGCAAGGCCTACGGCGTGCCCGTCCACGCGATGCTCGGCGGCAAGTTCCGCGACAAGGTGCGCGTTTACTGCGATACCGACGTCCACGGGCGCAACACCGGGACGGCGATGGGCGAGGCGCTCAAGGA
>DAOUAQ010000237.1:0-7029 GCA_034433375.1 Anaerolineae bacterium | reverse complement strand
CGTGATACGCAGCCCGCGAATCTGGCGGCCCATATCCAGCACAGGAATAGAAAGTGTGTATGGGCACTCGTCGAAGGCGTAAGGTTGTGCGGTATAAATCTCCTCATAGTTATCGGAATAATCAACCAACTCGACTTTGACGATCTGCGAAGGGTTGTGCGTCTGGAAAATATTGATCAGCGTCGGCGCAGTCGGCGAATCGTAGCTCAGTTCGAGCCAGGCGACGCCGTCCGCCTCGGCAGGCGACCAGGCGGAAGGCGCAGCGCCGCACGAAAACGTGTCCGGCTTGCCGGTGGCTTGCATCGCGCTATAGGCATCATCGCCGTACTCGGAGCTGGCGACGGCGCTGACCGCCCATTGGCGGTAGCCCTTGTCGGCATCCGGCGGAATGGGGATCGGCGTGGGCGGCGGCGCAGATGTCGCGGTGGGAGGTGCGACGGTCGGTGATGGCACAGCAGGTGGTGCAGAAGTTGCCGTTGGTGCAGCAGGTGTGAAGGTCGGTGGAGTTGCCGTGGTCACAGACTTGCCGCCGGATAAGCTACATGCCAAACTCATCACTACGCACAAAGCGATATAGAGATACGACCATTCTCGACGCATAGCTGCTCCTCTTGACAGTATCCACCCTTGCGAAAGTGGAGGCAAACGCAGGTTGCACGCCTTCGCAAGGGTGGAAAAAGGGTGAGTGTGAAATCAATCGCTTGAGCGTAAAACCAGCGGTAAGTAGATAGACGTGCGTGTCCCGAGGCTGAGTATCACTTCCTTCGGCAGTGAAGTAGACAGGTTGTACGTGACGTATCCCACCACACGGTAGGTGTCGCTGATGGCGCCGGTCGAATCCCACACATCGTTGAAGTTCGCCGTTGCACCAGGCAAGAGCGCGGCGAGCGTATGGGTGAATTCTGCAGTCTGCGTGACGCCATCTCCCGACTCCACACGGATGACGGCGACACCGTTCAACGTCACATCACCTGTGTTTTGGAAGGTCATTGTGAGCGCGATGTCGTCGCCGGGATCGAACGAGGTTGGTGTAGCCGTGAGGCTGGTGACTTCTCCTGCTGTAACGCCCACCGTGAACTCGGTCACTTCGGTATCCAGCACGTGACCTTCCATATCCAGCAGCGTCACGTCGAGATAGTAGTCGCCCGCCGGGAGCGTCTCCGTGATGACCAGGTCAAGCATCGAGGTGCCGGTGATCGCGTGTAGCGCGCGTAGCGGCAACGCCGTCTCAACGTCCTCAGAAAGCGACTTAACGGTCGGCTGTACGATGAGCATCTGCTCCGCGCCGCTGTTGTCCACCACGAGCGTCGCTGCGACGGTTTCCGTGAGCAAATAGGTCACCTGGGTCGGCTGTAAGTCCACGATACTCACGGTGGTGGTGAAGACGTCAACGTTGAAGTTCCACTCCTGGTAGAAACGCGCGTCGGTCGTGTCTGGATTGTAGGTGAAGGGGTAGATGGACAGTTCCAGCGTGGAGGTGCCGTCCGGGTTCTCGGAGACACGCCATTCGTAATCCTGGGCAAACTTGGGGTAGAAACCGGTGATGGGGGCAGTCGCCTGAAGCGGCGCGGCGGTTGGCGCGGCGCAGTCGCAATCAATGGCCGGGACGTAGATTGGCAGGTGCAGGCCGGTCGTAACGACCAGGCCGGATTGCAGCGTGAGCGCCACATCCTGCACGCGCTGTCCCTGCGGGTACGTGTACGTCGTCTTCCACAGGGGAACGATGTACTCGGTGGGGCTGAGCCATTCACTGCCGTCAGGAAGCGTCAGGTGATCGAACCCTTCCTCGTCGGTCGTCACCGCATAGTCGGGCAGCGTCAGGCTGATCGGACCAATTGGCCCATCGGGGGCGGCAAGCTGCACGGCATTCGCCGCCATGGTAGATAACGCGCCGAATTTGGGATCGCCGAACATGTGATACTGGTAAATCCATTCCTTCCACCCATCGCTATCGGCCCAGTGGTCGCGCGCCATATCGGTGAAAGCATAGCCGACGGAGAGCGCGTTGTTGCTCCCCCAGCGATTGAAGAACGCGCGCCCGGCAGTCCCATTCATACCCCGGTCAGAAGGACTGACCGCGCCGATGTATAAGCCGGCGCCCTTCCGCAGCCAGGCTTCCGGCATACTGTAGCTGTCACGATAGTCACCGGTAGAACAGGCCAGGCCAAAGACAAACGGGTGATAACCATTCAGGTTAAAACCAGTGATATCCCAGACATTGAAACCGACAGGGCCATCATCTTTCCAGACAGTGGAATTTCCATGCCCCCGATAGACTACCAAACTCTGCCCTGTAGCCAACTCAGGCTTGAAAGCTGCTAACACCGTCGCGGCGTCCGGGTAGTTGGTCCACTTTAGGCGCGTCACGTTGGCGAAATTCAGGCGGTCGGCGATTTCGTTGGCATGAGTCCAGAACGTTCCCGCGCCGTCTCCGCGTCCGCTGTTAAGCAAAGCGCGCTGTCGGTCAAAGCCGATCCCGTTCTTGACCACAGCAAGAGAAGCCTCTAGCCCCTTACGCAGCGTGCCCAGGTCAGGGCCAACGATGCGCCCCAACACCAATTCGGGTTTGGCCTGTCCGGAGGTGCTGGCGTAACGCAGGTCGCTGTAGGACGGGCCGTATCCGGCGCCTTGCGATGGGATGATCTCGTCTTCGCCGACGAAGAGCACGTAGCCCCCGGCGTGGTAGGTGCGGAAGTTGGGGTGCAGCGCGTTAGCCCACCGTCCACCCGGCTCGAGAAGCGCGTCGAGCGTCGCCGGACACGGGCTGATGGGCAGGTATCCGAGGACGGCGTTACGGTACGTCGCCAGTTCCGCCATCTTCGAGAGGAGCAGGCTCAACTCGCGTTGTGTGCCCTGGCTCGATCGCCAGTCTATCGGCAATGTGTACGCCGCCAATCCCGCCGGCGAGGTGACGAGGATGTAGTCCGATCCGGCGATGATGTTACGTACCACATCATCAATCCACTCGCCGTCTATCCAGTTAGCGTTTTCTGCGAAGTTCTCCGTAAACGTTCCGGAGACGCCGGCGTAGCGGTAACGAACACGAGCAACCTGGTCGGGGTTGTGCCCACTGCCGATATAGTAATAGTCGTGCTCCTGGTAGAGCACAGGCACGAGTTGGTACGTCACGGCAAAGCTTGCGCCGGGCGCCAGAACGATTTCATCATCGTCGGCGTCGCTGTAGAGGTCCACCATAATCTTCCGGTTGAGCACGTCGCCATTGTCGCCGTTTTTGACATAGTAGTAGTTGGCACTGGGCGCCATCAAGCCAAGCTGGTTACCGGTTTCGATAACCTGGAAGCCGCGCGCGAAGTCCTCGACGTAATCCACGTAGGCCGTGCCGTTGCCGGTGTTGCTGATGAGCAGCGTGACCTGGATAGCATTGCCGCTGCGCGTTGCCGCATGGTCTATATCAATGTCGCCGCGGCCTTGCACCAACCGGATCGTCCGTTCATCGGTGTACACGCTGCCGCCGCTGGTTTGCGCCTCGAAGCGCAAGGTATGGTTGCCAACGGACTTGCCGGCCAGGCTCACGTTGAGCGCGCGCTTGTAAATCCCGGCTGCAGGATTGTGCATATCCACCAACATCCCGTCCAGGTAGACGCGCATCACACTCACGTTCTGCATCACACTGCTACAGCCAACGCCGTCCATGCCGGGTGGGGTGTTGCCCTGGGCCTGGCCGAACTCCGTACACTTCCACATATATTGCCGGCCATAGGCCGACACACTGACGGAAGTTCCGGCCGGCGCAGTCGCGCCGTCAATGTAGATAATCTTGTCCGGGTCAGGGCTGACAAAGAAGGCTTCGCCGGGCATTGGCCTAAGCGTCGGCGAGAAAGCGCCGGCTTTCCCCGTGACCGCATTTTCCAGATTGTACGCCTGCACCTGGAGATCGTGGCTCTTGAACCAATCCGCGCGTGTCAACCCCAGCGCCGCAGGGGAGACGTAGACTTCGTAACGGCTGCCCGTCGGCGAATGATCACGCCCGATGAGCTGCCCGTCCAGGAAGAACGACACACGATTCACACCAGCAACATTGCTCGTAACATCAGCATAAAGCGTCCAGAATTCATACATTGCGGAGGGATACTCGCTCATCCCAATCACGCCGAGCGTCACCGGGTCTGTGCCGAGCGCCTTGGTCTCGAAGTAAGCGCCGGAGGTGGCATTGATTAACCCCTGCTCATCGGTAAGGCGGATGCGATACCAGTACACGCTGGCGCGGTCAAGGCCGGTCAGCGAGACCTGATGTGCGGTTCGATACGTCGTATCGGTGATGGTGGTGGTGTTGAAAGGCCCATTCCGGCCATAATCGAAATAGCTGTGCGTGGGTTTGTTCGTCGTCCAGGTGATGTCGGCCCCATGTTCGGTCGTGGTGACAAACGGCCCGGCGCTGATCTCCGGCGGGTACAGATCGCAGAGCCACCAATCTTCGAAACTGTTATTGGTTTCCCCGCGTTCCAATACGGCGCTGCCAGAGTCGGCGGTGATCAAGGCGCGCAACGCGACCGTCCCCGGCGGATAACCGGCGCAGTTCCACACGTAGTCAATATAGCGCGAGCGTACCCAGCCAGGCTGTAGAATTTCGGGGTACGTAGTCTGCGCGACGACGGTGATAGCTTGCGTCAAATCCACCACGAAGTCCGCTGGGGCCGCGCTTGCGCCGGTATTTTTGATGATGTAATACACGCGGGATTCGTCCAGGTTGTACCACATTCCCGAAACCACAATGTCCGGTAGTTGATCGCGCGGCAGCACCTCAATCGTGTGATAGCGCACCACCACCGCCGCGCCGCTACAGTTGGAGACGGTGACGGTGATATGTTTCGTGCCGGGGTTAGCCCACGTGTACGATTTGATCACCTGCCCACCGCTGGAAGGCGTCTGCTCGTCCGCCTCCCACGTGTACACCACTGGCTTGCTAGCGCCGCTTGGCGCAGCCTGGGCATTGAAGGTATAAGCGGTATCCGTAATACCCTCAGTCGGTCCGCTAAGGCTCAGGCTGGTAACCGGAATACACGCGGGCGGCGGTACGGTGATAGAGATGAGGTGCGTATCCATCACACTGCTCGCGCAGTTAGCCACCGTCACCGTAATCGTCTTCCAGCCCGGCGTGCTCCAGCTATATTCCACATCCTCTTGCGGTCCGGTATGCGGTGTTTGATCCGTCGCCTGCCAGGTATAGGTGATGGGCGGCGTCGCCGTCGTCGGCAGGAGGCTGGCATCGAAGGTGTAGACTGTATCGGTGACGCCGGCCGTCGCGCCGTTGATCGTCACGCTCGTGGCGGGATAGCACGGCGGCGGGCCGTAGGTGATGATCAATTGTGGGTCTATAGCAGCCTCGCGCGCCATCAAGTCGGCAGAGCCGACTTGGCTGGCAGCAGGTTTCAAACGGAAGCCGTAATTGAGCAACGCGCCAGAATTCCATGCCTGCACGATATTCTTAACATCCCAATAGGTAAAATTGCCATCCACAAACGCGGACGCGGGATCGCCCTGGCTCTCGTCGCCGGGACGGCTGTTCCAGGTCACGCCCATCTCAGTCCAACTGCCCAGGTTGGCCGTGGGCGAGACGAGGATTCCCGCCTCAGGCGCGTTCAAAGCGCGATTGATCATACCATGCACGCGCAACGTGGCGCTGATAATTGTGCTGTTAGCCGGCACACTGGACACATTAAACTGGAGCAGCGCATGGCTTTCGTTAAACGTTGTCCCATTGCGACTCACGAACATATCCACGGCATTGCCATAATTCTGCGTTGGGAACGCCTGGGCAATGCTCGTATCGGCCTGCACAGTAAACGTGGTGCGCCGTATGTATTCTATCACCAGGCGCGGCGGATTGGCGCCCTCACGCGAACTGAAGTATCGCGAGCCGTTGGTTCCAAAATTGAAGATCAGCCGCACACCGTTGTTGGTCAACGTCCCCGCGCGCCATTTCTGCACCATCGGTGTAATGTTCCACCGCACCCAACTATCGGAAGCGCCACCTTCCAATACCTCATCCACCGTGGTGAAGGTCGGCTGGTTGTTCCAGGTGACGCCAGTTTCGGTCCACGCACTGGTGAGCGCCTGAGCCTTAATATTAAAGGCGGCGCTAGTGGTCTGGTACATCTCCAATGTCGCCGTCACAATCACCGCGTCGGCCGGCAAGGTGGAAAAATCAAAAGCAGTCAGCGTGTGATATGTCGCCGCAAAAGGTGCAGTCACAAACCCAACACGCAAACTGGTGTTTGTGCCGTAATTGGTGTTGGTGTATGAACTGCTGCTACTCACATAACTATCTTTGACCGCAGTGAACGTGCTGCGGTAGCTCGTTTCCTGCGCAGCGCACACAGCGGCCGGCCCCTCCGGGAGGGAAGGCGTCTGCGCCTGTACCGATTGCGCGGTCAAGAACCAGACGCCAGCCAACAGTAATAGACTTATCAACCATAACGAACGCTTCATTCCCGTACCTCCTTACTATCGTGGTTAACAAATACAAGATGGGAAGAGATTCAGACTTTATGATAGCCATGCGCCGTCATAAAAACGTCATAACCCGGCGGCATCCATCTACATCGTTGCAAAATGGCAAACATTGCCCTTCAACTCGCTTACAGGTATAATCAGCAGTAAGCGTTCAGCGATCAGCTCTCAGCGTTCAGCTCGGCTGATAGCTGACGGCTATTGGCTGACGGCTAGAACAATGACACACCTGGACATACACCTACTCGGATCACTACACATCTCGCTGGACGGCAATCCTTTGACCGGGTTCGCCACCGACAAGGCCCGCGCCCTGCTGGCCTACCTGGTGTTGGATGTCGAGCACCCGCAGCGCCGCGATTTCCTCGCCACGCTGCTGTGGCCCGATCAGCCGGATCACAAAGCCCGCCAAAACCTGCGTCAGACGCTTCTCTACCTGCGGCATTCGCTACGCGAAGACGAGTGCGCCGAAACGCCATTGTTGTTGGTGGACCGCGACACCGTGCAGTTCAATCCCGCCAGCGATCACAGCCTGGACGTGACGCAATTCGAGGCCCT
>DAOUAQ010000236.1:0-19122 GCA_034433375.1 Anaerolineae bacterium | reverse complement strand
TGGTGCAGGCCTATCTCGCGCTGGTGCAGGAGCATCACCCGGAACTGTGCCCGGACGAGGTGCCCCCTTCGGGGGCTTGACAATGGTGACACTTGGCACTATCCCGGTTTTTTGATGCAAACGCGCTGCTAATAGCGCAGCAGTGCGCCGATGTGCGCGTTGAGCATCCCGTTTTCGACGACCTCGACGGCGCCGCCCTTTTCGATCACCTGGCTGATGACGGCCTCTGCCGCATCCGCGATCTCGCGGATCGCCCCCTGGCAGAAGACACACACCTCCAGTTTTTGCGTGGTGAGATACCCGCAACTCTTGCACTGGTAGCCCGGCGCGTGATAGCCGTGTTCGACGACCAAAACCTGCGCGCGTCCCTCGTGGGTCGCACTGAGGGTTTGGTCCAGACCGACCACGCCGTTCATGCCTTTTGCGGCGGCCGTCACAACCGCATCCACCAACTCCCGGTGACGTTTTTCCTCCAAACTCTTGAGGACGGCGAACGCCTCGTCACGGATGGCATCGTCGCCGGCTTCCATATTGGCGCTAAAGGTTCCCACGACGATTTCTTGCAGTTTGGTGGGCAGGAGTTCGCGGAATTGCGCGACGGTGTGTTCGGCGCCGGCAAGGAGCAGCCGCCGCGGATGATTGACCTGGCAGAAATCAACGAGGGCGGCGGCGATGTCGCGCAGATTGCGCTGCACTAATTCGGCCTCTTTGCGACCAGACGCTTGTGAACCGCCGCGCATCCCGACCACCGAAGACCCTCGACCTTTACGCACGCGCCGCACATCCTCACCGACGGCGCCTTCCTGGGTCAAGAGTTCTCCCATCTGGAACATGAAGAAACGCCCGCCCTGCCGGTCAACCAAGGCGACGGCATAGCGTCCGTAGAAGCCATCCAGTTCAACGAGGGGTGAAATGTAGGGTTTGCTGGCTGCGGTGATCCCGTTGCGCACGGGAACAGCGAGCGACAGAGCGCGCCAGAGTTGCTCTGCGTGGCGAGAGAACAGCACCAGACCGCGGCCGGACCAGTTATATTCCAGATCAACATACCGTTTGACGGCAGTGATGTCAGCATCGTCCACCGCGCCCTCGGCCTGCTTGAGCATTTCGCGCAACATCAACCGGTATTCGTCGGCGGAATGTTGCGTAGGATCAACGTTCAGGTATAGACTCAGAATCGGACCTTTTGCTTCAAGAGAAGCCAATTCTTTGAGTGATTTTTCGTCAAACATCGTCTTTTCCTTTCTCCCATGGATTGGTATAGTGGTTCTTGGGCAATGAACAACAACGCGTTGCAATGGCCGGAAACATCACCTCCTTAGACAGGATTATAAACGCGCACTGCGGGTGACATCTTTTCAGACGGCCCGCAGTGCTGTTATTCATATTAGTAGTGGAATATGCTTCACATTTTTGCATAACCCCACGCTCTATTGGGAACTTCACTCTCATTGTACGGATTTTTCGTGTGGATGTCAAGTGCAATTTGTCCGGTACTGAATTGACACGAATGTTTTCAACTCCTATAATGAAGTCAGAAGTGTGAAAAGTCATTTGGGGAAGGAGAACTGACGATGAAAGAGAGACTCCCTTTTTCCTTTTATGCTCGCCGGAGCATTCTATGGCCCTGGCGGATTGTGACGACGCTGGTGTTGTGCAGCATCGTGCTATTCCCTGTACCACTTTCTTCCGCACCGAGCGCTTGGCCGGCGCCGGTGTTGCTCGCGCCGGCCAACGGGATTACGACGACTGTGCTGAATTACCCGCCGGCCGCGGTGCCTGTATTTGAGTGGGCGCCTGTAACGGGCGCGACGCAATACCGCATCCAGATTGATGACGACTCGTGCGCTTTTGGCGAGCCGATCCGTTACAATCAGGTGACGCCGAATACCAAATACATCCCCATCTCCAATGCCGTTTTCACCGATAACACCAACTGGTGCTGGCGTGTGCGCGTCGAGCAGCCGCTACCGTCCGGCGATTGGTCGGAGTTGCGGCAGTTCACGAAAGATTGGAGCACTACCGGCAATGCGCCGTCGCTGCTCTCACCCGCTGCCGGCGCGACCATCGAATTCTTTGAGGCGCCGATCTTTTCCTGGTCGCCGGTCGTCGGGGCCGCCGATTACGTTCTCAAAGTTGGCAGCACTCCCGATTGTGGCTCGCTCACCGCATATCCGGCAACCCTGGCGACATCCTATACCCCCTACCCACGCCTGGCGAATGGGAGTTATTATTGGTGCGTCGTCCCCCGCAACGCAGCAAGCAATAACGGTTTGGCAAGCGAGGTTCGCCAGTTCACGGTAGGTTATGCTCAAATACCGCAGTTGTTGGAACCGGCCAATAGCTCTTATCCGGTCTACACGCCGGTATTCCGCTGGACGGCGGTGAAGGGCGCGGTAAAGTACAGGTTGCAATACAGCACCGACTCGAGCTTTGCCTCTAAAACATCGGTAGATACCACACAAACCACGTACACTCCGCCTGGCTCTATTCCCAACGATCAAATTTACCATTGGCGGGTTGCCGCTCTTTATGGGAGTTCGAGTTGGGAAGGTCCCTTCAGCGACGTGTGGAATTTCACCAAGCGCTGGTATCACAAACCGGTATTGCTCACGCCGCGCAACAATGAATTAACGAATGTTCCCTTGTTTACATGGACGCCGGTACGTGAGGCCAAAAAGTATAAAATCCAGGGCAGCTTTGATCCAGGCTTTGGTACCACAAGATGGTCGGTTGATACCGCCAACACCTTCTTCTGGCGTGATACCTGGGCTGCGGAGGAGTGGGGCAGAACGATATACTGGCGCGTCATTCCTTACGAAAACGGACTTGATAACAATCCCGGGGTATCGAGTGTGTCCTTCAGTTTTGTGCCAACCTACACGACCGCAGTTCCTGAAAACATCTGGCCGCGCTATTTCTATTTACCGCCTTTTATCGCTTCCGGAAACTATGCGCCACCTTATGATATTCCTGTCTCGTATGATTACACGGTGGATACCCCAACGTTCTACTGGTCACGAACGTTCGTACCCGGTGTTGATCCACGCGAGGAGGCAGCTTATTATCGCCTTGAAGTTGACGATAGCCCGAATTTCGACAGCCCGAATTGGGTTGTTGAGACCGAAAACCTGAGCGCCACACCTACTGACGACAACCCTTTTACGCCTACCGCCAACACGAATTATCACTGGCGCGTAAGACCTTACGGCGCAAACGGTCTCCCTCTGACCAATAGCCAACGCAACCAGCACTGGGTCACGCAGATTGATGTGGCGCGCCAAATAACACCGACGGCCACGCCATCCCCCGTATTGCAATTCCCGGCGCACGGCGAGAAGGTTTTTGAGACGATGCCCGCTTTTGAGTGGTTGCCGCAGCAAGGCGCAGTACGTTACGAATTGATGCTCAGCACTGACCCGGCTTTTGGTGTAGCAACCTACGTCACGCGCACGGTTTACACGCGCCATACACCTATTGTTCGTCTGCCTATCGGTACCTATTTCTGGCGTGTGCGTGGCCTGGATGGCAGCAACAATACGGTAGGTGACTGGAGCGCCGGCCGGCGTGTGATCGTAGGTATGCAGACACGCTGGCTTGGCTTCAATGTTTATGTTATGGGCGCTTTGCCTTCACAATATGATACACTGTTGGCGGTAGATACAATGGATGGCCTGGGCGCGACCGAATTGACCACGCTTTATATGGCGCAGGATAAAGACAATTGGCTCATCGGATTTCATGTGACTCCGACCGTCGGCAGTACAGTATGGTATGGACTGTACCTGGATGGCAACCAGCAAGAGGGTAATGGCGCATCCTTAGCGCCGCCCAATCGGCCCGCGCTGACAACAGCATCCTACTTCCGGCCGGAATTCGCAATCTACGTGATGTACAACGGCACAACGCTTATTACCGACACAGTTTATTTGCATCAGTGGTCGGGAACTGAATGGGATGTCAACGGCTTCAAAAACCTTGTTAATCCAGAAGATGTGACAGGAGGAGCGATTCACTATAACCCCGTCCCCGGTTATGTCGAATTGCGTGTTCCGAAGACTGCTATAGGCGACGATGGCGATAAACCTTTCTCTTTGTCGGCCGCTTTGTTCAGCGCGACCTCTAGTTCCGCCACCACAGCCGCAGATACAGTGCCGGACAACGGCGTTGCGCCTGGTATTTTGAACGAATTTAAGACGATTGCTGACCGCGTGACATTAGCTACTCCGACAGGCGGATTGCCGAGTGAACGCCCCACACTACCATATTCGCCTTATATCTACGCGGAATCACCAAAGACGGATTGGTTTGGCGGATATACAGTTCAAGTGGCGCGCGATCCACTGTTTACCAGTGTTTTTCAAACTCTGGAATCAAAGTGTGTTGGCAACGTCTGTGTCTATTATCCGGGCGTTTTCCAGTATGTACATACCTCGCTAAGCATCTATGAGAACAATACCATCTATTGGCGATTCTCAGTGCTCCACAAATTTTCCGATAACAAGTATTACTATGCCCCGCCCAGCGAACCGCATCTCTTCACCAAATCCGGGCCAACGCCGGGTAATCTGCGTATCGAAGGTAGTTACTCGACACCCAGATTCATTTGGGATGCTGTGGAGGGCGCGGGCAATTATCAGTTTGAAAGCGCCACCAACCCGGAGTTTTCTCAGAATCGGGTGAGCCTCGACGTAAATCATGAGAGTTACACTCCGTTGACCGCCTATGCGCCTGGCACCTACTATTGGCGCGTGCGCGCTGAAAACTCACTTACCCCGGCGTACACCGGCAAATGGTCGCCGAGCAGCACGCTTGTCATCACCTTGCCGCAGACTTCGCTCGTTGAACCGCCGATGGGCGGCGCTGTTCACCGCACGCCTACGTTCAAGTGGAACGCTTTCCTGCTTCCCGGCGATGCGACAACGATAGGATGGACCGCGGCAAAATATCGCTTGCAGGTCGCCAACAATCCTAACTTCACCAGTCCTATCGAGAACTTTGTGCTAGACACCATCACCTGGACGCCGATCAAGTCCTTCCCCGACGGCACTTACTACTGGCGCGTTGCCGTAGTAGACGCCAACGGCCAGGAGGGGCCTTTCTCCAGCGTTGCGATGTTCACCAAGCAGTATCCAGTCCCCACGCTTGTCTCGCCGCTCACCGGAGCGGCAGCAAAAACCGCTTTTCCCACCTTTATCTGGCAGCCGGTGAACGGCGCGGCAAGCTACGCTATTCAAATCGCGGACAACCCTCAATTTTCAAGTCCGCTCGACTCGGCCACCACCAACAATGTCGTGTTCACGCCACTGAAAAAATACACGGCCAAGCAGTATTACTGGCGCGTGGCGATGATTGACAAATCCGGCAGCTACGGCCCGTGGACCGATTCGGTGCTCATTGATCCGTATCCTTTTAAAATCTTCCTGCCCTTGACGCTGCGCAATGTAAAATGACGAAGGCTGGCACGACATCGCCTCAGGAGCGGTTTTTTAGCAGCGCCCCTGAGGCGTTTTGTTGCGTGTCGGCCCTAACAATTGTATTGCGGGGGTGAATTTATTTCCTTTTTTTTAATTCTGTGCTAAAGTGAACGAAAGAAGTTGTGAGGAGGTTCGATCATGCTTCTGCGATTCATAGCTCTGGCGCTGTACGTTGGGGCATTTTTCGTCCTGCACCCTTATATGCACGACCATCCGCCGCGCTTTGCGGGCGCATTTGTCCAGCCGGTAGCGCGCTTGCTGTGGGCGCTGCTGCGGTTATGGGGGCCGCTGGTGTGGTTCTTGCCGGGCTTGCTGTGGATCGGTATGGTACCGCCGCTTACGCCCGGGATGGTGGTCAGTTATAGCCTTTTCATCCCGCTCTTCATCTTTTTGACCGTTCTGTGGGTTGCCGGTGTCTTCCCACCGGCAAAAAGCCCGCTGTTACAGATTGCGTTGGCGTGGTTGAGTTGGGGGCTGTGTCTTTTCGTTTTGTTCATCACGTTCTTCATGATGCTGGCGACTTTGTTGAGCGCGCCGCCATCTTCGCTCGAAATGCTCAAACTCGCGCTCTTCTTTGTCTTTGTGACGCTTCCTCCGGTGCTGGCAGTCGCCATCATGGTATCGGGCGCTGCCGATATTATCCCGCTCGCCTCGGATGAGCCACAGCGGGTGCTCAAAACCCTGCAACTTCTGACGGCGTTCTTCACCACCTTCCCCAAACCCACCTGGATAGTAGAAGATGGCGTGATAAAAACACAAATCAAAGGCAACCCTTTTTATGGCGTTGGCCCTGGTTGGGTCATGACCGAACCGGAAAACATCGTCATCCTGAAGAATAGCTCGACGATCACGCGCATCGTTGGACCGGGCATCACGCTAACCACACCTTCTGAATTGCCGCACGAGGTCATTGATCTGCGCAACCAAATCCGCCTGACGCGCATAACGGCTGTGACGCGCGATGGCATCGAAATCAGCCTGCCGATCTCCTCGCTCTTTCGGGTCCACTCAGGAAACAAGCGTATTGGTCTCAAGAGTCTGGCGGGACAGGAACCCTGGCCCTACCACAACCAGCGGGACGTGTGGCGGATTGCCTTTGCCGAAGAGGTTGACCCCACCGGCAAGACGCCGCTGGAGGCGCACCGGGCGCGCCCCTGGGACGATATCCCCCTCAAAGTCGCGCAGAACGAACTCAAGATGGTCGTGCCGCAGTACAGCCTGGAGGATATGTACAGTGTTGATACAAACGCGAATAAGCTAAGGCGGTCGCTTGTGACAGAGGCGGTACGCGAAACGGTGAAAAAAGAGGTCGAGCCGTTGGGGTTTGAAATCCTCGGCGGCGGGGTGGGCAACAAGGTCAACCCGGTCAGCGCCGAGGTGCTCAAGCAGCGGGTGGAGGCGTGGAAGGCGCGCTGGATCAACAAGGTGTTGGAATGGCAGACCCAGGTAGAAGTTGACCGTCTCGAACGCTTGACCAAAATTCGCAGCAACGCCAGGGCTGATGTGCTCTACAACATGCTCCACCCTGCCACGGGAACGCTGCCGGATGACGACACCGCCGCCGACTATGTGGCCTATCATCTGCTCGAAAATCTGATCCACATGGCGCGCAACGAGCAGGTTCAGGCGCGGCTGCCGGAGTCGGCTATGCCCACCTTGCTCCAGCTATCCCAGATGACGAAGGGAGGATGAGCCATGAGTAGCCTTAGACACCGGCGTGTTGAACTTATCCTGCTAGGAGCGGGAGTGTTGGGGCTGGCTTTTCTCGTGACCTTGCTGCTCGCTTATTTCCCGGATATTTTATCGAACATGGAGGGGGACAGTCCCATCAAGTGGAGTATTTTACTGAGTGTGTTCCTGCTCGGCCTTGCCTTTGTGGTCTATCTGGGCAACACGGTTTTTGCGGTATGGCGCTCGTTCACCCAATATGCGCAGCACTTTTATGATCTGTCGGAGCACGATGCCGGGCAATTGGTTGAGCATTTGCTCAACGGGCCGCGCAGAGAATTGCCGCTGCGCCCCATCTTGCGGGTGCAGGAAGGCCAGGTAGACGCGGACGGTCCAACAACGCTGCTCAAAGTGGGCGGGCCAGGGTATTTGAGCGTGGCGCACGACAGCGTGGTGGTGACAAGCCAATCGAGCCGGCTGCACCGGGTGCTTGGTCCAGGATTTCACGAGCTGGCGTCCGTTGAGCGTGTGTGGGACGTGATTGATCTGCGCCCGCAGCGGCGCAGCCTGCGCGTCGAGTTTATGACCCTCGATGGCATCCCCGCTTATTGCGATGCCGAGATTCGCTTCAGAGTCGCCGGTCCTTCACTGGACGAACGCCTCTATTCCCGGGAAGATAGCCGGCTCGCCCAACCGTATACTTTCGACGCGGAAGCGATTCTCAAATTAGCCACGTCGAAATACATAAAAAGCCGCGAGGGCAGCGGGCGGATACAGGATTGGCGCATCGGCCTGGTCAACGGCGCTTTGGATGGATTTATGCGGGATGAACTTGAACGGTACCCCCTGGATGCTTTCTTCAACCCGCGCTATTGGGCCATGCAGCAAGGGACCGCGGTTGAGCCAGCCGTGCCGCCTCCGGTCAAACCCGACGCGCTCGAAGCTGTGCAAGCGGTCGTTGAAGGAAAAATCATCGCCACCGCCAGGGAACGCGGCATTGTGGTGGAGTCGCTGCACCTGGCGCCGGTCATGCCCGACGAGGACGCGATTCCGCGTCAATGGCTGGAATTCTGGCAAGCAAAATTGCAACGCGGTATTGATAGCTATACGCTGGACGAAGAAATGAAACGCACTCAATTGACAGCGCAAGCTAACGTCAACGCGCAGGTCGAGATCGTGAACAGTATGCTAGAGCGCATACAAGAGCTAACCCAGGAGGGTATGCAGGTCCCCTCAGCATTGATTGCGATAAGCTTTATGGACGTGCTGCGGACGATGTCAGATCGTGATCCAGCCGTGCAGCAGTTGATGTTCCAACAGGCTGAAAGCCTCATCCACGTCGTCAATGCCATTCAGAAGAAAAAGACGCCTTTTGGCCCGGCGACACCTGCGCCAAAGCGACTGGTACGGACGAAAGTGTGATAAACGATGCGTTTAGTTTACGTTCCTGAGAAACTGACCTTTTTTGATCTGCTCGAACTGCGCGAAATCCCCCTGTTATTGGGGGACAAGTTGCAGGGTGACGTGCGTCACGATAGCGACATCGGGCAACTTAGCGCAGCTCTCACCGCTGCCGATAGCCTATTCTCCGTAGCGTGGAATAAGCATGACCGTTATACGGGGGCTATGATCTTGCTCTACAAGGCCGAAATCCTGCGGCGTATGCAACGCTGGGAAGAAGCCCTGGAGCACGTCCAGCGGGCGCTAAATTGGCTGCGGCCACAGATCACCCAGGTCGCCGCTTATAACTACGCGGTTGCGTTATACTTTGCCGGGCTGATCCATTTCGTGCTGCGCGCAGAAGACAAGGCGATCCTGGCCTTTATGGAGGCGCAGGAAATTTTGGTCGAAAGCGAGCGTTATTGGGGCTTTGAGAACAACCTCCAACGTGTAGCCACCTGCCAGGATTTAGCAAAATGGATATCGCACCTGCTGCCATTGCAGTTACGTCAGTCGTCAGGCGAGTGGGAGTTGATCGTGCCGGTCTATGAACTGGTCAATCAAACCCCGGTTAGAACCGGCGCAACGATTGTGACACCCTTTCACGTTCTGCCCCCCCAGGCGGCGATGGATCAATACCTGCCGGCGAATTACAAAGCGGTGGACATCGAAGCGTTGCCCTTCTTTCGACTGCGACCCAACATGCACTATCTGGCGTTGCGCATACCTGCCGGTGGCGAACCATCCACACAAAGTTGGGGCGGCGATGTCCTGTTGATAGAAACGATCTCTACGAACCTATCTACGCCTGAAACGCTCTTGAATCGAGACATCTCGTTCGTGCGGCGTATGGATGGCCGGGTCCTCTTTGGCCCTTATTATGATGAACAAACGCGCGAGCCTGGCGGCGCAAACTCGCGGGTTTTGCTTGGCG
Source organism: Anaerolineae bacterium (assembly GCA_034433375.1). Taxonomy (GTDB): domain Bacteria; phylum Chloroflexota; class Anaerolineae; order B4-G1; family SLSP01; genus DSWT01. The sequence goes on along the minus strand of DAOUAQ010000236.1, from coordinate 9,606 downwards.
GGGAAAAGGAACTGGAATGAACGCAGAACATTCCGTCCTGGTCATCGGCGCTGCCGGATTAGATGTCAAAGTCTTTCCGCGCGACCGCGCCGTGGAGCCTGCCCAATCGAACCCGGGGAACATCCGGTGGGGCTGGGGCGGCGTCGCGCGCAACATGGCAGAGAACCTGGCGCGTTTAGGGGCGGAAGTACATTTCGTCACCGCCGTGGGTGACGATCAGTCAGGGCGCGCGCTGCTACAGTCGCTAGGTGCGTTGGGGATCCACACGGATGCCAGCATCATCGTCCCCGGCAAGCCAACGTGCTCCTACGTCGCCATCCACCATCACGACAAGCAATTCTGGTTAGCATTTGAGGATATGGACATTATGCGCGCCCTGACGCCGGGGCACATCCATCGTCTGCGCAGGTTGATTAACACCGTGGACATGGTGTGCATTGACGCGAATCTTTCCGCCCGGACGCTCGAAAGCCTCTTCCGTTTGACCCGCCAGTACGACGTGCCGGTGTGCGCCGATCCAACGACCTCCGCTTTAGCTCCGCGCCTGCATCCCTACCTGCCCGACATCACCGTGGTCACACCCAACAAGGAGGAAGCCGAGGCGCTCGTGGGCGTTCCTTTCAACACCCCGGAAGCGATTAGCGCGGGCACACGGCGTCTGGTCCAGTTGGGGGTGAAGCTTGCGGTGATCACCCTGGGCGCGGAGGGATTGTACTACGCTACCTCTGAAGAAAGCGGACGGCTGCCGGCGCTTGTCACCGATATCGTAGACCCCGTTGGGGCGGGAGACGCGCTTACCGCTGCCGTCGCGTATGGCTTGCTCGAAAATATGTCCCCCGAAGAAGCTGTTCGCCTCGGCCTCACCGCTGCCACGCAAACTGTGCTGTGTCACGAGACAGTCTGCCCCACCTTGAGCCTGGAAATGCTCTACGAACATCTGGTTCTGTAATGATGTCAAGCCCTGAAGTCTTTTTGGCTTGAAAGGCTGCGTATGGCACAAAAGATACTGGTTGTGGATGATGAACTCCAAATCGTGCGCGTGGCGCGCAGCTACCTGGAAAAAACCGGCTATCGCGTGCTGACCGCCTCCAACGGCAAGGAGGCGTTGTTCGTTGCCCGGCACGAAAAACCCGATCTGGTGGTGCTGGACTTGCAGATGCCGGAGATGGACGGCCTCGAATTCACGCGCCGCGCCCGCGCCGAACAGCCCGACATCGCCATCATTATGCTAACCGCACGCGTCGAGGAAATGGACCGCATCCTGGGCCTGGAATTGGGCGCCGACGACTACATGACCAAACCCTTCAGCCCACGCGAACTCGTCGCCCGTGTGCGCGCCGTGCTGCGCCGCGCGCAGGCCGCGCCCGCACCGGTCGAAGTCTTGCAAATCAAAAACCTGCGCCTCGACAAAAGCCGCCGCGAGGCCACACTCGCCGGCGAGCGTCTTGATCTCACGCCGACCGAGTTTGACTTGCTGGCGACACTCATGAGCGCGCCGGGCCGCGCCTTCTCCCGCGCCGACCTGCTGGAAGCCGTGCAGGGCGTCGCCTTCGAAGCTTACGAGCGCACCATTGACGCGCACATCAAAAACCTGCGCCACAAACTGGAACCCGATCCCGCCAATCCTCACTACATCACCACCGTGCGCGGCGTGGGCTACCGGTTGGAAGACCTATGAATCTCTATCAAAAAGGATTGTTAGCCTTCGCCGTGGTGATTCTGATCGCGGTGCTGACCGTGGCCCTCCTCGTGGGCCAGCGCGCCGAAAACGAATTCCGCTCCTACAACATCCTCTACAGCAACCGCGCGCAGACCCTGGCGCAGGCCTTCGCCGCCTATTACGCCGAACACGGTTCATGGGATGGCCTCCAGGCGCAGATGGAAACGCTGGCCCCTATGCCAGGCCGGCGACAGGGGCGTGGCGGCATGACCGGAGGGAACACGATGAGCGGCGGTATGGCGATGTGGGATTTCCGCGTCGCCGATGCCGATGGACGTGTCATCGCCGACTCTGCCGCACCCCCGACGGGAAAATTCACCGCGGCAGAACGACAACAGGCGCTGCCCATCAGAGACGGCGAGGCAATCGTCGGCTATTTGCTGCCCGGCCGAGAAGCGCTGGGCGCAGCGCTGCTGGATGAACCGGCGCGGCGTTACCTCGATCAACTGCGCGGGGCGCTGCTGGTGGGCGGATTGGTCGCTTTTGCGGCGGCGCTGCTACTCGCCGGTATCTTGACGCGCGGCATCGTCGCGCCGCTGCGCCGCCTGACGCAAGCGACGCAGGCGATAGCCACGGGCAAGCTTGACGCGCGCGCGCCCGTGCAAGGTCACGACGAAATCGCCGAGTTATCGCAGACCTTCAACGCCATGTCCGCGAGCCTGCAACGCGCCGAACAAGCCCGCCGCGCGCAGACCGCCGACATCGCCCACGAATTACGCAATCCCCTGTCCGTCCTGCAAGGAACACTCGAAGCATTGGCCGACGGCGTCTACGAACCAACGCCGGACAACATCGAGCCGGCGCTGGATCAAGTGCGCACGCTCAACCGCCTGGTGGGCGATTTGCGCACACTGGCCCTTGCCGACGCCGGAGAACTGCGCCTGGAACAGCAGCCGATAGACGTGAACGCGCTCCTGGAGCACGCGGCGGAAGCCTACCGCGAAGTATTGGCCGATCACGGGTTGACGCTCGACTATGTCTCCGCGTCCCACCATTTCACCATCCACGCCGATTACGAACGCCTCACGCAAGTCGTCGGCAACATCCTCAGCAACGCCGCGCGCTACGTCCCTGCCGGCGGTCACGTAGAAATCACAGCACAGGCTATGCAGAACGGCGTCGAAGTTACCATCGCCGATAACGGCCCCGGTGTGCCAGACACCGACCGGCGGCACATCTTCGAGCGCTTCTGGCGCGGCGATCCCTCGCGCAGCCGCACGACCGGCGGGTCGGGACTGGGGCTGGCGATTGCGCGCCACATCATCCTCGCGCACGGCGGGCGCATCTGGGCCGCGCCCACACCCGGCGGCGGGCTGACCGTCGCGTTCTGGCTGCCGGGGTCAGGGTCAACGGATTGAACGGATTTTTTCAGACCTGACAGGTTTCAGAAAACCTGTCAGGTCTGGCGCACACCTGCCCTGGTCCTCAAACGCACCCGCAGCCCCCTGCCGATTGCGAATCTGGCAACTCTGGGTATACTTGCCCTTTATGAGCCTGTTTGAACACAGCCGTCAAGAACAAATTCGCCGCGAAGCGCCGCTGGCCGCGCGGATGCGTCCGCGCACGTTGGACGAATTCGTGGGCCAGGAGCAGATCATCGGGCCGGGACGCTTGTTGCGCCGCGCCATTGAAAGCGACCGCCTTTTCTCGTCCATCATTTTCTGGGGGCCGCCCGGCGTGGGCAAAACAACACTGGCTGCCGTGATCGCCAACACCACGTCCGCGCATTTCGAGACGCTCAATGCCGTGCTGGCCGGCGTCGCCGACCTGCGCAAGTTGGTGGCAGAGGCGCAGGAGCGGCGGGGCATGTACGGCGTGCGCACGATCCTCGCCATTGACGAAATCCACCGCTGGAACAAGGCGCAGCAAGACGGCTTGTTGCCCGTTGTCGAAGACGGCACTATCACCCTCATCGGCGCGACGACGGAAAACCCGTTTTTCTCCATCATCGCGCCACTCCTCAGCCGCTCGCGCATCTTCCGCTTCGAAGCGCTGACGGTCGCGCAGATTGAGGACTTGCTGCGACAGGCGCTCGCAGACGAGGAACGCGGCTACGGCAAGCGCGCCGTCGTCGCCGCCCCAGCGGCGCTGCGCCACCTGGCTGACCTCTCCGACGGAGACGTGCGCACCGCGCTCAACGCGCTGGAACTGGCCGTCGAATCCACCCCGCCCGACGCGGACGGCGTCCAGCGCATCACGCTGGCCGTGGCCGAGGAATCCATCCAACGCCGCGCGATGCAGTACGACAAGTCGGGCGACGAGCACTACAACACCATCAGCGCCTTCATCAAATCCATCCGCGGCTCCGACCCCGACGCGGCGCTCTACTACCTGGCGAAGATGGTCGCGGCCGGCGAAGACCCGCGTTTCATCTTCCGGCGGCTGCTGATTGAGTCGGCGGAGGACGTGGGGCTGGCCTCACCGATGGCGATTGTCGTGGTGATGGCCTGCGCGCAGGCATTCGAGTGGGTGGGGATGCCGGAAGGCCAGTATCACCTCTCGGAGGCGACGCTGTACCTGGCAACGTCCCCCAAATCCAACAGCGCCGGCGCCTATTGGGAGGCGCTCAAGTATCTCGAAGAACACGGATACGATGCGCCGCCGGCCTATCTGCGCGATAAAAACACGCTCCTTAGGGGCGAGCGGGACAAGACGCCGGAGTACAAATATCCCCACGACTATCCAAATGGCTGGGTCGAACAACGTTATCTGCCGCCGAGTGTGCCGGGAGGATGGTTCCATCCACAAGGGCACGGTTACGAGCAGCGGATCCTTGAATTTTTGGACAGACGCAAATCAAAGCCGTAGACATCACGACATTATGGAGTACGTATGAGAGATCCGATCACCGCGCGCGCAGCACAAATCCTGGCCCAGTCACAGCACATCCTGGTGTCAGTGGTTGACCTTTACAACAGCCTGGTCGCCGAGGGGCTGATGTCTCGGATTGACCTGGATATGTTCATCTACCTGATCGCCTCAGATAGCGCGTTTGAAATTCTCGGCGGCCTGGAGGAGTTGGAGGTGTTCAGTTCACTCCTGCGGGCCGAATTGGAAGTGCAGGGCTTTGGGAGCGGGCCGCTGGTGATGTTGCGCCATCGCGCGACCGAGCCGGCGCTGGTCATCCAGGATGCCCTCATCCATCTTTATGAGATGAACGCAGCTTTGGAGTCGGCCTGGAAAGAGCGCCCTGCTGACGACCCGGAGGCCGAAGCAGAACTACTCCAGATGTTGTTGATGAGCGATATGTTGGCGCGTGAGATCGAAGGGGCGCTGCATGTGTACGCCGAAGCTGAGGCCCCGTCTGCGCCGAACACACTCGATCTTGGCGGCATGTGAGCCTATTGTCCGTTTGACGCGCACGTTCCAGGGAAGGAGACTTGCTTGACTGGCCGGCTGTTGCGAAGAAGACGCCGCGCTGCGTGGTGGGTATGTCTCATACTGCTGTTGGCGCTGCCGGGCGCGTGTTCTGCGCCGCGCGCCGACATCCTACGGCGGATTCAATCCGCCGGCAGCCTGCGCGTAGCCCTCGATCCCTCGTTCCCCCCGTTCGAGTTTGTGGACGGTGAGGGGAAAGTGGTTGGGTTGGACGTTGACCTGGCGCGCGCTATCGCTGCGCGGCTGGGCGTCGAAGCGCACTTCGTCACCACCGGCTACGACGCCCTCTACGATGCCCTCACCGTGGGCCGCGCCGACGTCATCATCTCCGCGCTGTACCCCGATCCCACCCGCACGCAGACGTTCGCGTTCAGTCCGACGTACTTCAACGCCGGTGAAGTGCTGGTGGTGCCGAACAATTCTCCCATCACCAGTGTGGACGATCTCGGCGGGCGGCAAGTCGCGCTGGTTTTTGGGACGGAGGCGCACATGGTCGCGCTGCGCTGGGAAACGACGATGAGCACGCCCCCCATTGTGTTGACCGGCGATAGCGCAGAAACCATCATCTCGGTGCTGGCCTCCGGACGGGTGGATGCGGTCATTGTTGATAACGTGACCGCGCAAATATCGCTGCGGCAGACGCCAGGGTTGCACACCCTGTCTCCCCCTGTCACTGACGAACCTTACACCATAGCCGGGCGCAAGGAAGACAAAAGCCTGATTGACGCCATCAGCGCGATCATCGCCGAGATGCGGGCCAACGGCGAACTGGACACGCTGATTCACCGCTGGATGCAGTAGCGCGCGGGACTTTGACAATCGCTGTTGCCTGTGTACAATTTTATAGAACGTAAAACGTAGAGAAGGTCATGTCTCATCATCTACGTTTTACGCATTACGTTTTACGCATCACGTCTCACAATCCGTTGACTTTTAAGGAGAGGCATGGCTAGAGTATATGTTTCCGATCACCCCCTGGTAAAGCACAAACTGACGCATCTGCGTGACAAAGACACGAATCCCAAGAAGTTCCGCGAATTGATCCGTGAAATCACGCTCCTGTTGGCCTATGAAGCCACGAAAGATTTGGACATTGCCCCCATTGACGTGGAAACGCCGCTGACGACGACGGTGGGCTACAAATTGAAAGAACCTATCGGCCTGATTCCCATTCTTCGCTCGGGCCTGGGTATGGTGGAAGGCATTTGGGAGATGATCCCGGCGGCGGAAGTCTGGCACATTGGCCTGTTCCGCGACGAGCAAACGCTGCGTCCTGTCTCGTACTACAACCGGCTGCCGGTTCATCCGACGGTCTCCGTGTGTCTGATCCTCGATCCCATGCTGGCGACTGGCGGCTCTGCGGTGAAAACGGTGGAAATTTTGAAGGAATGGGGCGCGCGGCGCATCAAATTTATGGGTTTGATCGCTGCGCCGGAAGGGATTGCGGCGCTCTCCTCGCAGCATCCCGACGTTGATATCTACGTCGCGGCGGTGGATGACCACTTGAACGAACACGGTTATATCGTGCCGGGCCTGGGCGATGCCGGCGACCGGCAGTTCGGTACAGGCTAAGGCAGCGCCGTGAGCCTGGGAATCCGGTACGCGCTGATTGCGCTGACGGGCTTCGTCCTCGCCCTGGTCGTCACGCCGGTGGGCGGTCGGCTAGGGCAGCGCTGGCGCATCGTGGCGCGGCCCGACGCGCGGCGTCGCCACCAGAGCGCGCTCTCCAAGCTCGGCGGAATCGGGATTGCGGCGGGATTTTTCGGCGCGCTGGCGTTGTCGCGGTTCGTTGCTATCCCCACAGCCGATCTCAACGAGACGCGGCGTTTTTGGGGCCTGGTGATCGGCGGCGCGCTGACGTTTGTGTTGGGTCTCATTGACGACCGCTACGATCTGCCAGCCTGGGCGCAATACGGCGGCTACGCCCTTGCTGCCCTCGTTGCCATCAGCACGTTGATTATCCTGGAACGCTTCAACAATCCGTTCACCAATCAGCTCGTCGTCTTGCCGGTCTTGTTGTACATTCCGGTGACCCTTTTCTGGATGACCGGGATGATCGTCACCGTGAACTGGCTGGACGGCCTGGACGGCCTGGCTGCCGGGGTTGCCGCGATTCTGGCGGCAGTGTTGAGCGTTCACATGTTCCGTTCGGGACAGTACAGCGTCGTCCCGCAAACGTTGGCGCTGTTGGGCGCGTCGCTCGGCTTTCTGGTCTACAACGTCGCGCCAGCGCGCGTCTTTATGGGCAGCAATGGCGCTTTTATGCTCGGCTATCTGCTCGGCGCGCTCGGATTGGTGGCCGGGGGGCGTGTGGCTACCGTTTTGTTGGTGATGGGCATCCCCATCGTTGATGTGGCGTGGACGATTCTGGATCGCTGGCGGCACGGGGCGAGTCCGTTTCGCGGAGACCGCCGCCATCTTCATTTTCGTCTGCAGGATGCCGGGCTTTCGACCCGCACGATCGTCTTTGTCTACTGGGCTTTTTGCGCCATTTCCGGCGCGCTTGGGCTGGCGCTGGCTTCCCGCCTTTACAAACTGATCGCGCTGGCGCTGCTCGGCGGTTTGACGTTGGCCCTGTTGTTCCATCTCAGCCGGAAAGCAGAAGCCTGATTGCGATTCCCGAGGAGATTTCTTGATGAGGAGAGCGTTGTGGTACACCGGATCGTGATTCTCAGCCTGGCTACCGTTATGCTGGCTGCCTGTTCTGCTTCCATCACGCCCACCACACTGCCGGCTACCCCCACACCTTCCGCAACACCCGCCGTGGTTCTCACGAAGACGGCCGTCCCCACGTGGACTCCAACGCCCGAACCCACGCCTTATCCGCAGGAACTTGTCGTGTGCGCGACAGAACCTTCTTACGCCAGTCCGTTCACACCCTCGCAGGCTGGCGATGATTTACTGGCGCTGTTCTACGAGGAACCGGTGGAACGGGTGGGGTATCGCTGGGAAGCGCGGCTTGTCGAGCGCGTGCCCTCCCTGGAAGCCGGCGACGTGTTCACCCAGGTAGCCCCGGTTCCGAACGGCGCGCTTTACGTCAATGAGGTTGGCGCTGTGCTGACCAATGAAGGCGAGGATGCGCTCTCGCTGCCCCAACTTGTCGTGACCTTCACACTGCAAAAAGAGCTGTATTGGTCGGATGGTGAGCCGTTGACGGCGGACGACATCATCCTGGGGTATTATCTGGCGCAAGCGCCGGAGACCCGAGGGCGTTGGCGGGAGCTGGTCGAGCGCACAGCGCGTCTTGTCGCCGTCAATCCACACACGATACGCTGGGAAGGCATCCCCGGCTATCTCAGCACCGACTACCCCGGTTTCCTCTTTCCACCGCAGCCGGCGCACCGTTGGAAAGACAAAAGTTTGGCGCAAATTCTGGAAGATCGCACCCCGCCGGCGACTGGCCCGTTTCGCATCGTCGCGTGGGAGGCCGGGCGGGAAGTGCGGCTCGAACCTAACCCCTATTACAATGGGACGCCGCCCACATTGAAAAAAATCACCTTCCGCTTCCCCAAGCTGAACCTCAACAGTTGGGGGCAATTGCTGCTCTCCCGGCAGTGTGACGTTTTGTTGCCCGATCCGGTGATGAATACCGACTGGCAAAGCTGGCTTAATCTGCTTGGGCAGGGGCAAGCCATGATCTGGGCCGACGTCTCCCCCGTGGTGCTGCGGCTCGATTTTAATGTGCAGCCCGTCAAGAATATCCCCACGCCTCTGACGGATGCGCGGGTGCGCCACGGACTGGTTCAATGTATTGACCGGACGGCGTTGAGCGGGGCTGCTGCGGGGCAAGCGTTCGTGCCGGCCAGCGGTTTCATTCCCCCCGGACACCCGGCCTACGATCCGGCGGCGCTGACACAGACTGCTTACAACCCCGCCATGGGGCAGTCGTTGCTGGACGAAGCCGGTTGGCGTGACGAGGACGGCAACGGCATCCGCGAGGCGCACGAGGTCATCGGTTTCAAAAATGGGACGCCGCTGAGTTTGACGCTGCATCTGGCGCCGCAGTATTTCGTCATGGCGGCTTACGTGGCGGCGAATCTGGAGGCGTGCGGCGTGGGCGTTCTGCCGCAACCCACCGAACCGCAGCTCCTCTATGCCAGCGATGCTGTCAGCCCGCTGTTGGGACGCACTTACCAGATGGCGCTCTTCGGCTGGCGCGCCGAGTTGCCGGCATTGTGCGGCGGCTGGCTTTCCGACCGGATTCCCAATGCCGACAATCGTTGGACCGGCGAGAACTTCAGCGGCTACGTCTCTGAGGTGTATGACGCGGCTTGCCGTCGCGCATTGACGACGATTGACATCGTTGAACAGAACGTCGCGCTGCAAAAGGCCGATGCCCTGTTAAGCGCCGACCTCCCCACCGTTTTTCTTACCTGGCGGCCTTTTTGGTTCGTGGCGCGTCCCTACGTGCGCGGGCTAAAACCCGACGAGACGACTTTCGGGACGCTCTGGAACAGCGAGGAGCTTTATATCGCGGTGGAGGATTGAGATCGGGAGTTATCCTCCCA
>DAOUAQ010000235.1:0-16768 GCA_034433375.1 Anaerolineae bacterium | reverse complement strand
AGGTTTTTTAATAGCTAGATCAAGATAATTTATAAAAACAGGCGAATGTCTTGGGATTATTCATCAATTATTTGATTCTCTTGGCGAACTTGGCGTCTTGGCGGTTAGACAGGGCTTTTTGCAGTAGACTCATTGTTATCTTCGCTTCTAAAAATCTTGGTGTGCTTGGCGACTTGGCGTTTTTTTCAATGGAGTTATCTTACAAGATGCGGAATTTTTCCACAACTGTCTCATCCACTTCTATGCCCAACCCCGGCCCGTCGGGAATGGGGATGTAGCCATCTTGCATCACAATCGGCGTCGTACACAGCCGGTTCAGCAGCGATGCCGTCGAGACGTTGTATTCCAGGTAGAGCGCGTGCATCAGATAAGCGTTCAGGTGCAACGACGCGGCCTTCAGCAAATCGGTGAGCCAGGCGTGCGGCGCGCAGTCAATTTGCAGCCGCGTCGCCATATCTGCGATTTGCCGCCCCACGGTGAGGCCGCCGCAACGGCTGAGATCGGGCTGGAGCACGTGGACGTGGCCTTCGGTCGCCAGTCGCTCGAATTCGGAGAAACCCGCCGCCTGTTCCCCGGCGGCGACGCGCAAGGTGGTGGTGTGACCGGCGACTTCCGCGTACCCCGCGATGTTTTCGGGATGCAGGAAATCTTCCAGCCAGAACACGTCTAACGCTTCCAAGGCTTGCGCCAGGATAATCCAATCCTTGAGCGGGCGCGGTTTGAACGGCTGTTGGTAGGAGACGCCGTACCAGCCGCCATCCACCATCAGCGTCACGTCCGGGCCGGCGGCCTCCCGCGCCGCTTGCACCAGCGCAATATCCAATTTCAGATCGTGACCGAAGACGCCCCAGCCGAACTTGATCGCGCGAAAGCCGCGTTCGCGGTAGTCCTCCACGGCGCGCTGCATCGCGTCCGGCGTGGGGCGGAAGAGCGTGGAGGCGTAGGCTGTCACCCGGTCGCGGTACTTCGCGCCCAAGAGCGCCCACACCGGCTGCCCGCACGCCTTGCCTGCGATATCCCACAGCGCGATGTCCACGCCGGAGAGCATCTGCATCCCCGCGCCTTGCCGCCCGTAGTAGGCCAGGTAGCGATACATCTTCTGCCACAACCGCTCCCGTTCCAGCGGATTCTCGCCGAGCAGCGCCGCGCGCAGCGACTCGAAGCCGATCTGCCTGCCCGATGGCGCATTGACGATGGCGCGTCCCACGTGCGGCTGCGTCTCCACGTCCGACCAACCGCATAAGCCGGCGTCGGTCGTGATTTTAATGAGTGACACAAAGCGCACGCCATGTGCTTCCACTGCCGCTTGCGGATCGGGGTAGTCCTTGCCAGTGTCTAAAACAATGGCTTCAACGTCGGTGATTTTCATAGCGGCCTCGTTTTTTTATGAAAAAGTAAACGCGACTTTGAGCGCGTGGTCGTGGCCGACGGCGGCTAGATGTAGCGCCTCCTGGTATGCTGCCAGGGCAAACGTATGCGTAACCAACTCGCTCAGGCGCAGCGCCGGATCCGCCAGGCGCGCGACGGCGTCATCCAGCCGGTCTTGATCGTTGCACGCGCCGACGATTTCCAGCTCGCGCATGTGAACGTCGAAGAGGTCTACCGGCGTCTCACGCGGCAGCGCGGAGAAGACGACGCAGCGCCCTTTCGCCCGCAGCAGCGCCAGTCCGTCCTGCGCGGCCCGCACGCTGCTCACCGCCAGAATCACGGCATCGTAACCCGCTGCGCCGACCTCGACGCGCAGCCGCTCTCGCGGATCGGCGGCCTGCGCCGTGTTGATCTGCGTTGCGCCCGTTGCAAAGTTGAGCCGGAAATCCTGCCACCCGGCGATGACGACCTTCTCAAGCGCGAGGTGCTGCGCCAATCGCGCCATAAGCGCGCCGAAAGGCCCGTCGCCCATAATGAGCAGGCGATTCCCCGGCGACAAGCGCGCCTGCGCCAGGGCTTCCAGGCAGACGCACACCGGTTCCGCCAGCGCCGCCACGGTGAAGGGGACGCCCGCCGGGATGCGCCGCGCCCGGTCGGCGCGCACCGCGAAGTATTCGGCGAACGTCCCCTGGCGGTTGAGGCCGAAGTGTCCCATCGCGGTACACAGATGCGCCCACCCGCGCCGGCAATTGGCGCATTGCCCGCACGGATGCACGGGATGCGTCGCCACCCGGTCGCCCACGGCAAAGCCTGTGACGCGGCTTCCCACCGCCGCCACCGTCCCCGCCGCCTCATGCCCCAAGATGACGGGGAGTGCGATGCCGAACGGGTTCTCGCGGATGTCGTTGAGATCGGAGGTGCAGATCGTCGTTGCGCCGGTCTGGATGAGCAGTTCGTCATCCGCAATCACCGGGACGTCCATTTCAATTAAGTTGACTTTGCCGATAGCCTGGAATTGTAGGGCTTGCATAAACATACCCCTTTGCAAGGCTTGCGGCGGATCACAATCCGCCGCTCCACCAGACGCGGATTGTGATCCGCGAAGAGCGAACGGCGCCAGTTTGTAGTAACGGCTTTAGCCGTGCAGAAACCGCTAAAGCGGTTACTACGAACCCAATGATTATGTCAGTCCCAGAAGTCCGACGGCGTCGCGTTCGAGGATGCCGTGGATCGTCTCGTCCGTCACGCGCGGCAGGCCGCTGTTGGCGATAACGGCGTTAGCGTTGCGCAGGCCGTCAATGGAATCCTGCCCGCGCGTAAAGGGATAATCCGTCCCGAAGAGCAGCTTGTGCGTGACGCGATACTCCTGCGCTGCGATCAGCATATTGTAGAACTGCCACGGGCGATAGTAGAGCGCAGCGATATCGGCGTAGACATGCGGATGTTTGCGGATGACGACCAGACATTCCTCGCAGAAGGGATGACCCACGTGCGCCAGCACGATGCGCAGTTCGGGATAGCGGATGGCGACCTCGTCGAACAGCCAGGGGCGGCTGACGCCCAACGGCGCGGCGCGGTTGAAGGTTGTGCCGGTGTGGAAGAGCACCGGCAGGCCGCGCTGCTGGCAATAAGCGTAGACCGGATCGCAGCGCGCGTCGCGGGGATCGAAACCGGCATAGATCGGCCCCAGCTTGAGGCCGCGCAGCCCCAGGTCTTCAATGGCGTACGTCAGTTCGTCCCTATAGCCCGGTTGCGTCGGATCGCAGGCCGCGAAGCCAATCAACTTCTCCGGCGCTTGGGCGACGAAGGCAGCGACGTAGTCATCGGACACCCACGTGCCGGTGCGTCGCCCTTTCAGCCCGAAGACGACCACCCGGTCGAAGGGGGCCATATCGGCCATAAAAGCGGCGAACTGCACGGTCAAATCGAGCGGATACCCACGCGCCAGGTCGGTCTCGCGGATCGTCTCCGGCGCAAAGTGTTGCGTTTGGTCCCAGGTGTGGGTGTGGATGTTGTGCATTGTGGCTCCTTGTGGGTAGCGTGTTAGCGTCTCGGCGTCTCAGCGTCTCAGCGTTTTGGTGGTTTGGCCGGGATGGGCTAATACGGCATGGCGATAAAACTGTCCATTGACGGAAAAAGTATGTCCCAAAGATAGCGCGTCTCTGCCTTGATCATAATATCCGGCCAGGCATCGCGCAGGGTGTCGAGGGGGCGGTAGCCGAAGAGCAGGCGGATGAAGGCGTCTGGTGGAATCGCCAGATCGCCGCCGTCTTCGCCTATGGAAGCGCCCATGAAGCCGACCGGCTCGACGCGCAGCGCGCCGCGTTCGAGATGCAGGATGAACGCCTCGCGGTAGAGGTTGAGGCGCAGGGCAGTGGTGAGTGCGCCGCACCCGGCGCGGGCAAGGCGCGCTTCAAACACCGGCGCTATTTTCGTCAACAGCCGGGCGACGTCGGGGATGCGCCAGAGCCATTGATAGGCTGTCGCCGATTGGCTGCCGAGACTGCGCGCGAGGCGCACCAGCGGCGCGCTCGCCGGCCCCACAATCTGGACTTCGCTCGACGTTTCCGTTTTGAGCTGGCGCAAGACGGCCACGCCGGTCTCGAAGTCGGGGATGGCGCTCTCGCTGATGTGGAGATGCTGTCCGGGCGGCGGCGTGCAGACATAGCCGACGGCGCGCTGTGTGCGCGTGTCTATCACCAGGCGCGTTTGGGGCCGCGTAAATTGCACGAGATAGCGCCAATAGTCCGCCGTCCGTTCTACGCTGAACGCCAGATCGCGTGTGGCCTCCCGATAGAGCGCGGTGAGCGTGTCCGCATCCTCTGGCATCGCCGGGCGCATGGTGTACGGCGACGCTTCCGCCGTTCCTCCGCCGGGGATGCGCCAGACCGGGAGGTGCTCGCACGGCGTATGATCCAGCGCGTAGGCGTAGCCGTATTGGCGGTAGTAGTGCGGAATGCCCTGGATGACGCACAGATCAAAGCCGCGCGCTGCGGCGACCTGGTGGAAGTGATTGATTTGCGCGCGCACCAGCCCACGGCGGCGGTAGTCGGGGTGCGTCACGACCATTTCGAGCATCGCCGTTTCCAGCGTGATGCCCTCGTAGGCGCAACGCCAGGGGATGAGGCCGGTGGTGGAGACGATTTCGCCGGTAGTGACGTTTTCGACGAACACGTACTCGTCGTAGCGGGCCGCCGGGTGATGGTGCAGCAACCGGTCGGCGATGTCGCCCTCGCGGACGATAGCCTCGTTGAGTGCGATATAGCGTGCCACATCACGCGCGTCGCGGACGGCGCGCAGGACCAGGCCGTCGCCCAGGTTTTCCGCGTAAGCGTGCGGCGTGTTCACGGCAGCACCGGATACGGCTTGATCGCGCCGCGCCCGCGCATGGGGACGAAGCCTTCGGCGTAAGCGCAGCCGGTTTGCTGGCCCCAGTAGCCGTCCAACCGGCGGCACAGCGCGTCGAAGCCGGCGCCCACGGCCTGCTGCATCGCCGTTTCTTGTGAGCTATGTAACGCCAGGATAGCGATCTTCTCATCCGCGAAGGCGCTCACGTCCACAAAGTACGTCGCCGGGAAGATCACCGGCCCGTGCGGGCAGACCATAAAGACGGCGGGATGCTGCGCCAGCGGCGGCGACGCGGTCGGCAGCACCGGCAGGCACGCTTGCATCGCGCAGTGGCGCACGAGCGCCGCGACGGTAGTATGGTCGAGGTTGTAGTCTTCATGGTAATGCGTGAAGATCACGTCCGCCTGCGTCTGGCGGATGGCTTCGATCAGCTTCAACCGCACGTCGGGCGTATCGTAGAGGAATTCGTCCGGCTCGCGGAGGTTGAGGTACATTGCGTCGAGGCGTTTGGCCACCGCCGTCATCTCCGCGTGGCGGATGCGGGCGGCTTCGGCGGGATCAATATCCGGCTGTTGCACAAACCCTTTCGCGCCGTCGGTGAGGGTGACAAAGGCAATCCGGTCGCCGCGCGCACGGCACTTGAGCAGCGTCCCCAGACACTGCATTTCATCATCCTGGTGGGCCATGATGGAGACGACGCGCATTGTTATTCCCCAGACCGAAAATCTTTGACGGCTTCGTGCGTGAGCGTGAAGACACTGAATCTGACGGAGCACCCGCCGACAAACGGCGCTTGCGCGTGGATACCCAGCATCACCGTGGGCGGCAGCACCAGCCCGAACGTGCGCACGAAGCGCCACTTCGCGCCGTCCACGCTGTAGTGCATGGCGAACACGTCACCCGCGCGCGTCAGGCGGAGATAGCACTCTGGCTTGTCCAGCAGCTCGTTGTTGGCGTCGTCCGACCAGGGATTGGTGACGACCGATACCGCCGCGATGTCGCCGATGGGACTGCGCTCCAGGCACAGCTTGGCCCACTGCGTCGCGCTGGCCCGCACGGTGAGCGCCGCCGCGTCCCCAAAGCCGACGAGATGCGCCCGCGCGCGCGTCACCGCCGTAAAGTCGCCGGTCACGTTGACGTAGAGCAGGCAGGCGTTATCGGTCGGCGTGCGCATATAGCCTCGGAAAAAGTCGGTCTTGACGGCCGGCGTGATGGTCAAGCCGTCCGCGTCGAACCCCCACTCTGGCGGTTCCTGAAACCACGCCAATCCATTGGCAAGCGATTTTCCTGTACAACCCTCGAAAAGATTCATCGTGTCCTCCTGTTAGCGTTCAGCTATCAGCTATCAGTTATCAGCTATCAGCTTTCAGCCAGCCTCAAAAGCTGATGGCTGATAGCTGACCGCTGACGGCTGTAATGGATAGCGCCCCAGTTCGTCCACGGCATCGTGGAGCGCCTGGATGTGCGCTGCGGGCCAGGGCATCCCTTGATCGGGCGCGCAGAAGTAGCCGCCGTCGCGTCCGAGTTGCCACAGTCGTTGCGCGACCTCGCGCCGGATGGCCTCCGGCGGCCCGCTCACAATCGTCGCCGAGCTGACGCCGCCTTGGAGGGCCAACCGTCCCTGGGTGATGCGCCGGAGTTCGTCCAGATCGTTCGCGGTGGCCTGGACGGGGTTGAGGATATCTACGCCGAGCGCGATGAACGTTTCCAGCATCGGCATAATGTGCCCGCAACTGTGGAGGTTGACGAGCACGCCACGTGACTTGTAGAGGTCGAATAGCCGCCGGTATTCCGGCACAAGGAACGTATGGATGATCTTGGGCGAGAGCAACAGCGATTGCTGCGTGCCCAGATCGTCGCTCAGGCCTACCATTTCGACGCCGGCCGCCAGGTAATGCCTGGCGATGCCGAGCTGAAAGTCCATAATGCGGTGCAACACTTCGCGCACGGCCTCCGGTTCGGTGTAGAAGTAGCACATCATCGCTTCCATGCCTACGAGCATGTAGCTCTTTTCCCAGAGCGTGTCGCGGTGCGAGCTGGTCAAGAAAGTCTCGTCATGTTGCCAGCCCTCGGCCTGCGCGTAGATGGGGCCGCAGATGCGTTCGTCGTCGGGATCGGGCCAGGCGTAGGTGCGCAGCGCGTGCGGCAGATCGGCGAGCGGGTTGCCGCGCGGAAAGCCCATGACGCCCTCGTGCTCGCGTCGCCACATCACACCCCAAATATCGGTCCACTCCGCGCCGACCGGCAGATGATGCCCGCCGCCGGTGTAGCCTTCGTGGTTCGCGCCGTGATAGGCGAGGCTATGTGACGGGCAACCGGTGACGACGCGCTCTGGCGCATCGAAGCGGATGATGCGCAGCGCATTTTCTTTGGCGTTCATCCCGGGTTAGAGTACGATGCCCAGCTTCGCCGCCAATGTTCTGGCGGGCGGATCAAACATGATCGTCCCATCGGGGAAGGCGATGGTTGGCACTATCCAACTGCCGCCGTGGACTTCATCGCAGTAGGCGCACGCATCGCGGTCCTGGTCAATGTCAATGTAAGCGTACTCGATCTGGTGTTCATCCAGAAAGCGCCGCGCTCGCCGCACATCCGGGCACCAGCGCGTGCCGTAAACGGTGAGCTGTGTGTGTTCTCTCATCATCATAACCTCCGACTTTCTCATTTCTCGCTTCTAATTTGCTGCGCCGCCTCGATCATCGCCAGGTACCCATCAACAGGGACGTAATCGGGGATAGAGTTGCCGGAGCCGAGGGCATACCCGTGCGCGTGCTCCCGGAAACGGCGACCCTTCTCACTCACGATGTCCACAATGTCGGCGGGCGTTTTTTGGCATAGGATATCCACATCAATGCCGCCCAGCAACCCGATGCGGTCGCCGGAGCGTGAAATCCACTCGTCGAAGGGCGCGATGACATCTTCGTTGGAGTGTTTGGCATTGATGCCGATAGCGATCACGTCATCCATAACTGTGAAAATGTTGCCGCACGAATGCCACAGAAAAGGCCGCCCTGCCTGGTGTACGGCTTCGACGACGCGCCGGTATTGGGGGATAATGTGCTGGCGAATCGTGCGCGGCGCGACCAGCGTGCTTGTCTTGAAGCCGAGGTCATCGCCAAAGCGGCAGATGGCGTAGGTTTCGGTGTAACGCTGCAAGAAGGTCGTCCACAGATTCACCATCAGGTCGCCGATTTTGCGGTAGAGGTCGGCGAACAGGTCGGGGGCATCCACCATCATATAGCACAGGTACTCGTAGCCGACAAGGTCTTCGCTGATCTCCAGCACGCCGTTGCCCACGCCACCCAGAGCCTTCATCCCCTCCGGCAAACACGCACCGAGCAGCGTGAATTGCCGGTCGGCCAGCGCCCAGAAGCGCTGTGGCAGCTCATCCCAGGGATAGTGCTCGAAATCCTGACGGTTCTGGATCGGACCGGGCCGCCCGCCCATAATGGCGCCGTGATCGGGCAGGATTTCGGTGATGCAGACCTCGAAGGAGACGGTGTCGTAGGTCATGGTTTTCCAGAAACGGCAGTACTGGGTGAAGAATTCCCGCATGTCGGCGGTGTCGCCGTATTGCAGATCGGCAAAGGGCGTGTCGAGAACCTTCTCCATAATCCGCGGGCTGATGATGTGCTCGTAAACGGGCAGCCGCGCCGGGCGTTCGTTGTTCAAAACTGCTAACATGTGGCGATAATCGGGTTGAAAAGTCATAGTTCCTCAGCTTTTAGCTATTAGCTTTCAGCTATCAGCGATCAGCCCTTTGCTGATGGCTGATAGCTGATTGCAATCCCTTAGACGTGATCTAGCGGCGCGACGTAGATCGGAACAGGCAATAGCGCGAGCAGGCCTTGCGGCAAACGTACCACCTCTGGCACTGCCGGCCCGCCGAAAAACAGCCGCGCGGCGGTGATGGGGGTGAGTTCAACATAAGGCTCCGCGGTTTGACCGGCCTCAATCTCCACGTTGCCGTCGCGTACTGTGATGGTCGTGATGGGCGTGCGGTCGTGCTCGCGGATGCCGACGGCGACGGCGAAATCGCGCAGGCAGCCCGCGCGACGTTGCAGGAAAGGGTGGGCGGCCTGTAGCACAGCCGTCAGGTCGTTGATGCGGTACATCCCGCTGTAACCGGTGGACCAGTAGTGCGTGTACGGCATCATGCGCGCCACGCGCTCTTCGTCCCAGGGCGACATCTCCACCGAGGCTTGATCGCCGTGATTCCACGCGATGATGGCGTGGATCATCTCTGCCTCGCGGTCCGAGGCCGACACGATTTCGATGATCCTGACGTGGTCGCGCTCTTGACCTTCGGCCATGACGTAGCCATCTTCGCTGACCCAGACGCGCAAATCCCGCCGGTGCAGCAGCGCCTCCAGGCGTGGGCGGCGTGTGTGGCAGGGCGGCAGCGTCATCAACCGCGCAATGTGATCTTTGGCATCCCACGGCAGCGCTTCTTCCACCGGGATGCGGGTGACTTCCGCGCGCCCCAACGACCGGCGTGAGAAACTCAAGCGGCAGACCTGTGACGCGACTTCCCACCCGAAGGTGTTGTAGCGTTGGCGGTCGCCGCCGAGCCACGAGGCCGGGTAGCCTTTGGCGCGCATCTCGTCAATGGCGTGGTACAGCAGTTGCGTCATGTACCCTTTGCCCCTGGCCTCCTCCGACGTCGAAACCGCCCCGATGCCGCCGAGCGTCAGCGGAATGCCAGCTGTAACCACCTCGATGGGATAGACGCCCACGTGGGAGGCAATCTTGCCGTTTTCTTCGATGACGTAGCCCCAGGCGCATACCTCAGGGATGGGTTCGTAGATGTGCGGCCCGAAGCCCAGGAAGAAATTCACCGAGTGGCCGAACGCGCGCTCCACGTAGCGCATAAAGTCTTCAAATTCCTCAACGCGAAGGGTGCGAATTTTTGTTGTCATAAGTCCTCTCTAAAATCAGCGAATGAGCGAATGGGCGAATGAGTGAATGAGCGAATGGTTGCAGTGGTTTAGCGCCTCCCCCCCGTCTACGGTCTACCGTCTACTGTTTACCTCTACCACTGCTTTCATCTTAAAATAGGGCAAGCCGTCGTCGCCGGTGAATTCGCCGTACTTGACGAAGCCTTGTTTTTCGTACAATCGCCAGGCGACGGTGTTATCTGTCACCACCGTCAAATACACGGTCGGTAATCCCATTTCACGCGCCGTCCGCATCACGCGGGTGATCAAGGCAGCGCCCAAACCCTGCCTGTGGTACGCATCGGCGACGGCCAATCCGAAGAGCGGCTCGTCCGTGTGCAGGTTCCACAAGAACGCCCATCCCACGATGCGGCCATCGGCCACGGCGACCAGGTCGAATTTCTTCCCTGCGCCGTTGGCGTTGTCGGCGACGATGCCGGCGCACACTTCCGGCAGCGTGACCGGGCCAAGCGGCCTGAAGGTGCGCTTGGAAGCGGCGCTCAGTCCGTTGTAGAACGTCAACAGCGCGCCCTCATCCCCCGGCGTGAGGCGGCGGATGGTTGGCGACGCGGCGCGCTCATTCTCCTTGAGCATACCGGGCCGCCCAACGGCGCTGAAGGTCAGCCGCGTTTCGAGGAAGATGGCCTGTCCTTCGCCATCCTGGGGGGCAACCGCACGGTCGTCGCGCGTCAGCGTCACTTCGATGTGCTCCGCGCCAGCTTGCTGCGCCAGGTGTATCACTAGCTCCGGGACGATGGCCTGCGCGTAGGCGACGGCTTCATTGAGCGTTGCGAAATCGTGGTTGCCGCCCGGCAGATAGAGACGATAGGCAGCTTCGTACTCCACGGGCCGGATCAGCGCCTCGATGCGTTGGACGACGCTGCCCGCGACGGCGCCAATCGCGTTGGCGACGCCGGCCCGTTCGGGGATGACCAGTTCGGTGTGCAGTTTGGCGGCGGCGGAGGGCAGGTACGCGGCGACCGGCGCGCCCACGGCGACCACCGGATGCTGCAAGGTGAACTGGCACGCCAGGTCCGAAGCGCCATTGCGACCGAGCGCCCGCGCCAGCAGCGCCGCGGCGACCGTTTCGTTAGCCCAATCCGGCGGCGCGACCTCATCGGCGAGGACCTTGCTTACCAATTCGGCGGCGACGCGGTCGGACATTGCCTGCACTACCCGTTCGCAGAAGGCTTCGGCCGACAGCCCCATCTGCGCGGCGAGAATCTCCGCGCCGAGGCGTGCGGCTTCGGCGTCCCACAGCTCAAAGCGGCCCAGGACGTGCAGCGCGTCGGTGGGCGTGAAGGCGGCGCGATGCACGGCCTGCTGCGCGATCAGCCGGTCAATGCGCCCGGTGAGCAGCGCGCTGTATTGCTTCTGTTGCGCGAACCAGAACAGCGGGCGCGGCCCGTCGGCCAGCAGCGCGAGCAGTTCGTGATCTTTGTCGGACAATCCCGCCACGTTGCGGCGGCGCAACAGCAAAAATTGGCCGAGGAACGGATACAGCGCCTTCTTGCGGACGCCAAGCTGTTGGCGCAGCGCCTCCACGATGCCGGGATGTTCGCCGGCTAAACGGCACAGCGGCAGTGCGCGTTGCGGCCCGATGAGCGGCGTCGCCGCATCGGGCGCGCCATCCGCCATCACCCGCACGTGACTGTCGCCGCCGAGGCCCACCGTGTACACGTCCGCCGCCTCGACCATCGTGCGCCACCCGCCGACGCGCGCGCCCTCCGGGTTGAGGCGCGCGCGACCGTCGCGCAGCGCGGCGATGTCGGTGGTCGTCCCGCCGACGTCCACCACCCACACGTCCTTGCGCCCCGCCACGTGCCACGCGCCGACGACGCTGGCGGCAGGGCCGGAGAGAATCGTCTCGATGGGCCGTTGCACTGCCCACTCCGCCTTCACCAGCGAGCCGTCGCCTTTGACGATCATCAATGGCGCGGCGACGCCCAGATCATCCAGGGCGCGGCGTACTGTGCGGATCAAGCCATGCAAGACGGGGATCAGGCTGGCGTTGAGCGCCGTCGTCGTCGCCCGGCGGATGGCGTCGAGTTTGGTGGTCAGTTCGTGCCCGCAGGTGACGGGGCGCGTCGTCAGTTCCTCGATCAGCGTCTTGACGCGCAGCTCGTGCGCGGGGTTGCGCACACCAAAGTAGCCGGAAACGGCGAACGCGGCGACGGTATCGCGTCGCGCCAGAATCGCCGCGCGCGCGGCTTCCTCGTCCAACGGCGCGGCTTCGTCACCGTCAATGGTGTGCCCGCCGCGCAGATGCACCACGTCGCGCGTCACCAGCTCGCGCTCGAAGCCGAACTGCCGGATCAGCGCCGGGTCGTAGCCGATGAGCAGCAGGCAGACGGGGCTGCCCTGGCCTTCGACGCTGGCGTTGGTCGCCAGCGTGGTGGATAGCCCGACCATGCCAACGTCCGCCGGGCGGATGGGCGCGCCACCGTTGAGCTGCGCCTCCGGCTTGAAGACGTTAGCGATAGCCTGCCCAATACCGATAGAAAGGTCGCGGTGGGTGGTTAGCGCCTTCGTCGCTGCCAGTGTCTCGCCGTTTGTCTGATTGACGAGGACGGCATCCGTGTACGTGCCGCCCGTATCAATGCCAAGCGCAAGAAGTTGGTCTGCCAACTTATGCATAAGGACTCCTCAAGGGAAAGGGATGACGGAGTCCATTGTACCGCCTAATGTCCACGGCGCAACAAAAAAGCCTTGCGAGGGTGGGCGAACCTTCGCAAGGTTACAGATATGGCAAACCAAGCAACTCGCGCTCTGTTTTTGTTAGCTCACGAACTACGCAGTGTTCGTGAGCGTAATTCATCAGGGCCTCAAGGGACTGCCACGCGGGGAATACTTTCAACAGGCTTTTGTAAGCGCCGGTGACGATGCGCGTCTCATCGGGCGACAGGGCTACATCCGCAAAGTATCCCAAATCGTAACAGAGCAGTTCTGCGCCGGTGGTCGTGTCCCACACCCGCACCGTGTTGTCCCCGCCGGTGAAGAGGCGCGCCCCACTGCGTGCCCATACGAGCATCCACACGTCACTGGTGTGCCCGGTGAACGTCACGAGTTCTGCGCCGGTAGCGGCGTCCCAGATTCGCCCGACGCCGTCGCTGCTGTGGGCGGCGACACGCTTCCCATCCGGCGACCAGGCCACCACGGTCACACTGAAATCCGAGCCTTGATGGTAGAGAGTTTTGATGACTTGTCCAGTCGTTGCATCCCAGATCTTCACGGTGCCATCACGGCTGGCGGTCGCGATCGTTTTCCCATCTGGTGACCACCTGGCGCTGCATACCCCTCCGGTATGCCCCCTGAAGGTAAGAAGCTCCTCGCCTGTTTCCGCATCCCATATTCTGGCGGTGCTATCTCCCTCACCGCCGGTAACAACGCGTTTGCCATCGGGCGACCATCCCCCGCCGAACACGTTCCCCGAATGACCGAAAAGGGTCAGGAGTTCTTTCCCTGAAGTGGTATCCCATATCCTGGCGCTCAGCTTGTCGAGGCTTTCATTCCAGAGATTGAGGGTCAGGAGCCGGTCGCCGGATGGGGACCAGCCAGGCAGGGGAAAGACCGTTCTTTCTGTGCCCGAAAGGATGTGAAGTTCCTCGCCTGTGGCTGCGTCCCAAACTTTCGCTGTGCCGTTGCTGAAACCGGCAGCAATGCGGTCGCCTCTGGGTGACCATGCCACTCCCCCTTCCAGGTCTTCCAGGCCGGTGATTGTGAGCAGCGCCGGGTCGGGTTCCCACACTTTGGCTGTCCCGTCATCGCTGATCGTGAGGATACGATCCCCCAAAGGCGACCACGCCGCGTTCTTGACTGCCCCCGTATGCCCAAAAAGAACATAACATTCTTCACCCGTCGCCGTATCCCAGATTTTGACTCTGCCATCCTGGCTGACAGTGGCCAGGCGCGAGCCGTCGGGCGACCACGCCAAATGGTAGATGACATCCGTGTGTCCGGCGAGGGTGAACAATTCCTTCCCATACGTCGGCGACGATGCAGCCAGATCCCATATCTGCGCTGTGCCCACTGTGTGACCACTGGTGGCAAGCCGTTCCCCTGCCGGGGACCAGGCCGGATGGTATGCCGGCACGTGGTGTTTCGAGAGTGTCAGAATTTCCTTGCCAGTTTGGGCTTCCCATACCCTAACTATGCCATCGTCGCCGGCCGTGACGATACGCGAACCGTCCGGCGACCACACTACCCACTGAACCTGAGCCGTGTGTCCACACAGGGTGAACACTTCCTCGCCCGTCAGCGCGTCCCAAACACAGGCGGTGTGATCCGCGCTGCCGGTGAGAATATGTCCTCCTGTAGGCGACCATGCTGCTACGTTAATCCGACCGGTGTGTCCCGATAACATCAGGTGCAACTCACCGGTGGCCGCATCCCGAACCTGAGCTGTGGCGTCAGCGTGGGCTGTGAGGAGTTCCTTTCCCACCGGCGACCACATTGCCACCATCAACGTGGCGGGATGGGCCAACGTCAGCACTTCCGCGCCGGTGGCGGCATCCCACACTTTCACGGCGCCGTCCCTGGCAGTGGTAGCGACGTGTTCCTCAGCGGGCGACCACAGCGCCGCAATTACCCCATCTTTGTGACCGGTGAATGTGACCAGTTCTGCGCCGGTGCGCGCATCCCATACTTTTGCCGCGCCGTCCTGGCTGGCGGTGAGGATGCGCGTCCCGTCTGCCGACCAGATGGCCGTATTGACCGGCGCGCTATGCCGCAAAATCAAACGCAGCCGGCTGCCCAGGACGGCCTGGCCCAGGGCGCGTTCTGCCTGCCAGGTGTAGGGGTAGTTTTCCAACGCTTCCAGCGCCAGCAGCACCGCGCGTTCGGGGAAACGGCCCTGGAGTTCGAGCAGCGCCTGGGAGGCCAGGCCGATGCTGATTTGCGTCAACTCACGCTGCCGTTGGGCTTCCCGTTCGGCTTTTCTCCGTTCCCGCAAGGCGACACTGGCCTGGATAAAGGCGCTTTCGGCGGCGTTTAGATCGGTCGTCCTTTGCGCCAGCCAGGACTCGGCCTCCGCCAGGAGGACGCCGCGCAGCAAGGCGCCCTCATCGCGGTCGCTGATTTCCCATTGGTATAAGGCGGCGCGCAATCGTTCCTGCCAGGTGCGAAAGGCGCGGTTGGCGTTCATCCAGGCTTGCAGTTGTCCCCAGCGCCCGATCAGCGCCTCATGCACCACCTCGACGGTTTCGTTGCCGGTGAGGGTATCTCGTCCCGTGACCACCAGGCGTTTTTCCGCCAGGTATTGCACCAAGGGCCAGTTTTCCGGGCCGATCTCCGCCTGGGTTGCCACCCGGCGGGTGTCTCCGGTGCTTTCGCCCGGTTGCACCAATTGGACAAAGATATGCTGGGCTTTTTCGCGCTCCCGCTGCGCCAGACTGTCGTGCACCTGTTGGGCGTAGCGGGCCAAGGCTCCCTCCACGCGCCCGATTGCTTCGTAGGCTTTGTGGGTCATCCAGCCCCGGTCGAGCCGCTCCCACAGCAGGGTCAGCGCGAATTCCAATAATGGCAGGTTGCCCGGTTCGTCTCCTACATCGTCCAGGAGCCGCTCCGCCAGTCCGGCTTCAAGGGCTGCTCCCTGCTTCTCGGCCGGCTTTTCGATGACGGTTCGCAGCTCTTCCCGCGTCATCGGTCCTAGCAACAGTGACGAGGTTTGCAGCACATTGACGAAGGCGCGGTGCGTCAGCGCCTGGCCCATGAAATCGGCCCGCATCGTGAGCAAGAGGACAAAGGATGGTTCCTCTTTCTTCGCTGCGTACTCGGTCGCTGCCAGCAGTATATCCAGGAAGCGCTGGCGGATTTCGGGCTGTGGGCAAAGGGTGTACAGTTCCTCGAACTGATCCACCAGCGCCAGCAGACGATTGAAACCGGCGTCTTTCTGCACCGCTTGTTCTGCGAGATCGTAGAGGTCGGCGTTTCCTTGATTCAATGCCTCGGCCAGACGATGGGTTTTGAACGATCGCGCGGTCTCGCGCATTTTTGGCTCCAGAAGGGAGGACAGCGCCGCTGCAAGCGCGTGAAAGGGCTGAGCGCCGGGTCGAAAGACGATAACGCGCCAGTTTCCTGCCGCGTGGAGTCGCGGCAGCATCCCGGCATACACCGCCGACGACTTGCCCGATCCCGATGCGCCAACAATCACTGCCGCCGGTCGCGTCCGAACTGCCTCTATCAGCCGCGCGGTGAACGTCTCTCGCCCGAAGAAGAAAGCGGTATCCGCTTCTCGAAACGCAGCCAGGCCGCGGTAGGGGCACACGCCGACTGTCCTCAGTTCGTGTTCCCGCAGGACTTCGACAGCAATAGGCGCAATGGGGATTTCGCCCTTGAGCAACCGTTCGTGTAGCTCCTGGGTCCTTTCTGCGGGTTCTACCCCCAGTTCCTCTGCCAGAACCCGGGCACACATCTGGTACTGGTGCATGGCCGCAGAACGGTCGCCGGACCAGGCGTACAGCTCCATCAAAGCGCGGTGCGCAGCCTCGCGCAGGGGATCCACGGCCAGCCAGCGATGGGCGAAGGCAATAGCGGGCTTGAGTTCCCCACGCGCGCTATGGCCTCGCACGAGTCTCTCCAACGCTCCCTCCCACTCCCGGCACAGATACTCCCGCTCGGCCAACATCCACTCCTCGAACAGAGGCGCTTCGGTGACGTAAAAACCGGCCAGAAACTCACCTCGATACAGATCAGCAGCCTCTTTGAGTGCGATCAGATCTTCGGGATCCGGCGTCACAGTCGCTGTTCCATCCCACTGAACGCTGGATAACCTGGCTGTAAAGCGTTCGCTGTCCACATTCATGGATGCTTCCCGATTGAGGGCAACCGTCTGATGGGTGATGTGCAGATAGGGTCCGATCAATTGGCGGAGGTTGGTAAGGGTATTGCGCAGGCTGTTTTTGGCGGCGCTTTCCGGCCGGTCGCTCCAGAGCAAACCGGCCAAACTCTCGCGGGTTTGAGGGTGGCCTGTAGCAGCCAGATAGAAGACCAGCGCCTGGGCCTTGCTGGAGACAAAACCGGTCACCGGCTCGCCATCCACCGTCACGCTGGGGCTGCCTAACAAAGTGATACAGAGCGCTTTCGTCGCCATATCTACTCCTTCCTGCTGGTAGAGA
>DAOUAQ010000234.1:0-8798 GCA_034433375.1 Anaerolineae bacterium | reverse complement strand
TGAAGGTTGAAAGTTGAAAGAGAAGACGGAAATCTGCTTAATCTGCTCAATCTGCTGACATCATTTCTATTTCTGTTGTTGTGTCATTTCCGTTTGCGATAGGCTCCCACAACCGGCAGAAGTTGCACAGGTCGGGGGCGCTGGTCGGCTGCCCACAGCGCGAACACGGGTGCAGTTCTGGCGCGGTCTCATTGGCGGCGAACAGGCCGGTTTCTTTCGCTTTGAGAAAATTCGTGTAGAAGTGCATCTTCGCGCCCGGCGAGTCGTGCTCCATCTGGGTGAGGGTGGCTTTGTGCGCCAGGCTGGTCGCGCCAACGGCGTAGGGACATTCATCTTCGATGTAATCAATGCCCTGGATGAGGGTGTAGGCGGCGGTCTCGCGCTCGTAGAAGCGGCAGAACGGCTTGACTTTGCGCGCCAGCCCTTGTCCATCGGCGGGAAGGACGGGGAACTGGTGCCGGAGATAGTCCGCCTGCCAGTGCAAGACGTTGCCGAAGAGCGTCGCCGCCTCGTCGTCGAGGTTGTGCCCGGTCGCCAGGACGTCGTAGCCGCCTTCGAGGGCCATGCGGTTCATTTCGTGGCGCTTGATAAGGCCGCAGATGGAGCACGGGCGCTGCGGGCGATGACGGCGTTGCGCGACTTGGATGATGTTTTCGCCGTAAAGCTGGCAGATGTCCACGATCATCAACCGCGCCGTGGGGTATTGCGCGGCAAAAGCGGCGGCTTTCTCCCGCGAGCAGGCCGAGTAGGCGGTGTCACGGTCAATTCCCAGGTCAATGTAGAGACCATCGGCCTGATAACCGAGTTTCAGCAGCACATCCCACAGCGCCAGACTGTCCTTCCCGCCCGAAACGGCGACGAGGACACGCTCGGCGTGGGTGAACATGGCGTATTTTTTGATGGCGCGTTGCGTCTGTTCGAGGAACCACTCAGGATAGTGAACGTCGCACAGCGACAGTTTGTGCTGGCGCATGTTGATTGCGCCGGGATTTTCACAGCGACGACAGCGCATCCTCAGCCCCCCGAAACGACCGAGACGATTTTGACCTCGTCGCCGGGCTGAACTTTCTGGTCTTCGGCGACCAGCCGTCCGTTGCGGACAACCAACACGCTTTCGGGGAGCAGTTTGAGATGCTTCAGCATTTGGTTGACGGTCATTGCCTGCTCCACGAACCACTCTTTGTCACGATAGACGATGTGCATAAGTGTTCCTTAAGGTAGTCAGATAGTCGTTAGTCGCGTAGTCTTTAGCCAAGTGACTGTTTCTAACGGAATCTGTACTGGTCAGAAGGATATTGAACACCTGGAGCGCGCCCATTTCTACCGCCAAGACGCCAAGCGCGCCAAGTTTTTAGGATTTCTTGGCGTACTTGGCGACTTGGCGGTTGTTCAATATCATCCTGACGAGTACAGTTTCTAACGGAATCGCGGGGGCTGTGCAGGCCCCCGCGTTTATTATAGCCAAAATCACGAGATAATGAAGCTAATCTTCGTTGAAACGGTTTTCCAGCTCTTCCAGCAGTTCCGCCGCCTCCACGAGTTTGTCGAGCGGATTTTGCGCGCCGGTGAAGTAGCGATAATCGCACGGCATAATGTCGAGCATCTTGACCAACGTGGCGTTGTGTTTGCGGACGGTGTCCGCGGTCACCTCGTAGAATGAGGAAAGTTTGTCCAGCGGCACGTCGCGCAGGTTGACTTTGCGGACGGTGTAATCGAGCGCCGCCGCCCACGCTTCGGGCTTGGGGATGCTCAACGGCTCCTCGCCCAGGGCGATGCGGAATTCCATCCACATTTGAATCGCCGCGCCGATCATGTCAATGGGCATTTGGGCAGCGGTCATCCGGTCGGTGAGGCTCTCTTCGACGGGATCCATGCCGCTGGCGAAGAGTTGCTCCACGCGGCTGGCGACCGGTGAATCCGGCGCGAGGCGCAGGTAGTTTGCCAGGGCGCGGAGCGCGCGATCAAAATCTCCCGCGCGAGAGAGGATTTGCGCCAGGTTCATGTGGTAGGAAGGGTTGTTAGGATTCAGTTCCAGGGTGTTTTCGAGCTTTTTGACGGCGAGTTCAACGTCCCAACGTTCGTAAGCGGTGAGCGCCTCCTGGTACAGTGCCTCGGCCTTCTTTCGATCTGCTGCGCTAGGTTGTGCTGGGCTCATGCATAGCCTCCGTATGACGATAACTTATACTCCATTATAACATTTTTACCAGGTATGCCAATATGACGAAGGTACTGGTAGGCGCATCTCATGCATCAACGCACTACCACCAATGCTCGGCTTTGACGTCAATTCCCCATTCGGCCAGCACGGTTTGGATTTCTTCCCAATGTTTCTCATCCACAATGCCCAGACCGGCGGCTTGTGGCAGAGGCTTAATCCAACGGCTCAAACGGCGGTCGGCGCGGCGCAGTTCTTGCAGGGCGTCGTCGCTTTCCAGGCGCAATAGGATCACCGACGCCGTCTGCGCATCGCCGAAGTGGCTGCCCCAGGCTTTGAGTTGCTTCTGCCATTCCGTCGTCAGCGGCGCGCCTGTCATCTGCGCCAGCAGCGCAATAATCGCCGGGATATCCATGCCGGCGGCGACGGCAGCGCGCACGCTTTGGCGGGTCAGTTCCCAGTGTCCGCTGTTCTGCGCGGCCATACGGCGCAGTGTGCCGGTGACGTACAAGCTCGGCATGGGATGGCGCGGACGCAGCACATCTTGATCCCAGCGCAGGCTGTGGGGCAAGTCCGCCTCCGGCCCTTGCGAGTAGGCCGGCAACATCTCTTGCTGCTGCAAATACGACTCAAGTTTGGCCGTGTCTTTGGCGCGCAGCCAGGCGGTGTGTGCGTCCAGGCGGCGCAGCAGGCTGCCGGTCGTTTTTTCGTTCAACAGCCGGTCGAGCATTGCCGGATCGTCGGTTTGCAGGACGGTAATATCGCGGCGGATGACGATCCGCTCATACTGCTCGCCCCAGTCTTCCAGTGTGCGGGTGACGTTTTGCGGGACGGGCTGTCCGGTAGCCTCTTCGAGAAAGGCGCAGATGGTGTGCGGCGATTCGCCGCGCTGCAAAGCCTGGTACGTGCCCTCGCGGGTGATGCGGTAGGCGACGACGCTCTCGGCGAATTTCTCGCGTGCGGCAAAACGTTCGAGGTTGGCGAGGGTGTGCAGCGCCACCGGCCCTATCGCCAGGATTTGAAAGTCTGGTTGCAGGATCACCTGTCCGCTTTTTTCTGCCACAGCAAACGGTTGATTGGCGAAGTGCGCGCGGGCCAGCGGTGTGAGTTGCAGCGCCACGGGGACCTCACCGGTTGCCGCGTAGCCCAGTTCCACCACGCCGAACGCCTGAAGTTCTTTGAGCACGCCCAGCGCTGCTTGCTGGTCGAGGACAGTCAGCGCCGCCGTCAAGTCGTCGCGGCGGCCGGCAGCGTACCAACGCAGGTTGGCGTAGAGCGAGTTGATCGCAAAATCGGCCACCACCAGACTTCCGCTGCGCCCTTCGTTCAGGAACGCCACAAACAGCGGGAACGGAAACCACTGCGACTCGGCGATTTCTTTGAGCAAAGCGAGCGTCTGCCCGCGTACCTCCTTCGACGGGCGCATCTGGACAGACGCATAGTAGGTATACTGGGCAATCGCGCTCAAGTCCAAATCCAGGCTATGCGTCACGTTGGCGTAGCTTTGCAGGATCGTGGCTAATTGAACGCGCGGCGACGCATCCCAGAACAATTTGACGGCATCCGTATCGGCCGCAGTGAGTGTCTCCTGGGTGTTTTTGAGCACGTTCAGAGCTTGCAGGATAGTTACCATCCACAGTAAACGCTCGGCGTCGCGTTCCTCGTCCAGGAGCAGGCTTTTGGTGATGCGGCGCAGGTCACGTTTGCCGATGCCGCCGGATTTCAAGAGGTTCACCGGTTCGCGGCGCAGTTCCGCCCACAGGAAAAACAACTGCCGCAAGCACAGTTCGAGGTCTTGGCTTTCGACGCGCGCTGGCGGCGTGAACGTTTGCGCGGCGACGGGCGCCGGCAGCGTGAGCAGGTTGCGTGGCAGCGCGCTGCTCACCTCCGGGGCAATGCCGATTTTGTCGAAAGGCTCGAATGTGCGGCGTGAGGACGTGCCGCTCAGGTCGTCAAGGTTGAGCAACAAGCCTTTATACATCAAGTTCAAGACCACATTGCGCAATCGGGGACGGTCGAGGGTGGCGTCTTGCCCCTCGACGTAAACAAGGCCGGCCTTCATCAGCGGCAGCGTGACCGTGCGCTGCGTGCCAACGCCGCCGTTTTTGAGCAACAGTCCCAAGAGCGCACGTTCGGCTTGGCTGAGGTTGCCGATGAATGTGGCGGAACCGGCAATCTCGCGGATTTTGTCGCTGACCGCATCCACGAGCCAGGTTTTGCGCGCCGGGCCTTTGGGCTGGCTAATGTTCAGGTGTTCGGCGATCTGCCTGAGCGCGTCTATGTGATAGAGGTCGAGTGATTGCTTGAGTTTTTCCGCCATCACGCTTCCTCCTTGGGCATGTAGCCCTGGCGCTCCAGACCGCTCACGATGCGGTTGACATGTTCCGTTTCCAGCAGCGCCACCCGCGGCGTGACCAGACCCAGGATCGCCTGGCGCATTGTCGGCAAGGCGACTTGTAGCTCCTGCATCGTGAACTCATCTCGCGTCACCAACGTCGTCTGTCCCGTGTAAAGCCGGATGTGACCGTAGCGCGCCCACCACGATTGCCACCACTTCTGCACGTCTGGCAGGGGCGGAAAGCCGGCGTGCTGTTCCCAGGTTGCGGCGAGCGACTCTGGGGTTTCGCCTTGCTCGAAGGCTTTGTGCAGGCGGGAAACGTCCAGTTGATAACGCAGTTTGTTATCCACCAGGCCGCGCGGTTCGCTCCACTGCTGCACTGCGGCGAGAAATTCAGAGCGCGCCGGCGGCGTGATCGCCAACGCCAGCTCACGCGGTCTGAAAGCCACATCGTCGCGGCTGAAAGGTGTAGCCGTTTCATCCAGCAGCGCCTCGGCGCGATTCCAGTGCAAGCCCTGTAAATGTCGCAGCCGGAAAAGCGCGATATTCTCCACATCAGGCGCGGCTTCCACCAGTCCCATCACGTGCAAAGGACCGCGCAACGTCGCGCGCAGCGCAGAGTCCAGAAAACCTTCCCAGTTGTCGCGCGCATCCTTGCACAACAATCCCTGCTGGTAATAATGGGTGCTCGGTTCAGGATACAATTTGACCAGAAATCGAGAGACCTTATCCACCGAGAGCCAGACATCATGCGGCAGGTAGGCCAGGATGTCCAGAATCACCCACCGCAGTGTGTACTGCGTCGTCCGCAGTGCGTTATCAACCCCCGACAACATCCAGAAATTCTGATAATACCATTGGATCTGGATGTCGCCGGCGCGCCAGTCGGGCCACCAGTCGGCCCATTCCGCTACGTTGCGGTAGATGCGATAGAGGGCCTTGAGTTGGTCGTTGGGGGTCCGCATCATCCACGGTTGGATCAGCGCATTGTTGAGCGTCACCGGCAGGCCCGGCAGCAGGAGTTGGGCGTTGATCAGCGCGTGATAGAGGTATTCGGCGATGGTTGGCGTAAGGTCCAGGCTGCCAGACCACGCGGCGATGGTCGCTTCATCGAGATATGGCTCCGGTGGACACAAAGTTATGGTGCTTTGCTGCGGTGGATTGTCCTGCAGACGTTGGGCATCGGCCGGTATAGGAGGCCAAATCTGATATTCATTGCCATAATATGCCGCGCGAGGCGTGCGCCAACGCGGACGAGGACGGATGCGATATGTGTTGGACTGCACCAGGTTGAGGAGTTGGTGAATTTTTATGAGCAGCAGGTGTGGATCGGCAGCCGGTACGTAAGTTGCCGGCGATGGTTCCACACTGAAAGGAAGGTAAACCGGCGGGAGCAGCTTGAACATCTCGAAGGGGACGTAGAACTGTCCCCCCTCATCGGTCAATCCCAGGCCGGCGTCGAGTATGCGCTGCGTCAACACCGTAGCGGGCCTGGTGAGAGACAACATGCGATCAAGCGATGCCGGTTGTGTGCGTAGTCCCATTATCTGTGTAGAAAGGAGTAGATGAAGGTAATACCGCTGTTCTTCGTCGTTGAGTGTGTTCAACTGCCGGGTAAAACGGTCGGGGTCGAGAAACCCTTCAACGAGTTGGCGGATCAAGTCAACGCGACGCAGCCCTTTGGGCTTGAGCTTGAGACGAGTGATTTGCTGGCGGATGAAATCCGTTCGCCATTCCTGCGCCGCCAGGCGCTCGATGAAATCGGCAAGGCTATCGTCCCCGGTCAGCGTCCAAAAAGGCGGCGCCGCCTGGGGGGGCACAGGCTTGCCAGGCTGCAACCACACGTAATTGAGATTTGGCGCAAGCGCCTCAGGGGGACACATGGCTGCTGCGCTTGAGGTGTCTGGTTTCTTCATGCTATACTTTCACTGAACTGGAACTGAATACTGGTATCTTATGCTCAGGCCGGTCTCCTGACCGCGCCCGCCGACGCTAACGCTGTTGCGTGTGCGGAAGCGCACCAGGGATCTCCTCATCGTAGAGGATGAGATAGCGGTAGCCTTGCTCGGTCAAAAAACGCTGGCGATTGGCGCTGTATTGCTGATCTACCGTCTCTTTGCTCACAATCGTGTAAAAATACGCTTGCCGCCCATCCGGTTTGGGGCGCAGGATACGGCCAAGCCGCTGCGCTTCCTCTTGCCGGGAGCCGAACGTCCCCGAAATCTGGATGGCGACGCTGGCATCGGGTAAGTCAATGGAGAAGTTCGCCACTTTGGAGACCACCAGGGTTTTGACTTCGCCCGTGCGGAACTTCTCGTACAGTTCCTCGCGTTCCGCAACCTTCGTGTCGCCGGTGATGAGGGGATAGCCATAATGTTTGGCGATTTTTTCCAGTTGTTGCAGGTACATCCCGATGACAAGGACCTGTTCGCCTTCATGGTACTTGAGCAGCCGATCCAGAATGTCCAGTTTGACGGAATTATCCGCCGCGATGCGATATTTCTGCCGCTCTTCGGCGACGATGTATTCCAGCCGCTCGGCCTCCGGCATGTCCACGCGGATCTCGTAGCAGATCGCCGGCGCGATCCAGCCCTGGCGTTCGAGGTCGTGCCAGGGCACGTCGTACTTCTTCGGCCCGATGAGTGAGAAGACGTCTTCCTCGCGCCCGTCCTCGCGGACGAGGGTGGCGGTCAGCCCCAGGCGGCGGCGCGCTTGCAGTTCCGCCGTGATACGGAAGACCGGCGCGGGCAGCAAATGGACTTCGTCGTAGATGATGAGGCCCCAGTTGCCCTCGTTGAACAGCCCGAAGTGCGGGAATTCCTGTTCCAACGGCAGGTGTTGATCTTTCGTCCCGCGCTTGCGATGCGTGAGGATCTGGTACGTGGTGACAGTGATCGGGCGGATTTCCTTGCGCAAGCCGGTGTATTCGCCGATCATATCGGCGGTGACGGTGGTTTTGTCGAGCAGTTCCTCGCGCCACTGACGCGCTGCCACGGTGCTGGGCGTGAGGATGAGCGTGTTCGTCTGCGCCAGCGTCATGGCGACCATGCCGACGATGGTTTTCCCCGCGCCGCAGGGCAACACTATCGCACCCGCGCCACCCGCATCGGAGCCGTCGGCCCAGAAAACGTCACTGGCATCGCGCTGGTAGTGCCGGATGGTGAAGGGCAGCCCCTCCGCCGTCATCTCGCGCAATTGGATGGGCAGCACACCGCCGTCGAGGTAGCCGACGAGGTCTTCGGCGGGATACCCGGCCTTGACGAGCGCCTGCTTGACGTGTCCGCGCCGCGAGGCCGGGACTTGCAGTGTGTGCGGCCCTAGGCGGTCGAGGATGTAGATTTTGAGGTTGCGGTTGCGCTCCAGTTCCATCAACAGGAGCGGATCGTCGGACATCAAGCGCAGGCGGGTGGGATCGTTGGGATCGCGGGTGAGCCGCACACGCCCGTAGCGCCCAATCGCCTCTTTGATTTCGACGATGACGTTATCGGGCAGGGGATACTTGGCGTAGTCGTGCAGACCCTCAAGGATTTCATCGGCGGTCATCCCCGCCGAGGCCGCATTCCACAACGAGAGGGAAGAAATGCGGTAGGTGTGGATATACTCCGGGCTTTTTTCCAACTCGGCGAAGCGCGCGAGATGATCTCTGGCATCCTCGTAGTGCGCGTTGTTCACTTCGAGAAGCACAGTCCGGTCACCCTGCACGATTAACGGCGCGTCAACACGATATTCCATAACTGGTATATTCTACATTATCATGGGGTTTCGTCAATGTGTGGTAGAATTT
Source organism: Anaerolineae bacterium (assembly GCA_034433375.1). Lineage (GTDB taxonomy): Bacteria > Chloroflexota > Anaerolineae > B4-G1 > SLSP01 > DSWT01. The sequence continues at coordinate 521 of DAOUAQ010000234.1, read as the reverse complement.
AGTTGAAAGTTCAAAGTTGAAGGTTGAAAGTTGAATGTTATGGCAGACGCTAACTTTCAACTACACTCAAGGGGAGGGAACGTTATGCAACGGTTGCTGGTCACGGGTGGAGCCGGGTTCATTGGTTCCAATTTTGTGCGCTATATGTTGGAGAAATATCCTGATTATTTCATCGTCGCCTACGACAAGCTGACTTACGCCGGGCGTCTGGAGAACTTGCAGGATGTGGCGGACAAGTTCGCGGGGCGTTACGCTTTTGTGAAGGGTGACATCTGCGACGGTGTGGCGGTCGAGGCTGCGTTGACGACCTACAGCGTGGATACCATTGTCAACTTTGCCGCCGAGACGCACGTGGACCGCTCGCTGATGGAGCCGGGGTCCTTCATCCAGACGGACGTCTTCGGCACCTACGTGCTGTTGGAGGCCGCGAAGAGGTTGGGGCTGGAACGCTATCACCAGGTCAGCACGGATGAGGTCTACGGGCAAGTGTTGGAGAGTCGCTCCAAAGAGACGGACAACCT
>DAOUAQ010000233.1:0-7267 GCA_034433375.1 Anaerolineae bacterium | reverse complement strand
AGTCAAGATGATCTTGCAATCAGGAATCGAAGAATCGTACACGGATTTCACGGATTCTATGGATTTTTAGGGAAAGAAATCCGTGTTTTCCGTGTTCATCCGTGTACCAAAATTGCAATATGCTTCTGCCCAGTATAGAATTTCGCTGATTTTAGGATAGATTCGCGTAGATTGGCGAGATTCGCGGTCTATTTTGAGGAGGGTAGTATGCCAAAATCCACGAGCATCGCACGCTATCTCAACGTCCGAAATGCCTACGGCCCAACGTTCTCCGGCGACGGGAAGCGGCTGGCGTTTCTCACCGACATTACCGGGATGCCGCAGGTCTGGCAAGTGCCGCTGACCGGTGAGCCGGGAACGATTCTGTGGCCTGAACAACTGACCTTCGAGATAGATCGCGTTATGATGGCGCAATTTGCACCCGCAGAGGACGGCCACGGCAAGTGCCGCCTGCTCTACACGCGCGACATCGGCGGCAACGAGAAACAGCAACTTTTCCTACTCAGCGAAGATGGAACACCAGATGTCAACCTCACGCAAGGCTTCGAAGAGGTTACACATTCATTCGGCGCCTGGGCAAAGGATGGCGGCGCCGCAGACGGCGCGGCCGTTTATTTCGCCGCCAACCGCCGCAATCCAGCCCTGTTCGATTTCTACAGGCAGCCATTGGACGGAGAGGCCACACTGATCTGGCAAAACGACGCGCCGGGTTTTCTCACCAACGTGGATATCGCGCCGGACGGGAAGCGTGCCGTCGTCACGCGCACGTCCAGCTCGTTCAGCCACACACTGCTGGAAATCAACCTGACGAACGGCACGGCACAGCAGTTGCTCACCTCGGAAGATGCCGTGCGCTTCACCGATACGCACTATTCCAGCGACGGACGCGCGCTCTACCTCATCACCGACCTGGACGCCGACTTCCTCTACATCGCCCGCCTCGATCTCGAAACGAGTGAACTGGAACGTCTCATCGCGCCGGAGTGGGACTGCGACGGGATGGCGCTCTCACCGGACGGACGCAGCCTGGCCTACATCGTCAACGTCGAGGGCGCGCATCACCTGCGCCTGTACGACCTCGCCTCGGGCGCAACACGCACGGCCCCCGGCGTCGCAGAATTGGCAGGCGTTGTCCGGGGTGACCGGCCGGTCTTCGCGCCGGACGGTCAGCGTATCGCGTTCGCTCTCACCAACGCCACGCGCGCCGCCGACATCTACGTGTGGGATTTGACGGACGACACTGTCTATCCGGTCACGCGCTCATCACACGGCGGCCTGGCGACGGAGAACTTCGTCGCGCCGGAACTGATTCGCTATCCCACGTTCGATACAGATGCCGACGGGACGCCGCGCACTATTCCGGCATGGTTCTTCAAACCGCAGAACGAAAGCGGCGAACCTGTACCTGCCGTCGTGGTCGTCCACGGCGGGCCGGAGGGGCAGTTCCAGCCGCTCTTCACGTTCTTCATCCAATACCTGGTGAACAACGGCTACGCCGTGCTCGCGCCGAACGTGCGCGGCTCCACCGGCTACGGCAAAGCCTACAGCCACCTCGACGATGTAGAAAAGCGCATGGACTCGGTGGCCGATCTCGCCCATGCCGCGCAGTGGCTACGCGAACAGCCCGGCGTCGACAATAACCGGATCGTCGTCTACGGCGGCAGCTACGGCGGCTTTATGGTGCTGGCGGCGCTCACGGCTTACCCGGAGCTATGGGCCGCCGGCGTGGATGTCGTCGGCATCAGCAACTTCGTCACCTTCCTGGAGAACACCAGCGCCTACCGCCGCGCCTACCGCGAGGCCGAGTACGGCAGTCTGGCGCGCGACCGTGAGTTCCTGGAGAGCATCGCGCCGATCCGCCATGTGGACAACATCGTCGCGCCGCTGTTCGTCGTCCATGGCGCAAATGACCCGCGCGTGCCCTTGAGCGAAGCCGAGCAACTCGTCGCCGCCCTGCAAGCGCGCGGCGTGCCGGTCGAATTCCAGGTCTTCGACGACGAGGGACATGGCGTCGTCAAGCTAAAGAACAAGCTGGTGATGTTCCCGGCAATCGTCCGTTTTTTGGATAAATATCTTAGCCGATAGCGATCAGCCGTCAGCTTTCAGCGATCAGCCAGAAAGCTGAAGGCTGATAGCTGATGGCTGACTGCTGATAACTCAAACAGGAGGAACTATGGTTTACGTTGCATCTGATATCCGTTACGATTCGATGGTCTACAATCGCTGTGGGCGCAGCGGGGTGAAATTGCCGGCTATTTCGCTCGGTCTATGGCACAACTTCGGCGGAGTGGATACGCTGGAAAATGCCCGCGCGATGGCGCAGCGCGCCTTCGACCTGGGCATCACCCACTTCGACCTGGCGAACAACTACGGCCCCCCACCCGGCTCCGCCGAGATCACCTTTGGGCAGATCCTGGCGCAGGACTTGCGGCCCTACCGCGACGAACTCATCATCTCGACGAAGGCCGGGTACGGGATGTGGGCCGGGCCTTACGGCGAGTGGGGATCGCGCAAGTACCTCATCGCCAGCCTCGACCAGAGCCTCGAGCGTATGGGGCTGGAATACGTGGACATCTTCTACAGCCACCGCTTCGACCCGGAGACACCGCTGGAAGAAACAATGGGCGCGCTCGATTTCGCCGTGCGCAGCGGGCGCGCGCTCTATGCCGGCATCTCCAACTACTCGCCGGAACACACGGCGGAGGCGGCGCAGATTTTGCGCGACCTGGGGACACCCTGCCTGATTCACCAACCGTCGTACAGTATGTTCAACCGCTGGATCGAGGATGGCCTGCTGGACACGCTGGACGCGGAGGGCATCGGCTGTATCTGCTTCTCGCCGCTGGCGCAGGGGTTGCTCACGGATCGCTATCTCGGCGGCGAGATTCCCGCCGATTCGCGGGCCGCTAAAGCGTATTTCTTACGCCCAGAGCACATCACCGACGAACAACTGGCGAAAGTCCGCCAGCTCAACGAGATTGCCAAGGCGCGCGGGCAGACGATGGCGCAATTGGCGCTCGTCTGGGTGCTGCGCCGCGCCACCGTCACCTCGGCGCTCATCGGCGCGAGCAAGGTCAGCCAAATCGAAGATGCCGTCGCGGCGGTGAAAAATTTGACGATCAGCGACGAGGAACAGCAACAGATTGAGGCAATTCTGGTAGAGTAGCTTGTAAACCACGAATCTTCACGAATTTGGTTTCTATTCGTGAAGATTCGTGGTTTCACTCCCAATCCAGAAAATCCTGCTCATCCTGTCCAAAGAGAACAACAATGAAAAACTACGTCCTGGCGCACGATCTCGGCACCACCGGCAATAAAGCCACGCTCTACGATGCAGAGGGGCATCTCGTTGGCAGCGCCTTTTATGGCTATACCACCGAGTACGCGCATCCCCGCTGGGCCGAGCAGAACCCGGAAGACTGGTGGCAGGCCGTGTGTACATCCACCCACCAACTGCTCGAACAGACCGGCGTGCGACGCGACGACATCGCCTGCATCACCTTCAGCGGGCAGATGATGGCGGCTGTTCCACTGGACAAAGATGCGCAGCCACTGCGCACCGCCATTATCTGGGCCGACCAACGCAGCACGGAGCAGGTCAACTGGTTATTGGAACGCGTCTCGTTCGATGAGATGTATGCGATCACCGGACACCGCCTCAGCGAAAGCTACTCGCTGCTCAAGATGCTGTGGATCCGCGACCACCAGCCGGATATCTACCGCAACGCCTACAAATTCGTCCACGCCAAAGACGCCGTGGTCGCCCGGCTGACCGGCAATTTCGTCACCGATATGTCGGACGCTTCCGGCATGGACTTGTACGATCTGACGACCGGCGCGTGGTCGTCGCGCATCCTCGAAGCGGCCGAAATCGACCCCGCACAGTTGCCCGATGTTCACCGCTCCATCGCTGTGGTCGGCGAGGTGTTGCCGTCCGTAGCGGAAGAGGTCGGTGTGGCAGCCGGCACGCCTGTCGTCATCGGCGGCGGGGACGGCGTGTGCGCCGCGACGGGCGCGGGCGTCGTCGCTGAGGGCGCGGCCTACAACTACGTCGGCTCGTCGGCCTGGATCGCGCTGGCGACGCCCAAACCGCTGCTCGATCCGGCGTATCGCACTTTCTGCTACTGCCACCTCGTGCCGGGGATGTTCATGCCCACCGGCACCACCCAATCGGCAGGCGCGTCGTACCAGTGGGCGCGGGATCAGATATGCGAAGGTGAACGCAGAACAGCGATAGATCTCCCTATGAATGTCTATGATCTGATGAACGAGCGCGCCGCCGAATCGCCGCCCGGCGCGAACGGCTTGCTCTTCCTGCCCTATCTGATGGGCGAGCGCAGCCCCTACTGGAATCCCAAAGCGCGCGGCGCCTTCGTCGGCCTCACCATCCGCCACACCCACGCCGATCTGCTGCGCGCCGTGCTCGAAGGTGTAACGATGAATTTGTGTATGACGTTGGACGCCTTCCGGGCGCAGGGCGCGCGCGTAGATGCGATGCGGCTCATTGGCGGTGGCGCGAAAGGCCGGCTGTGGAACCAGATCATGGCCGACGTGTACGGCCTGCCCATCCACCGCCTGGCGATCCTGGACGAAGCCACATCCATGGGCGCGGCGCTGGCAGGCGGCGTCGGCGTGGGGCTGTATCCTGGCTTCGAGATGGCAACGGCGATGAATCCCGTCGCGGAAGTCATCGAGCCGAATCCGCAAGCGCAGGCGGTCTATGCGGAGCTATACCCGCTTTTCCAGAAGACTTATGCAGCGTTGGTCCCGATCTACGAACAGTTAGCAGAAATGGCGGCATAATCCCAGATAACCTCAGAATTGTGTGGTATGATTGAGATACAGACACAGGAAACGATACGGAGGTAACATGCAAACGCTGACACTTGAATTGCCGATAGGCTTGCAAGACGCTCTACGTATCCCTGACGCAGAACAGGAAAAACGTCTAAAACGCGAACTAGCCATTCGACTATACGAAAAAGAATTGCTCTCCTTTGGCAAATCTCGGGAACTTGCCGGAATGTCAAAATGGGCTTTTCACGAATTACTTGCCGAAGAAAATGTTCCGCGCCACTACGATCTGGATGACTTAGAAATGGACAAGAAAACCCTGCAAGCAACGCACCGAAAAGGTTAAAAGTATCATGATAAAAGGTTTGAAACCATATTACGTTTATTCTAAAGGTGCTGCATATCTAGGCAACAGCCTGGATATTATGCGGCACATAGAAGATGCATCTATAGATTTGATTTTGACCTCTCCACCTTTTGCTTTAACGAGCAAGAAAGAATATGGCAATAAGGATGCTGATGAATACATATCTTGGTTTCTTAAATTTGCTCAAGAGTTTAGACGAATTATGAAAGACGATGGATCGTTGGTCATTGACTTGGGCGGATCTTATATGCCCGGCCATCCTGTTCGCAATATTTATCAATACGAACTCTTGATAAGACTCGTGAGAGAGTTAAACTTTTTTCTTGCGCAAGAATTCTTTCATTACAATCCAGCCAGACTACCGGCTCCCGCAGAATGGGTTAACGTCAGGCGAATTCGGGTGAAAGATTCAGTCAACGTAGTATGGTGGCTCTCAAAAACAGAATATCCCAAAGCCAATAACCGCAATGTACTCAAACCTTACACACCAGCAATGTTAAAACTTTTGGAGAATGGTTATAAAGCAAAAAAAAGACCAAGCGGACATGATATTACAGGAAAATTCTCTTGGGATAATAAGGGAGCTATACCCCCCAATTTACTAGAGCTGGGAAATAATGACTCTAATAGCTTCTACATGCGCCAATGCCAAGAAACCGGCATCAAGCCCCACCCTGCGCGATTCCCATCACGTTTTGCAGAGTTTTTCATTAAGTTCTTGACCGACGAAGATGACATTGTGTTAGATCCCTTTGCTGGTTCTAATACAACAGGTTACGTTGCACAAACTCTGGACCGCAAATGGATAGCTATAGAATTAGTTGAAAGTTACTTAGAAGCCAGCCGCTTTAGATTTGAAGCTGATGATTTACAAGAAAAAACCTTGTACGAAACATCGGAAACAGTGGATATTAACCAATTAGCGTTATTTGAACCAGGTGAAACGTATGGGGAACCTATCGAAACCACAACTACTGAATAGAATTGTCGAAGCAGTTTATGATTCAGGATGGAATGTTCTTTATGTTTCTCGAAGTCATCCATTCAAAATTAACATCTACAATGAGTCGGAGCGTCATTTTGTCAAAATCTACATCTGGAACCTATCGCATGGCGGCGGCTATATGCGGCCGCACAACGAGTATCGCATTCAGGCAAAAGTAGAAAAGTTAGAACCAGAGACAGGATGGACCACATTATTGTTAGGTTGGTGGGAAGAAGGTAACGTTTTTGCTGGGTTTGATTTGAGGAAACATGAGGCGCCTGCTTGGTCCGCCTCTATCCAGATTAAAGAAGAAGCCTTACGCCGCGCCTATCTGAATGGCTTTGCCACTTCTGACAAAGGCAACGAAGAAATCGCCATAACTTTTCGTAAAGATTTTTTCGTAGAATATGCGAGAAATCTGGTATCTCTTCATGATTTTGGGCGCTTTGACGAAGACTGTCAGATTCTCAACGATGTAGCTGTTCATCCCGATATCAATGATGAACAAATCACCATCACAAACAATGAACGAAAACAAGTGGTTGTCGCTGTCCGCAAGAAACTACGCGACACAAGTTTTCAAGACAGAGTTTTGACTGCTTATAATTTCAGGTGCGCAATATGTGGTATTCAGCTCAAACTCGTGCAGGCCGCACATATTATACCCGCCAGCCATGAAAATAGTACAGATGAAACCAAAAACGGAATAGCCCTATGCGCTTTGCATCATCTGGCTTATGACCGCGCGTTAATTACAGTAGATGACAATTATTCGGTAATTATGAACGCTCAGAGGGTCGAACATCTCAGAAGAGATCACCTGGTCGAGGGTTTAGATAACTTCCGCAGCAACCTGCGAAACATCATTCTACTGCCACCAGAACTTGCTCAACGCCCTCATACTGAATACATAAAACTAGCCAATAAGATACGCGGCTGGAGCGAGTGAGGAATACTATGGAAGTCCTCTTCATCGGCGGCACCGGCACGATCAGCTCCGCGTGTTCGCAACTGGCCGTGGAACGCGGCATAGACCTCTACCTGCTGAATCGCGGCCTGACGAGCGAGCGCCCAATCCCGACCGGCGTGACCCTACTCACTGGCGACATCCGCGATCCGGC
>DAOUAQ010000232.1:0-36189 GCA_034433375.1 Anaerolineae bacterium | reverse complement strand
AGATCACGGCAGATTTCGTGCGCCGTCCACGCGAGGCCGCCCCTGTGGCGCTGGAGCTGCTGCTGGTGATGGCGCGTGAGGCCCTGGCGCGCGAGGATACCGCGTCGGCCGACAGTTTGCTGTCCGCCGTTGACGACGCGCTCCGCGGTGGTTTCCCCGAAACCGGGTTAACTACCGATGTGCGCGCTATCGTTGCGGCGGCGTTGGCGCAAGGGTACGAGCCTTATCGTCTGACCCCGCAACTTGACGGCAGTTATCAGGTCGAAGCGTTGGTATACGCGGCGTGGCCGGCGCAGCGCGTGTTAACGGCAGCGCAGTCGGGAACTGTCTGGACGGTGACAGTATTGGCGTTGAGCGATTGATCCGTAGCGCCGGCATCTCGCGGCGTGCATGTGGAGGTGAATCATGGAACAGTGTGAGTGCGTGGTCACGTCGAGTTTGCTAGGCCCGCTGTGGATTTGCGCGACCGCAGCCGGCATCTGCAGCTTAGGATTCGGCGCGCAACCGAGCGAGGCGGAAGCGCGTCGCATGGCGCGTTACGGCATTGCTGCCCCGAAGCCGGGGAGCAACCCGGTCTTGGAAGCGGCCGTCGCGCAACTGGCCGACTACTTCGATCGCCGTTTGCGCGAATTCGACGTGCCCCTCGACTTGCGCGGCACGCCCTTCCAGCGGGCAGTGTGGGCGGAACTGTTGACCATCCCGTATGGCGCGACGCTGACCTACGGCGAGATTGCGATGGAAGTCGAACACCCGCGCGCGTTCCAGGCGGTGGGGCAGGCGAACGGCGCGAACCCGGTAGCGATCATCGTCCCCTGCCACCGCGTGGTGGGACAGAATGGCGCGCTCACCGGTTACGCGGCGGGTGTGGAGCGCAAAGCGGCGCTGTTGCAATTGGAGCAGGCTGGGTTACAATTGCACTTTTGAGTGGAACTTATCAGACATCAGACTATTGGACTAAGGACGACTAGGAGAGTTATGGGAGATTGGATTGCCCCCCCGGTTTTGTCGGTCGTATCGGTGGCGCTCAACATGGTTTTAGGACTGGTTCTGAGCCTGTGCGTCGCCTGGTACTATGAGCATTACGGACAGTCGCTCGCCAACCGGCGCAAATTTGCTTACCTGCTGCCCGTGCTGACGCTCACGACGACCTTGGTGATTACGATCATCAAGTCATCGTTGGCGCTGTCGTTGGGGATGGTGGGCGCGCTGTCCATCGTGCGCTTTCGCACCGCCGTCAAGGAGCAGGAGGAGTTGCTATTCCTGTTCATCGCCCTGGCGATTGGCCTGGGGATGGGCGCCGAGCAGCGTTGGCCGACGTTCATCGGCGTGGCGTTGCTGTTGGGTTATATGTCCGTTCGGCTGTTGTTGAACCGTCGGCGGCGCGATAACAACCTCTACCTGAATGTTTTTGTCGAAGAGAACGGGCCATCGTTATTCGAGCAGGTCAACGCTTGTTTGCTGGAACACGTGGATGCGGTGGATTTTCGTCGCCTGGACAGCCGCGACGGCGCTTTGCAGTTGACGTACTTCCTCGATTGCGGCGATCCCCAGACGCTCAACGGCCTCGTGGATGACCTCAAGGCGCGGTTCCCTGTCACCGAAATCAGCTTCTTGCAGCCGGAGCAGGTATTGGGAGGCTGAGTGCGCATCACAAAGTCGCAGCAGCGGGGGCGCGTCGCTTTGCAGCGCGTCGTTTGGGCCGAACGTTGGCTATGGGCGCTGGCGCTGCTTCTGGTTTTGGGGGTGGGGTGGCTGGCGGGCAACGGCGGATGGTTTCAACGTCTTGGAACATCGGCGGTGGCCTTCTGGCGTGACCCGCGCGGCGCGCTTGCGGCGTGGACTACGCGCGCCGATGTCCCCACGTTGTACCTGGACCTCAAACTCGCCAACGTCAAGCGCTTGACGGCTCTGCGGACGCGCGCGTTGGAATTTGGCGCGTATCTTGCGGAAGAAGGAGAGGCCGTCCCCGCGACGGTGACGCTCGACAACACATCCGTGGACGCAGATGTGTCGCTGCCGGAGATCGAGGCGGCGGCGCTGACGAGTGACCGTTGGCCCTTCGTCGTGACCCTCCGCGATGGAAAGACGGTGTTCGGGATGCGCCAGGCGACGCTGTGGCCTGTGGACGACATAACGCCGTGGCAGAACACGCTCCTCAGCCAATCCTACCGGGCGGCGCTGCGCGCGCACAGTATCCCGGCGACAGCCTCTCAAGTTGTGCGGCTCACCGTCAACGGCGCGAGCTGGGGCCTGTATGTGCTGGAAGAAACGCCCCGCAGCGCGCTGGCGGCGTTCCCGAACCACGTTCTGGTCTATTTCGACCGGCGCGTGTATCTTGCGGCGCAACCGGTCGTGACGGGCGGCAGTTTCGGGTATGCGCGGATCGTCGTATCCCGTGGGCTGGATACGCGCGATGATCCGGCGCTACGCGCGGATGTGGCGCGCATCTTGCGCGGCGTAGAGGCGGGAACATCCACGCCCTCCGCCGCCTTCGCGCCGCAACCTCTGGCCGACTTTATGGCGTTGACGGCGCTCTGGCGCGGCGACTTCGCCCTCGACTGGCGGTCGCTGTATTGGCTCTACGATCCGGCAACACAACGCTTCACCCCGCTCGGTACCGGCGCGCTGCCCGGCGACGCGCTGCCGTTGCCCACGGCGTTCACCGACGATCCGGCGATCCAGCGAGCGTATGCCCAGGCGCTCGAAGCGTTTAGCCGACCGGAGTTCTTGGCGGCGGCGCGGGATAGTGAAGACTGGCGGCGGGATAGGGCAATTTTCGGCGCGCGTCTGGATAGTTTGGCCGACCATCAGTCCCGGATGCGAGCGCTGGTGATGCCGTCGCGCACAATCTTCGCCAGCCTCGACGAAATCGAGGGGGCGTGGCAACTGACACTCATCAATGTTATGCCTTTTCCCGTGGAAATTATCAGCCTGGACCTGGAAGATCAGGTTGAAGTGTTACTCAATCCGGTCTGGGTGCGCGAATCTGATCGCGCTCATCTGCTCAATGTGGCAGACAACATCATTTTGCCGGCGCGGACGGTGGAATTGGCACCGCCTGTCGTCGTCCGCGTGCCGCTGACCGCGTTGCGCGATGTCGCGCCGGGGACGCCGAAAGCCGTGAACCTCGTCACCCGCATCCACGGCCTGGATACGTTTGTCGTCGTTCCTGTGGGGTGGGAATAAAGATGCAAGAAGCAAGAGGCAGGAAGCAAGGGGCAAGAGGCAGGATGCAAGGGGCAAGAGGCAGGATGCAAGGGGCAAGAGGCAGGGAGCAAGGGGCAAGAGGCAGGGAGCAAGAAAAAAAGGAATCCTGCCTCTTGCATCCTGCATCCTGCACCCTGCACCCTGCATCCTGCACCCTGCACCCTGCATCTTGCATCCTGACCCCGCCCCGTTATGAAATCAAAATCCCGCTGCCCGCTCACTGGCTGGCGGACGTGGAGAGTTGGGTGCGACTCCATCCGGCGCAGTGGCGCGTGACCTATCCGCCACGCCAGGTGAACAACGTCTACTTCGATACGGCGCGCTATGCGGGCCTCAACGCCAACCTCAGCGGCGTCGGCGAGCGGGACAAGCTGCGCTTGCGCTGGTACGGGACGGACACCGCGCGTATCACTGCGGCCAATCTCGAGCGCAAACACAAGCAGAGCACGGTGGGGTGGAAGGCGATCAGTCCCGTCGCAGAGGTCTTCGATCTCGCGGAGACGCCGTGGCGCGCGTTGGTGCGCGACGTGCGGGCTGCTGTGTTGCCAGAAGCGCGGCAGTGGTTGGATGTGTTCGCCATCCCGACGCTCATCAATCATTATTGGCGCGCCTATTATGCCACGCCGGACGACGCGCTGCGGCTGACGATTGACACGGCGCTGCGCGCTTACGATCAACGCGCGGCAGCTTGCCCGAATGTAACGCGCCCGGCGTGTGCGCAAGCGTTGTTGGTGGTTGAGTTGAAAGCCTCTCCCGCCGACGTGGATTATCAACGGTTGACCGATGCGCTGGCGCGCTTTCCCGCGCCGGTAGAGCGCTTCTCGAAGTACGTGCAGGGGATGTTGGTGTGAAGATGAATCATCGGGATAACGTCCGGCGCGCGGGCTTGCGCCCGCCGGTATTGCTGACGCTGCTGCTGCTCGCGTTTGTCGCGGGGATCGTGACGGCTTGGGTCGCCCTGCCGCTGCTCACGTCCTCCTCTTCGCCGCCCCAGACGACGGTCGCGCCCCAAACGCCGGCGCCGCTCGTTCCGACGTCCACCCCGCACCCTACGCCCACACCCACCGCGCCGGAACTCGGCGATGCGCTGGAAACGCTCTACATGGACATCGCTCCCAACGATTTCGCGCAGATTGAGGCCAAGCGCCAGGAGGCGTTAAAATTATGGGTCTTGCTGGCGGAAGATGCCGACTTTGTGCCGGCGACACTGCGCTGGCGCGGCGAAACGCTGTCTGCCAGAGTGCGTCTCAAAGGCGACTGGGCCGATCATCTGGTCACCGACAAATGGTCGTTTCGCGTGGAGTTGCGCGGCGACAGCTATCTCGATGGGATGCGGGTTTTCTCGATTCACGATCCTTCGATGCGCACGTATCTGAACGAATGGCTGTTTCACCAGGCCATGCGTCTCGAAGACGGACTGAGCGTGGGATACACCTTTATCCGCGTTGTGCTGAATGGCGAGGACAAGGGCATTTACGCATTGGAAGAAGGGTTTGCGAAGGAGTTGTTGGAATCGCAGCAGCGCCGCGAAGGGGTGATTGTGCGTTATGCTGAAGATTTAATCTGGCGCGCGCGCGCTTTCTACGACGATCAGGTGATCCCGCCGGGCATCGAACGTTTTTACATCGTGGACGAATTCGACGCGGGACGGGTCAATGCTTCACCGGCTTTGCGGGCGCAGCGAGACGCCGCTATCGGCTTGCTGCGGGGACTGTGGGACGGGAGTCTGACCACGCCGGAGGTCTTCGACATGGAGGCGATGGGGAAGTTCCTGGCCCTATCCGACCTGTGGAGCGCGCCGCACGGCTTGATCTGGCACAATCTGCGCTACGCTTACAACCCCGTGACTGCGCGTCTTGAGCCAATTTCCTTCGATTCTGATCCGTTCTCGCCCGAACTGGACTTTACCCAGGTGGGCTTGCCGGCGTCGGCTTTCTACAACGATTCGCGCTTGCAAGCTGCTTACGCGCGGGAACTGTGGCGGATGAGCCAGCCGGGATATATAGAGATGCTGGAAGCCGAGTTGGGCGCGCAGTTTGCGATGTATGCGGCGGCGTTGACGCCGGAATTTGACGCGGACGTGTTGACGCCGCCGTGGGATTGGCTGCGCCACCGTCAAGATTTGAACCGCCAGCGGTTGCTGCCGGCGCAGATGGTCTATGCTTATGTCCCTGAAGCCGGGGAAGCGGCGCTTGTGGTCGGCAATTTGATGGATGTGCCGGTTGAGCTAGTGGGGATCAACGTCGGTGACAGGCTGCTGCCTCTCGGCGCAGCGCACACGATAACGGGCCTGGCGTCTGTCGCGCCGCCGGTGCTGGCGGCGCTGTCTGAGGATGCATCCACGCTGCCGTATGTGACCTTCTCGCTCTCTGGCGTCATCACCGACGCTGAGGCAACGCTGGCCACCCGGGTTTGGGGATTGACGCAAACCCTCACGCAGCCGATCCTGTTGGCCTATCCTGCGCCGCTGACTGCCACGGCGCGTCCCACACAGCCGACGCTGGCGGAAGCATTGGCGCAGCATCCATATCTGCGCGAGACCGCCGACGCGCAGATGTTGACCATCCCGCCCGGCGAATGGGACGTGCGCGGCGCCTTGCTGCTGCCGGAGGGCTACGGTTTGCGGCTCGCGCCGGGGACAACGCTCGCCTTTGGCGCGGAAAACTTCCTGCTGGCAACCGGCCCGTTGATCTTCGAGGGGACGGCCAATGCGCCGATTGTGCTGCGTCCGCAAGGCGATAAGTGGCGCGGGATCGTTGTCCTGAATGTCGGGCAGATGTCGCTGTGGCGTTATGTCACCGTTCAGGATACCGATGCGATTGATCAGCAGGGTTGGGTGATGCTTGGCGGGGTCACGTTCTTTCGCAGCTCCATTCGCCTTGAAAACAGCCGCATCCTGCGCACGCAGGCTGAAGATGGCTTGAACGTCATTCGCGCGCGCTTCGAGTTTGTGGATTCTGAGTTTGCCGGAACGCGCTCAGATGCCTTTGACGCTGACTTTGGGCAGGGATTTTTCGAGCGGTGTGTTTTTCACGACATTGGCGCTGACGGCATTGATGTCAGCGGTTCCGATGTTCAGGTGCGTGACGTGCGATTTATCAACTTGGGCGATAAGGGGCTGTCGGTAGGCGAAATCAGCCGTTTGACCGGCGAACGGATCTACATCGAGAACGCCGACTTTGGCGTGGCAAGCAAAGACCTCGCGCGCGTGCATATCTCCGATGCGACGATCAAATCATCGCGTATTGCAGGGTTGGCCGCCTATATCAAGAAACCGTCCTACGGCCCGGCGTCCATCACGGCGGAGCGCGTTACCTTTATTGATGTGCCGGCCGAACAACAGACTTTAGTGCAAACCGGCAGTTGGATTGATCTGGATGGCGCGCGTATCTGGGGCATTGACGTAAACGTGGATGCCCTGTACGAGAAATGGCAAAAGTAGGGCGAGTGGCGAATCATGAATCATGAATCACGAATCACGAATCACGGATTACGAGTTACGAATCACGGATTACGAGTTACGAATTACGAATCACGAATTACGGATTACGGATTACGAATCACGAATCAAGGATTACGAATTACGAATTACGAATTACGAATTACGAATTACGGATTACGTTTTACGTTTTGCGTTTTACTATGGCTCCTTGTTGGCTGCAAAACACAGTCTGATGTTCAACGCGCTGCGCTTGCGGCATGGTTGGAGGCGCGCGCACTGCCGTCGGAGCGGGTGGCGGCGCCGGAAATGCTGGCGCGGCGCCTGGGCGACCATTCCGCCATTGCCTTGCCGGAGGACAGCGATACGGCGGCGCTTTTGGCAACGTTGCGCGCTGAACCCGATTACGTCGTCGCCTGGTCTGGCGTGGCATGGGATGGCGCGCAGGCGCAGCCGTGGTTTCAGGCGCATTACCGTTTTCTCGACACCTTACCGTTTTCTGGCAGTTCCTTGACGCCGCTCCGCATTTATGGCTATACCCCTTCGCCTTTCGATCACGGCGTGTGGCAACCCGTGCAGCAATCTCTCGGTGGAACAGGCTTTGAACTGCGCGCCGTGCGCGTCAACCGGCAGCGGTTGACGCCGGGCGTGCCGCTGTACGTGACGTTGTTCTGGGGTGGGGACCTTTTCGCGTTGCCCGACGCGCAACGGCTCGCGCTGCGCTTGCTCGACGTGGAGAGTGGGCGTGGGTATGCGGGTATGGAGCAGAGCATGGACGACGGCCTTCCGCCCGACCTGTTCCGCGATGGGGACGATGTGCTCTCGCAGCACACATTGGCCGTCCCCGGCGATCTTCCCTATGGCGATTACATCCTGGCGTTGACCCTCTATCGCCGTAACGGCGCGCCGGTCGGCGCCGAAAATCTGGCGCTGGCAACGCTTCACTATCCGCCGGCGGTGACGAACGCGCCGCCGGCGCCGGAAATCGCAGGTACGTGGTACCTTGGCGATGCCGTGGCGCTGATCGGCTACGAGGCGGTGGAACGAGTATCGCCGGGCGATCATTTACAGGTGACGTTGTACTGGCACGCGCGTACTGCCGTCTCCGGCGATTACAAAGTCTTTATCCATTTGTTGGATGCCAACGGCGCTGTGGCCTCGCAGGATGACAGCGCGCCGGTGAACTGGACGTATCCGACATCACAGTGGAAGCCAGGCCAATACATCCGCGATGCGCACGTTTTGAAGGTGGATAACCACACACCGCGCGGCGATTACACCCTTTTCGTGGGGATGTACGACCCTGAGACGAATGTGCGGCTGGTTGTGACGGATGCTTTGGGTGTCACTGTGCCCGATGAACACATCGAGCTTCGCGTAGTGAAAGTGCGGTAGGAGTATGATGAGCGCACATGTTCGACGCTGGTTGCCCGTGGGCGCGCTGTTGGCGGCAGCGGTGGCGTTGCTCGTGTTGAGCGAGTCGTTGGCCGGGCATCTGACGGACAATCTTTTTGCTGTGTCGGCGGTCAACGCGCCGGCTTTTGCGCCGTCGCCGGGCATGTACCGGCGCAGCATCCGCGTGACGCTGCGCGCGACGCATCCGCGCGGGCAGATTATCTACACAACCGACGGAACGCTGCCCACGCCGCAGGTCGGCCTGTTATACGAACGTCCCTTGCGCCTTGATGCGGCGTCGCCGCGCGTGGTCGTCATCCGCGCCATCGAAGTTGTGGACGGCATCCCCGGCCCTGTCGTGAGCGCAACGTACATTATGGGCGTGCAGAGCAATCTCCCCATCGTTTCCCTCATCGTCGCCCCTGCCGATTTATGGGACGCCGAAAAGGGCATCTTCGCTAACACGTGGGGACGCGGAGACGCTTGGGAACGTCCGGTACACGTGGCTTACATCCCACCCGACGGAACGCCGGGTTTTGCGCTATCGGCTGGTCTGCGCATCCACGGCGCGGAGCCGGCCGACGCGACAAAGCAATCGCTGCGGCTATATTTTCGCAGCGAGTATGATGCTGCGCGCCTGGAATATCCGCTTTTCCTCGCGCACCCTCAACAGCCCGACAGCGCGCAAACCTACGAGCGACTGTTGTTGCAAACCGGCGACCACGCCAGACGTTGGACATTCTTCCGCGATCAACTGGTGGTGGATGTGGCGACCGATATGGGGTTGCCGGCGGCGCAGGGACGTTTTGCGCACCTCTTCTTGAACGGAGAAAGTCGGGGCCTTTATCGCCTGAGTGAGCGGATTGACCGCTTTTTCCTGGCGACGAACCTGGGCATCACTGGCGCTGATCTTGTGCAAAATGGGCGGCAGCGCGAAGGCGACGATGCAGGATGGGATGCGCTGATAGATTGGGTTGCCGCGCACAACCTGGCCGATCCCGACAATTTCGCCTACATTGCCGCGCAGGTTGACCTGGACAGCTTGACGGATTGGGCGGCGTTGCAGCTTTACTTTGGTTTCCCGGCCTCCGAGATGTACGCCGCGCACCCACAGGGTGGGCCGTGGTTTTTCCTCTACGCGGGGGGGAGTCAATCCTTTGCCTCGCGGGCTGACGCGCCGCTGTTCCAGGAAACGGGCGCGGATTTCACGATTCTGCTGCGCGCGCTCCTCAAAAATCCAGACTATCGCGCGCGCTTTGCCCGGCGGTTGACGACGCTGCTCAACACCACCCTCGCCGCGCCGGCGTTGCAGAGCCGGGCGCAGGCGCTGGCTGCGACGCTGCGTGACGACATCCGCTATGAGGCGGCGCGCTGGCCTGCGCCGTTTTTGTGGGAAGACAACGTGGACGCTTTCCTTGCCGATTTCACCGTCAACCGGCCGGCGTGGCTTTTGGCGCATCTTGCTGCCACATGGCCCGTTGGCGAAGTCGTCACGGTGAGCCTGGAGGCGCAACTGCCGGAAGCCGGGTATGTGTACATCGAAGGTTCGCGGCTGCCGGTCAGCGGAATATGGGAAGGTCACATTCTTTCCGGCGCGCCGGTGCAATTCACGGCGCTGCCGGCGCGCGGTTTCGTTTTTGCGGGATGGGCGTTCAGGCCCGACGGGGCGACGTCTTCACCGGATGTTGCCTTGACCGTGGATGGAGCGCGTCACCTCGTCGCTCGTTTTGCGCCACGTCCGGATGGCGACACGGCGCTACATCCCGATGACGTGGTCATCAACGAATTCTGGATCAACGACAACGGCACATCCTATGCCGGCGTCGGCAACCGGCCCATCGAAGGCGATTGGATCGAACTGCTCGTCCAACGCGATGGCGTGGATTTGCGCGGCTGGCGGCTCACCGACAACAACACGAAGATTGGGACCGCTGAAGGTTCGCTCATCTTCCCGCCGCTTGACGCGCTGGCGGCTGTGCCGCGCAACACGATCATCGTCATTTTGGCGACGGAGACCGAGCGCAACGCGCACTATTTCCCCAGCGACGATCTTGACCTGCGTGACAGACGGCTGTTGTTTTACGCGGGCAACGGCGCGCTCGACGTAACAACAGATCCGGGTTTCGGCCTGGGAACCGGCGATGACAACCTCGCGTTGTTAGCGCCCGGCCCCGCCTCCGCCTTCGACGATGACTTCGGCATAGATTTCGTGGCCGAAGGCTATGCCGTCACGCCCTACACGTTTGGTATCCTGGTGGATGGCGTGACGTTCGACCGCCCGTTCCGCAAACTCGGCGCCGACGATGGGGCGCTCTTCACGGGAACTGGGAGCAACGACGCCCTGGCGGACTGGATCGCCGATCCGCCGGCGCCCCAATCGGGCGACGAAGTGCGCGCGGATTCGCCGAATATCGTCACGCCCGCGATGCGCAATTACCAACAGCGGTTTTCGTTGTTGACTCGCTAGACCTGACAGGTCTATACACGATAAGGTTATTACCGCATAATAATCGGCAAATAGACGCGATTCGTTTCGCCGAGTAGGCCGTAGACACCGAGCCACTGGATGTCGGCGATGAGGTAATCTGGCCCCTGTGTAACCTTCGTGATGTTCTCCGTGGTCCATCCGCTGGCGGATAGCCGGTAGAGGGCGAGCGTGTTGGAGATGATCGGTATCTGTTTGTCGTAACCCAAAATGATTTGTGTGGGGCGGGTGAACTGTGTAAACAATGTGGGCGACATTCCATCCTGTGTGCTGCCGCTGATCGAGAAGAAATGATTGATGCCCTGTAATTCGCTTTGTGTGTAGGGTGGCTGCGCGTATGTCAAGGTGATGGTGCTGTGTGGCGCGACGGCATCCCCTGGAATTTTGAGCATCGTGATGTGTCCGGGATAGCTAATCCAGAGGAGCGCACCTTCGGCGCCGACTTCCGTCGAAGCAAAGGGGGTAGGCGTCGGTATCGGCGTAGGGGTAGGAGTAGGTGTGGCAAAATCCAGCCGGACGATCAAAGCATCAGAACCACCCGCGTTGACTGGTTGAAGCGGCGCCACCAATGGGAAATTGCTTGATAGGGAACTGCCTGATACAAATACATTGTCTGAATTATCTACTGCAATTCCTCCCCCCTTATCATCGGCTGATCCACCCAAGAAAGTTGAGTACACCAGGCTGCTGCCTGTAGCGCTGAAACCAGTGATAAATCCGTCCAGCCACCCGCCGTTGAAATGCGGCTGCCAGGCATCGGCAGTAACAGGAAAGTTGGTGGATCCCGTGCCCCCGGTTATGAATACCTCTCCTTTTGAATTGACGGCCAACCCGGTAGCATAGTCTTCGCTATCTCCGCCCAGGTAGGTCGAGTAGACCCAGGCTGTTCCAGAAGGATTTAACTTGGTCACAAATGCATCCAATCGGCCGCCCCCATAGCTTGTCTGGAAAGGGTTGACGACAGGAAAAGTCCTGGAGCTGGTATAGCCTGCGACATAAGCGTTTCCAGTCTTGTCTACGACAATACCATACCCCTCGTCGTCCCCATCTCCTCCTAGGAAAGTGGAATAGATAAGCGTACGACCATCTGCGCTCAGCTTGAGTACAAACGCATCTCGTTCGCCCCCGCCAAAAACAGGCTGAGAACTGCCGGTAGTGGTCCGAAAGCCGGGCCACCAACTATCCCCGGTAGCGTAAATGTTGTTGGCGTCGTCCAGGGCAATTCCGACTCCTTCGTCGTGGTTGACGTCGCCGATGTAGGTTGAAAAGACTAGCCTGCTGCCATCTGGCGTCAGTTTGGTTATGAAAATGTCCTCAGAGCCATGATTATTGGACTGCATAGCGTTGAATACTGGAAAGTTAGTTGAGTAGGTCTCGCCAATGACGTAAACGTAACCAGTGCTGTCTACAGCGACATCATAAGCTTCGTCGGCATCACCCCCTCCCAAATAGGTCGAAAAAACCAGCCGGCCGGTTGGGTCCAGCTTGGCAACCCAGGCGTCCTCGCGCCCGCCAAAGCCGCCCTGAAATACACCGGGAGTAGTGGGAAAGTCAGGTGACCAGGTTGCGCCGGTGAGGTAAGCGTTGCCGGTTGTGTCTACCGTGATGCGGTTACCTTCCTCGTCTTCACTGCCTGATAAATAGGTCACATAGACCAGCGCATTTCCTGCTGCGTTTATTTTGGCCGCAAACACGTTTTGAAAAGTATTCGCCGGACTGTATGTGTTGGAGTTGATAAAGTGATTGGACGAGGAAATCCCGGTCACATAGATATTTTTTTTCTCGTCAAGAGCCATAGACCATCCCCCGTCTTTTTGGCTGCCGCCGAGGTATGTGGAAAACCCCACGACCGGATCAATGACCAGTGGCAGATCCGCACGCACTGCGCCGCTCACGGCGAACCCGTATGTGTTGTCAGCGTAAAGTTGGAACATGGTCTGGACAGGCGCCAATTGTCCATCTATCCATTGATAAGCGTAGGGAGCGCTTTCGTATAACGATTTTCCGTTCGGAAGCTGGATGCGCATCTTTCCCGATGGATCAAGGGTCAGGGAGTCGTTTCCACGATAAGTCAAGCGTATTTTATGAACGTCCCCCCCCGGCCGAATGACAAAAGTGTACTCGAGTTCGCTGTTATTCCCGCTAAAGATCAAATCTGTGTTAGGGTACACATCAGGGTATATCAGGCGTTGGTAGGCTGGCACATGCTCACGCCATTGGGCGCGAGCATTGCCTGTATAGTCATTGACAAACACATTACTGAGATCACTGCCTACCGGGCGACAAGATGGGCTGGCGCCTACGAAATCTACTTGCAGACGGGTGTCCTCCATCGCCATGACGATGCCTTGCGCGGTAAACACAAGCGAGACACCAGCGCCCCACGCTGTAAAGTTGCTGCTGGAAGCGTCTGGAATAAAATAGAGTGGCAAACGGTCGTACGTAGTCTGGGCTTGCCGGGTGAACTGCGGGACGCCGACACTCGTATGGGATAGGGGCAGATTCACCCTAACTTCTGTGATCGGTTGGGCAGCAAGCAGCAAAAGACACATGATCATGCTACAGAATGGCTTGTATTTTTTGTAATTGGTCAGGTTCATGGATTAGGTTCTCCTCTGTCATGCATAATTTCAAAATCGAAAAATAGACGTGGTTGCCATGCCATTTTATCCACTTGAACAGAGTGCGCTTCGTGACCGGGACCTTGCACCTGTGTCAATGGGTTGTCTGGCTATCCAATCGCACAAATAAGGCATCGCTTCCGGGCACGTCTGAAATGGGCCAGCGTTCCATCGTATCCAGCCAGTAGGCGCCGGTTCGCAGCCACACTCCTTTTTGCCCCGGTGGAAGATTGGAAAAGCGGTGCCGTTGTATCACTATGTCACTTGCTTCCAGGACCGACGGCGATACTCCTAGCCCATCGGCCACACTGATAGCTTCCCCTTGCTCTGTAAGTAGGTGAGCCATAATCGAAAAAGGACGCGAGATCGCCCCCTCCGCAACCTGCCACCATGTTTCTACTTCCAACCCGTCTTTCTCATTGTAGCTCATCGCTCCCAAGAAAACCAAAGGGCCGTTCATGGATACAGGGATGGTGACAGGGTGACTGTTCGCCAAAACTGCGGGTGGTGTTTCGGCGTGCGCAGCCTGCATCCAGAGTAATGGGGGGGTATTCACCCGATCGCTTCCGCGCTCGTAAAGAGCAAAGGCTGGCAGGAGACTGAAATCGCGTTGTTCGTAAGAGAGGCGAACGCCGGTCAGTCGGCGGGCTATGAAGGGGTCTTCTGGAAGAGGGTCGCACCGGAGCAAAGGCGGTAAACAGCGGGATTGCTCTTCCAACAAGTTATGGTGGAGAGCGTAAATTCCTCTTTGCTTGCCGCCGCCAGGATATAGCCACGCCGCCATGCAGTCAAAATTGACTTGCCGCAGCCTGGAATCCACAGGCCGGTCCAGGCCAAAACCTTGGAGGATGGCTGTGTGATCCAAAGGTATGACAGGCGTGACACATTGAGATAACCACAGCGGTTGGTCAATCACATCATAGACAAAAAGTCCATGACCAATGATAGCCGTAGGCCGCGCGCGGCGAAACCACTCCAGTTGTAGTGGATCAGGACCGACTAGTCCATAAAGGGGGGCAACCCCGATAACGTAACGGCCGGGCTGGGGATGAAAAGGGGCAGCTTTTTGTGTGGCTCCCTCAGTTGGAAAGAGGGAGCGAAATTTAACGCCGTAAAAGCCGGGATGGACGGGCGTAAAGTAAACGATGTTGGGTTCAGGTCCGGGAGAGGTGCGCAGATAGTTTCGCAATTCTTTGAACGATTGGCCCCAATCCTGAGTGTAATCTGTCAGGTAACGATAACCATTGTCTGGACCACCGACTAGTTCATTAAAATAAGCAAGCTCGTCTGGAAAGACGTTCGATGTTCCAAAGATGTACCATAGTCCCATCGCCCCCCAAACCAAGCGCGGCCAGGGATAGCTGCGCCGCTGCCTGAGCCAGGCTGCTAGACCTTGCGCTGTGATCAGATATAAAAACGGGTGCAGAGGAAGCATGTGACGGTAACTCACATTCATCCCTCCCAGTACTGAAAAGACAAGGTAGACGCAAGGGAAAAAACCTAGGGTTAAAAGCCGAGGTTGTCCTGCGACTTGATAGGCAAAACTCCAACCACCGACTAGCAAGGCAACCAGCAGAGGAAGAGGATTTTTGATCAAGAAATTGAGAGGGAAGTACCACCAGTATGTCCCGGTCCACATCTGCTCAAAGGCAATAAAGATGCGCGGCGCGGCCTCCGCCTGAAGGTTATGAAAGGCCGTCAGGTATGCCGGGGCGGGCACGGTAAAGGGGAGGAGAGGCGAGACGCCTACCGAAAAGTCAAAAGCGGCCCAGACTACAAGGCCAGCCAAAAGCCCGGCGACCATAGCTTGAAAGAAACGCAATGGCCTTGTGTGTCGCGGCTTGACTATTATGCTTCCCAGCGCTAGCAGCGCAAAAGCCACGCTCCAGAGGATACCAGACATCTTGGCCAGCATCGTCAACCCCAGCAAACCGCCGATAAGGAGCGTATATCGCCAGGATGGGCGCTCCAGCCATCGCCAGCCGGCGTAAAGCGCTGCCATACCCAGCGCGGTTACCCCCATATCTGTCGTCGCCAGCCGCCCATTGGCCAATAGCGTTGGGTCAAAAGTCAAGATGGTCAAGGCCAAAAGGCCCACCCACCGTCCTCCCATTTCTTTTCCCCATCGAAAAACCAAAGCGCCCAACAGAATCGTCAGAAGCATAACTGGTGTCCGACCGAGGATTTCGGTGCGTTCCATTGGCATCAGGTAAGGCAAGAAAGATCGAGTGTAGGCGCCGTACTCGCTCCCCCATCCAGCCAGTGTTTCAAGTGGGATGTGAGGTTGAGCCAGAAACAATCCGATGGCTTCAACAATGTTAATCAAGGGAGGATGGAGGTAAGAGAGAAAGTGCCAACTTGCTTCTTTCCATCGAGTCAGATAAACATAGCCTGCCACAATGTGGGCTGGCTCGTCCATAGAAAGTGAAAGCGCGCGTGACCCTGCAACCAGCAGCGTCCAGAGCACGAGCAGCAGCGCGTAGGCAGCCCAGTAACTCCATCGCAGCTTGATGAACGGCAAGTCAACCTTGCTAAACTTAATCACTAGCGTTGTTCCCTTTCATTGAGGAAGTTAGCACGTCTGAACACGGTAAAGAGGACAGCGATGCTAACGATATGAGATGATCGGCGCACATGGTTGCCAACCGGTTTGTTGGAAACCGCGTTCGCAACATCGAACGAGCCATTCAGTTGTATGGATCAGGCTCCCCGGCAAACCGCCTGCAAAGCCGGGGGAGCGGCGGGTACCCACAAACGTAAACCGGACGGTGGCGCGCAAGGCAAACTGCCCGCCGCTATCTTTTACCAATAATGCGCCTTGTACTCTTGGTAGAAGTCTACGGTGCGCTGCAAGCCCTCGCGCAAGGGAATTTGGGGTTCCCATCCCAGAGCTGCTGTGATTTTGCGGTAATCAGCGTAGTAGTCGCCGATGTCAATGCGTTTGTTTTCCGGACGAAAGGGGGGCGCCTGGGGATTGAGCTTCAGGAGCAGTTGCGCCACTTCCAGGAGGCTGATTTGTTCGGCGCCGCCGAGGTTGTAGATCTCGCCATCGGCTTGCGGCGCGGCTGCGACGAGCAGCAACGCTGCGATGACGTCGCTGACGTAGTTGAAGTCGCGCAACTGCTTGCCATCTCCGTAAATTAGCAGGGTCTCATTCTCCACGATCTGCCGAATCCACCCGCCGAGGAAGGTCTGCCGCGCATCTTTGACGCGCATGTGCGGGCCGTAGGTATTGGTCATCCGCAGGCTGACCGTGCGCAGGCCATAGACGCGATGGTATATCAGATGGTACCACTCGCCCGCGACTTTGTTGACGCCGTTGATGTCGGTCGGCTCCAGGGGATGGCGCTCATCTACTGGCAGATACTGGGGCCGCCCATAAACCTGCCGCGTGCTGGCGTAAATGATTTTGACCTCAGGGTTGAATTTGCGGCAGGCCTCCAGGATGGACAGTTGGCTACGGCAGTTGATCTCTAGATCGGTGAAGGGGTCTTTCATGCTATCCAGATGGCTTACCTGCCCGGCGAGATTGAAGAGGAAGTCCTGATTCTGCACCAGAAAGCTCATGCCGTGCGTGTCGCGCACATCGGCGATGTTGACCCGCACGCGATCCTTGATTCCCGTGATATTGAAGAAGTTCCCGCCGTATTCCGGGATCAGGGAGTCTACCAGCAGCACCTCGGCGCCCAGATCCACCAGCCGGTGCGCCAGATGGCTACCGATGAAACCCAATCCACCGGTGATCAACACCCGTTTGCCTGCGAAGTCGCTGTTGCAATCCATAGTCACTTGCTTTGTCGTCCCGCTTTGCGTTCCGGGCGAATGATCAGCTCCCACCACAGGGCACTCAACTGCTGGGCTGTGCGCAGCAGCCGCCGCCAATTGAAGAACTGTGAGACGCCGTACTGCCGGTGGAAGTGATGCACTGGCACTTCGGCAAAACGATAGCCAGCGTCCTGGAATTTCTTGACCATTTCCAGGCAGATGGTGCCGCTGTCGCTCTTCAACGCGACGGCGTCGAAGAGGGCGCGGCGAATCAGGCGGAAGTCGCAATCCACATCGTGCAGCTTAAAGCCGAACAGGAACTTGACGAAGTGATGGTATACTCGCCCGATGATCTTGCGCGCGAGGGGGTCGTTTCGGGCGATCTTGTAGCCGTTGACGACATCCACCTTCGGCGTGACGGCTTCCACCAAGTTAATGAGCTCCAGTGGATTGTATTGCGCGTCGCCGTCGGTGTAGAAGACCCATTCCTTGGTCGCGGCGGCGAAGCCTGTGCGCAAAGCGCCGCCGTAGCCCCGGTTCTGCGGGTGGTGGATCACGCGCAGCTCCGGGATGCGGTGCGCCAACTCGTCCAACACCTCGGCGGTATAGTCGGCGCTGCCGTCGTTCACCACGATGATCTCGAAGTCATCCGTCACCTGGCGGAGCGCGATGAGGGCAGTCAGCACCATACTGGGGATCGTGCCGCCGTCATTGTAGGCGGGGAAAAAGGCCGAAATACTGGGAAGGTTTTTCATTGACACATGCGTTGGTTTGATCACTGTGGTTTGCGCGCAATGGCGATAACGGTCAGCCCGAAAGGAAGGCCGCCGCGGGCAATAAACGGCACTTCTGTGGAAAGGATGGCCTGCAACACTCTACTAAACGGACCGACACCCAGGGTCAGATCGGAACCCGTGGTCTTGGGCGACCAGAGCCGTTCTCCTAGGCGTTTGGCGACAGCGACAGGGAACAGCAGCATGTTGGCGTAGGAGAGGTGTTCCACTTCGAAGCCGGCGGCTTGCAGGCTGGCGGCGAGCTCGTCCCGTGTGTAGCGATGACGGATGTGGACAGCGCGGTCATGCTGCCCACGCAGCCAATCGTAGGCAGGCAAGCGTAACATAAGCCTGCCGTCGGGCGCGAGGACGCGGTACAGCGCACGAAGCGCCACGCTGTCATCGCGCACGGCCTGCTCGCACAGCACATCGAAGCTCACGGCAAGATCGAAGCGCGCATCAGCGAAGGGCAGCTCCACAATCGAGGCTTGCGCCAGCCGGGTCGCGCCGCGCTGTTGGCAGAAGTGCAGTGCGGCGGTGGCGAAGTCGAAGCCGGTGACTTGCCCGTACTCTGCCAGGTAGGAAGTCATCACAGCCCCGGTGCCACAGCCTGCATCGAGGATGCGCAAAGCCGCGCCGGGCGCGTAACACCGATTCAACAGCGCGCGGGTGATGCGCGCCATTCCACGATACCACCAGTGAGTATCCTCTACCTGATACATCACGGCATATTCTTCGAGATTCAAACCTTACTCCGTCGAGAGTTACACGTTTGCGAAAATGGTTTTTGGCCGCCGGTCGCACGGATCAAGTCTTTGGCCTGGAAACACGCAGGTCATTATATATGCTTTGCCGCTTTTGGCAATGGCGCAAAAGTCAGGCGGTAAAGACCCGGCCGCATCACGCAACAGCGCAGTAAGGTATCTTCTCAAAAATCTGGAAGTGGAGGGTACAGGCGGGCGCAGCCCGCCTCCCCCCACTTTTTACTATTAGTGACTCAGGAGCACAAAGATGGCATCTGCGCCTGCGTTGGAAGCGACGCTCCAGCGTGTTCCATCATCTAGCCAGTAAACACCAGTGCGCAGCACGTAGTTGGCGCGCGTTTCTTCTGAGGAGAATGGGAAGGTGTGCCGTTGCGCAATGATGTCGCCAGCTTGCCACGTCTGCGGCGACACGCCAAGTCCATCGGCGATACCTTTGATCTCCCCGGATTCGGCGAGCAGATGTCCCATGATGGAAAGCGGGCGCGTCGGCGCTGCGCCGGTTACCATCCACCACGTTTCGACATCAAGCGCGCCAGACTGCTGGTATGCCGTGGCTCCCAGGAAGGCGAGTGGGCCATCCAATGTGATTGATTCATCAGCCGGGAGTTGAGATACGAGCGCCGCAGGCGGCGTCTCCGCGCGCGCGATCCAGACGGTAGAGGTCGGCGCTGCGACAGAACGCGACGATGCATAGATGGCGAACGCGGGTTCTGTGTGGTACGCGCGCTGGTGGTAGACGATGTCCAGCGTGTCGAGACGACGGGCGATAAAGGGGTCTTCGGCAGGTGGCGCAGTGTAGTGCAGCCGGGACTTAAGCGTGTCGTGTAGCAGCGCGCCGTGGAGCACGTATCTTCCGGGTGCGACGTTATTGCCGGGGATGATCCAACTCTGGGCGCAGTCGAAATCCACGCGCCGGATTTCTGCGAAACCGATTCCCTCGGCGATTGCGACGTCATCCAGCGGCGCGGCCGGCGTGCTGCATTGCGCGATCCAGCCGACGGTCACTTCGTCAGCGGTGATGTGGTAATAGTGGAGCGCATTAGTAATCTGCGCATCTGGTTTACGCCAACGAAACCAGTCATACATTTCAGGGTACGCCAACGGCACCCCATCCAACGTCGTCGCGCTGATCGCGTAGAGACCCGGCGCCGGATTGAAGCGGCGCGGCAGCACCGTCTCCGCCCCTGTCATCGGCGCGATGGGGACATACTCCACGCCGTAGGTGGCCGGGTCGAGAAAGGTGAATTGCGATAGATAAACCGGCCCGGTCTCATTGTTATGCTGATACGCTGCCAACGCCTTCAGCCCCTGTCCCCAATCAGTGTTAGAGTCCGCCAGGAACCGCCAGCCGTTCTGCGGCCCGCCGGCAAGCGCGTTGAAAAACGTCAGGTAGTGGGGGGCAAGGGCCATTGTCCCAACGACGAGCCAGGCGAAGAGGCAGGAGTAAGAAGTAAGAAGTAAGGAGTAAGGAGTAAGCGGCAAGAAGCGATTCGTAATTCGTGATTCGTGATTCGTGATTCGTGATTTACACCTACTCCCTACTCCATACTCCCTACTCCATACGCCCATCCCCACATACAGAAACGGCAAAATCGGCAGCAGGTGACGATAGCCGATGTTGATCGTACTCGTCAGGCTGGAAGCGGCGTAGAGGAGTGGAAAGAGGAGTAGACAAAGCATATTCATCATCTGATATGAAGTGTGACTTGTGATACGTGATGCGTGAGACGCGAGGTGTTTTATTGCTCCAACGTTCCAACGTTTCAACGTGAAACGCAAAACTGCCCAGACTGCCAAAATCAACGTTGGCAGTGGGGTTTTGACAGCGAACGCGATGGGAAAATACTGCCACCACCCATGCATTCGATTTTGGCCGAGAAGATAGCTTTCCCGCCCATACGCGAGATTGGCGCGCAGGCGTTCCCAGCGTTCGATATGACTGGCGGCAGGCAGGGGGAGGGTTCCATTCGCTATCGTGGATATTGAGCGTACCTCAAAGCCATAACCTGCCCATACAATTACTGCTGCAATGCTGATCATACCTGCGTAGGAGATCGCCGCACGCAACAGAGCGCGCCCTCGATGATCGGGCGCGTGAAACAAGGCCTGGAGCACGATGACAATGCCGCAAACGGGAAAGAGCGCGATTGCAGTGAGTTTGCTTAACTGCGCAAGTCCGAGCATAACGGCGACAATCCACCAGCGTACTCTGCCTGGCGTTCGCAGATAAACATAGAGCGCGAACAACGTCCAGAAAATGAACGCGACGCTGCCCAAATCGGTGGTTGCCAGGCTCCCGTGGGCAAGGATGTTGGGATCAAATGTGAAAAACGCCAGCGCCAGTAGACCGGCGAATTTGCCGCTGGTCGAAGTTGTCCACCGATAGACACTGCACGCGAGAAGCAGGCACAGTAGGGTCACAGGAATTCGGCACGCGACAATCACCCGATCAATGGGCTGGTACGCCAATACAGTTGCCTGGGTTGCCGTGATGAGATCACCTGTTGCGTATCCTGGCGCTTCTTCCGGCGGGAGCAGGTCGGGGATAAGCCTGAGCGGCCACGCAAACAGCACCTTCGCCAGGGGAGGATGCTCGTCAAAAAGCTGCACCCTCCCCGTCCGCAGATACTCGTAGCCGCTGGTGATGTGAAAGCCTTCGTCAATCGTCGCTGAGAGCGCGACTGCCGCATTAAGAAGCTGCGCAAAGAAGATGAGCAGCAATCCCAGAATAACAAGACGAGATTTTAGGGCACTCACGGCATATCGAACTTAACAACCACCGGGGCAGAAGTTTCTGTCGTGCAGATACCGTTTGTGGGACGACGCGACAACGGCACAAGCAACACTGTATCACCGGGTTGTATACCCGTAATGACTGCGCTATGGTCTGTAACCGGGGTCGTATTCAGCGTTGTGTACTTTGTGAGGTTATTCGGATTCACCCCTTTGGCAACAAACGGCAAGTAAGTGCGATGGGTGAGTGAGATCCAAATCGTTGACGTGATAGGCGCTTGATACGGCACGATCTCGTATCGCACCTGTGTTGAAGCTGTCCCCTGGGTCTTCCAGTTGACCGTCAACGTACCATTGCCTTTCGTAGTCTCGACATTGTAGATGAAGCCTGACGGATTCCAGGAACTTGGCGCCGGCAAGCGGTTGTTGGGGAACGAAAGCGGCGTCAGAACGGCAGCGTCCCAGTACGAGTCATAATAGTGTACCTGGCTGCTTCCTGGCTGCGGTGACGCATACAGGATGGCGGTCATTTTGTCGCCAAGGGGTTCGGTTTGCACAGCCAGCCGTTCCCATACAAATAGCTGCGTCTGCTCGGCGGACCAGGCTGTATAGGATGGAAAGTAAAAGAAACCTCCATCGTTATCGGGCGTCAACTTTGTTCCTTCGGGATCAAGGGCGACGCGCGCGTGGGCTACTGCGCCTATGACCGAGTGATTCCGTGCATAGGCGGATAACTCGTAGGGCGTACATTGCGTTACCCCTGTCACGATCTGGTACATACCAGCCTGATAAGCCGGTCCCCATTTGAAGTACACCTGCGCGTTGACTCCTTCATAGTAGGTATTCTCTCGCACTCCGCGTGTCTCGTCATATTCAGGGATCACAGAATAATAGTACCACATCCGCTTCCAGTACGGGGCAACAAAATGATTGGGGTAAAACCACTCATAAGGGAGCATTTCCATGTCGCCGTTAACTAAAAGGTTGGTCGCTGTGCTCTCGACTTGGGGGGCCGGAGGGACGGAAGCGGCAACTGCTAATCTGGTTTGCGCGTGCGCGCCGACACTTGTCGCCAACGTGACCATGATGGCAAAGGCCATAAAGATGTGAACAATATGTTTCATAACGATTCTCCTACTTAAAAAGGTTTGTTCTCAAGATAGCGTACTGTTGCTGCACAAGCTCTCCGAGCGGCTCATTGTGCTGGATACTGCTGACATCCGTTATCACCGCCGTTAACCCTTCGGCGGCAATACGCCGTTGCAACGCAACGGCCAGTGGATCCTCCGCATCGTCGAACCGGTACGCAGCGGCGATGGCGAGACTGAGCGCCTCTGGCGTCACGCCGGTCTTTTCGGCGAGACGCGCCGCCCCCACCAACCGTTCCTGCGGACCGAGTTTGCGCAGCGGATCGCGCGCCAGACGAACGACGGTATCCGCCAGCGCGCGATTGGCGAAGTTGATGAGAAGTTCGGCAATGTAGGTATCCAGCTCGGCGGCGTCCATCCCGTACACGGACAGGAAACCGGCTCGCACTTCGTGAAAAGCGCGCGTCAACACATCGTCAATCACCGGGTCTTCGAGCGCCTCGGCGCTCAGACGATGCCCGCGCAGGTAGCCCAGATAGCCCAGAATGGCGTGTCCGCAGTTGTGCAGGTACAGCTTGCGCTCGATGTAGGCGGTGAAGTTATCGGTGGGGATCAGTCCCACAATCTCCGGCAGCGGGCCGACGAAGCGCGGGCGGTTCACCGGCAGCTTCTTGTACGCATCGGCGATGATTAAACTGCAATCCGCGGCGTGCATCGCCGGCGTCGGCTTGGGGATGGTGCGCCCGATGACAACGTCTACAAAGCCGACGTGCGCAGCGGCGTAGGCGTGGTGCGCGACGGGAACGGGGTGCAACACCATCGCCCGGAAAGTAGCAGAGGCGTCCTGCATATTTTCGCAAATCAGCACATTGAGCGGCGCTGCCACGTTGCATTCGGCGCGGCGGACGATGCCCGCCGCCAGGATTGGCGCAATGTCGGGCAGCGAGCGGACGCCCACCGCCGTGGTGACGAGCGATGTCTCGGCCAGCGCCGTCAGCAGCGGCTCATCCGCCTGGGAGTAGTGGGTTTGCGCCACCGGGATCACGAGGTCCTCGCTCCAGTCGTTGTCAACCAATCGCAGTGTGTACGCCCGGCGCGCGTTCAGAGCCTCCATCAACGGCGCGTCAATCTCCACGAAGGTCAGCGCATAACCGGACTCAGTGAGAAGCTGCCCCAGAAAGCCGCGTCCCACGCATCCCGCGCCAAACATCACCACGGATCTAACCACGGATTTCTCCAAACATTGGTTTACCGGCATTGCGTTAACCCAGTCTCTGCCGCGTATAGGCGATTATACCACAGCGTGGAAGGTGAGATACTTGGTGATTACTCATCTATGGCACTATGCGTGCGGTTCATTCACCGCAGAGGTCGCAAAGCGCGCAGAGAGAGTTTATTTTTATGTCTCTCTGCCGCCTCAGCGCACTCCGCGGTGAGATATGGGTGATCACCACTGCCGAATTGTTGACTTGAAGATGAAGTATGATAGACTTTTACCTTTCGAGGAGCAAAATGCTCATTTCGACTTTCGACTTTCGACTTTCAACTTTCAACTTTCAACCTTTGACTTTAGACTGTTTTCGAGGAGACGACTACGGCAAACGTTTGGCGTTGGGTAAAGGTTCCGGTTTTTCTGGCGGGCGCGACGCTGCTCTTCTTTTGGCCGGTGTGGATCGCTGGTTATCGCTTCCCCATCGGGGGCGGCGACTTGTGGGGACAGCTCCATCCCGTCTGGTCTTACGTGGCGCACTGGCTGCGGCGGGGTATCATCCCTGTGTGGCACACCGGATTGATGGCCGGCGATCCCATCGTCGCCGAGGGACAGTATGGGCTGTTCAATCCGCTCAACTGGCCGTTGTTCCTGCTCAGTCCTGTTCCGGCGTGGGCCGTCTCATTGCGTGGGATGGCGACGTTATGGCTGGCGGGTATGGGGATGTGCGGCTACCTGCGTCATTCCCCGGTGTGGAAGTTGCGCGAGACGGCGGCGCTCATCGGCGCGCTCGCCTACATGTTCGCCGATCCGTTCGTGGCGCACCTGGGACATCCGCAGTTCAACGACGCAATGGCCTGGCTCCCGTGGACACTCTGGGCGGTGGATGGCGCAGCGCGGCGCGCGCGGCGCATCCCATTGGCGGGTAGCGCGCTGGCTTTGATGTTGCTCGCCGGTCACGGGCAGGCTTCGCTGTATGCGGCATTGTTGGTGGGCGGATATGCGTTATGGCAATCCCTGGACGCGGGATGGAAGCGTGCTCCGCGCCGTCTGGGACGCTTGGCGCTGGTGGGATTGCTGGCGGCGTGTTTGGCTGCCCCCGGCGTCTTGCCAGGT
Source organism: Anaerolineae bacterium (assembly GCA_034433375.1). Taxonomy (GTDB): domain Bacteria; phylum Chloroflexota; class Anaerolineae; order B4-G1; family SLSP01; genus DSWT01. The sequence goes on along the minus strand of DAOUAQ010000232.1, from coordinate 11,593 downwards.
CTGGAGCGGTTGCCTTACACCGAACGCGCTTTGGTCCCCTTTGACCTGCGTCGCGGCTACGAATTTCCGCCGCAGATGTTGGTGGACTTGCTGACCCCAAACTTCCACGGACGCGGCGTGGGCGGTTTCTGGCCTTCGTGGAACCGCGTCGAAAGCCCCTACATCGGCGCAGTGGCCCTCTATCTGGCTGTTGTGGGCCTGGTGGGAGGCTTGCGGCGACGCCGGACGTGGTTTTTATTAGGCGTGGGGCTTATAGCCTATCTCTTTGCTCTCGGCTACCAGGGACCGCTTTACGCGCACGTGGCGCGTCTGCCGCTGTTTGCGGATTCGTGGAAGACGGCGCGGGCTATCTTTGGGTTGAGCTTCGCGTTATCCATCGCGGCCGCGCTAGGCGTGGATATGCTCTCTCGCAGCCACGGATGGCCCTGGACGGTGGCGTGGAGTATTGCTTTGTTGGCAGGGAGTGTGTTCTTGTGGCTGCGCGCTCCGGCTTGGGTCGCGCAAGTTCCGGTGGGGGCGTCTCGCCTGCGGGCGTTGAGCGGCCTGCATCTGGCGGCGCTGTTGGCGTGGCCGGTTGCCGCGCTTCCGTGGCTGCGCACGCGGCGTTGGGCCTGGGCGGGGCTGGCGCTGCTGCTGCTCGCCGAACTCGTCACCCTGGGCGCGTGGGTTGACATTGAGCCGTCGGCTGTGGGCGATGATCCACACGCCGCAGCCATCGCCTATCTGCGCGCCGACCCCGGGTGGTTCCGCGTGGATGTGGATAGCGCCGCGCGCGGCTTGTGGTCGCCGGCGGCGCTCCAGGCGGCCGGCTTTGAAGTCCCGCAAGGCTCCGGCAACCCGATGGAGTTATTTGCCTTCGGCCAGTTCTATTGGGCAGCGCCCTCCAAAGGCGCGCCGGTCTACCAACTTTTCGGTGCGAAGTACATCGTTGTCCCCAAAGGCGCGCCACCCGGTGGAGAAGGTATCTGGCCGGTCTTCACCGACGACCCACTGATTGATTTGCATCTCAATACCAATGCCCTTACCCGCGTCTGGCTGGTCTACGATACTGTGCCGATCTCAACTATCGAAGAGGCATACAGCATCGTGTTCGCTCCCGATTTCGCGCCAGGCCGCGTCGCCGTCGTCGAAAACGGCCCCGATTTGGAGGATGCGGGAGAGCCGGGTAGCGCCAGCGCGCTCGAGGTGCTGGCCTACGGACCGAACCGCGTGCGTATTTTCGTGCGCACCGCTGATCCAGCGTTGTTGGTTCTCTCCGACATTCTTTACCCCGGCTGGCGTGCGTCGCTTGACGGCGAACCGACGGCGCTTTACAAAACCGACGGAATTTTTCGCGGCGTGGTTGTTCCGGCGGGGGAACATCTTGTGGAGATGCGCTTCTTCCCGGCCTCGCTGCGTTGGGCGGGCGGTCTGGCGATGGTGGGTTTGTGTCTGGTGCTGCTTATTTTCAGCAGACGTAGGGCAAACTGTTAGCTTGCCCCGCGCAAGCAGACAGCTTGCGTTACAGTTGGCTTGTGGAACTACGGTTAAGAATGAGGTCGCGTAAGAAAATTTCAACGCCGGGAACGACCGCGCTGTGGATCGGCGTGTTGATCGTGCTGTTAGCCGCCTGGCTGCGCTTGGGCGCTTTTCACGAGGCGCTCGTCGGCGCGGATCAATCATCCATCCTGGCCGCAGCGGTGGACATCGCTACCCTGCGCGGATTCCCTTTGGTGGGAACCAAATCCTCGGTCGGCGTGATGCAAACCGCCATCGCGCCCTATCTCGCGGCCGTTCCCTTGCTGCTGGTGCGCCGCGTTATTGCTGTTAAATGGTTCTTTTCCGTGTTGGACGTGTTGGCTGTGGCGTTGCTCTATCGGGCGGTCAGACGGACATTCGGACCGTGGGCCGCCGTCATTGCGGCTTTGCTCTATGCCGCCAACCCGTGGGTTGTGGAATTTATCCGCTGGATCTGGTATCAAACACTCATCTCAACTTTTGCGACAATAGCTTTCGCCGTCTTTTTGTTGCTTTTAGCCGACAAGCAACGTCCGCCTGCACCCGCATGGCTACCCGTGGGTATGGTCGCCGCCGTGTTGATGGGCATGGTACATTTGGCTGCTCTGCCCTGGGCGGCCTTGCTTATTCTTCTCGCGGCCTACATAACCTGGGACACCAAACGGTGGAGATGGTTTCTCCTGGGTATAGGATTCAGCCTGGTGGTGGTCTATCCCTATCTGCTCTATCTCGTGAAAACGCATTTTGCGGATGTGCGTCTGATGGCGGCAGGCAGCGCCGACGCTGCATTCACCTGGAATTGGGCGAGTTATCGCCTCGCCGGAGAATTACTGACCGGACAGCAGGTTTTCGCTGCGCCGCGCGACGCGCTGTGGGAGACCTCGGTGCTCCGATGGCCCTGGCTCTATCAGATCGTCCCGGCCGTGTTAGGATTGGCGCTGTTGAATGGGGCAGCGCGCTTCCTGACCCGACATGAAAGACGCGCGACTTGGGTGTTCGCGTTCGTGTGGACGTTGCTTGCGCCGACCTTGTTCGTTGTCACCCGCATACACCTGCAACATTTCTACCTGCTCTTTATGTTTCCTGCGCCGTATGTGCTCATCGGCGCAGAAATACAACATTGCCTGTTTTCATCTGGCGGCGGGTTCGCTTCTGGGCGGCGGTGGATAGGGCGAGTCGCTGTTGGCGCGTTGCTCCTGTTGGCGTTGTGGTGGACGTACATTTGGACCGTCCGTATTCACTTTGAAGCGCAAGGCTTGCTGCGCGCGCCAACCCGCGCCTGGCTGATGGATCTCGCCGTGGAGCGCATCGCCGGTTATTTGGTCTCTGAACCGGAAGGCAACGTCATTCTGCTCACGACCTTTGAGGGCGGCGATCTTTCTGCCTTCGATTGGGTGCGCAGTTTCGTGCAGAGCGACCGGGTACGCGTCGTCCCCGCCGGCGAGGGGTTCATCATCCCGGCAGGGCCGACGTGTTACATGCTCACGCCCGGCGCGTCGGAGGCCGACCTTCAACCGGTCACGGATAACGTCGTTGCGCGTCCCGCGATGCAAATTCCCGCCAATCCGCCGTGGTCGAGTTACTGCTCCGCTGCGCGCGCACCGCTCTCCACGCCGTTGGCGGTTTGGCAGAACGGCATGTCTCTTTTGGATGCGATGGTCACAGAGGAGCTGACGCCAGGGGCGGATGTCAATATCACGCTGACCTGGCACTACCGCGTCGTTGCGCCTAAGGAATATCACATTTTTAACCATCTACTGCTTGGCGAAACATTGGTCACACAAGTGGATGGGGTTGGAGTCCCCACCTGGTATTGGCGCGACGACGATGTGCTCGTGACCCGCTTTCGTATGACATTGCCGCCGAATCTCGCTCCCGGCGCGTACCATTGGCTCACAGGCTGTTATACCTGGCCTGATTTGGAGCGCGTCCTGTTGACCGATGGCGGAGCGGCGTATGAAGTACGGCTTTGGAAAAAATAGAGCGCGATGCAGCCGTGAAACGTTGACTTTCAGGCCAGAGCGTGTTACACTGCCAAACATTGACGATACGCTATGAAATGTGTGGACTCAAGGAGGTTGTGTTGACGTATTGGCGTCGCGTGAGGATTCCGCTGCTCTTGGTGGGCCTGGCCTATTTGCTGCGCACCTTTTCGCTGGATTGGCAATCATTCTGGATAGACGAAGCGCACGCTTTATACCATGTTAATCATCCCCTGCTCGAAACCATCAAGCTGATTATCACGCCGGAAAACAACGGCCCGCTGTATTATCTCCTTCTGTGGGGATGGTTGAGGTTGACAGGCGCAAGCCCTTTCGCCCTGCGTTACTTTTCGGATCTGTGTTCTGTGTTGACTGTGGCGGTGGTGTGGCAGATCGCGCGCGGGTGGTTTGGACGGCGGACTGCCGGCCTGACGGGGCTGTTGTTGGCAATTGCGCCGTTTGCGATTTGGTACGCTCAGGAAGCCAAGATGTACGCGCTGCACATGCTGTTAGCGGGATTAACTACGCTTTTTCTGCTCAAGGCGTTGCAATCCAACCGCTGGACGCTGTGGCTTGCCTACGGCATCATCATCAACTTTCTCGGCTACAGCCATTTCTTTGGCGCATTAACGATTGTCGTGCAAGGTTTGATCGTATTTGTAACCACCTGGAAAAAGTGGCGTACACTGCGCAGTTATATTGTGACGATGGTTCTGGTCGCCCTACCTTACTTACCGGTTGTTCGCTTTGTATTGCAAATTCTCCCCAGTTTCAGTTTACAGGATATTAGCAAAGGTTTCGTGCCGTTGCCCAATATGCTGCGCGAGATAGGGTCCGAATATACGTTGCGGGTTTCTATGCTTCAGGTTCCCCATCCGCAAAGGCTGCTCTGGCCTTTAGCTGTATTATTAACACTCGGCCTGGTTGAAGCGTGGCGGCGCGGTTGGCGGCAAGGCGTCTGGGTAGCCAGCTTGTTGGTCTTGCCAACCCTCATTTTCTACCCTATTTCTCTCCGAATCCCGGTTTTCTCTCCGAAATACCTGAGTGCGTCGTTCCTTTTCTTCATCATAGTCCTGGCGCTGGCCCTAGAAGCTTTGCGCGCGTTCTGGAAGCCGATGTTGTTGATCGGACTGGCGGGTATGGTTGCTTTCGCCGGTTGGGCGAATGTGCGGATCCTCACCAACCCCGAATTCCAGCGTAGCGATTGGAAAGCGGCAGCGCGTTATCTGGAGGCGCATGTCGAACCTGATGATGCGATTGTGGTCTTTGCCAGCTACATTCATCGGGCGCTTGGTATTTATTACAAGGGCGCGGCGCCGATTCATCGTTTCGGCGCTGACCCCTATCATCCTGAGAAATACTATCAACAGGCTTTGCCGTCTCAATCTCATACGCTTTGGTTGATTTTGCACCAGGATCAGGCGATGGCGCCGCACAACCGCTTGCGCGAGGCCGCCGAAGCGTTATATCCTCGTATCACTGAAGCATATCCCAACAATGGGCAAATCGCCATCTTAGGCTATAGTATGCTTTGGCGACATACGACGCTCCCTGAAAATGTTTCTCCTTTAACTGCGTATTTTGCAAATGGAATGGCCCTGGTCGGCTATGACGTTGATGCGACTTCTCTACCGCCAACCGACAATTTGATGCACCCGCCAAGCAACTGGATTCACGTGACCACTTATTGGCAGGTATGGGACGCTGCGCCGCCGCTCGATTTTACCCCCTTTGTGCGGATGGTTGACGCCCAGGGTGGCGTTTGGGGCGGCGAATTGCAACGCTTCCCGACTGTTTTTCACTTCGACCCGCCGGCGCAGTGGGAGCCGGGAACTGTCGTTGAAGCGCACTACGACGTGAATCTCAACCCGGTCACCCCACCGGGAGTCTATCGGCTAATCGTTGGGCTAGAGCGCGATGAAGGGAAAGAGCGAATCTTGTGCGTGGATCAAACCACCGAGGTCTTCCTGACAAACATCAACATTACCCGGCGCTGATGAAACGTGTGTTAGCTCCACTGCTTCTTATGGTATTCTTCGGTTTAGGGATGTCGCAGGTGACGCGCGCCTCCATCACCTTTGACGAAGGCCCGCACCTGGCGATTGGCTACGCCACGCTGCGCACTGGCGATTTTCGTCTGCAACCGGTTCACATCCACCCGCCGCTGGCGAACGTGTTGGCCGCGGCCCCGCTGCTCCTGCAATCCGACCTGCCCGATCCGCGCATCGTGGATGGTTGGGAGATTGCCAGTCTCTCGGCGATTACCGACGCGGTGGTGTGGCAGTATCCCGCGCCGGCGCGTATAGCGACGGCGGGCCGAGTTCCCATCCTGCTTCTCAGCGTGTTGTTGGGCGCATTGATCTATCGCTGGGCGAAAGACCTGGGCGGCTGGCGCGCCGCTCTGTTGGCGCTGGCGCTCTACGCCTTTGATCCCAACTGTATCGCGCATGGTTCGCTCATTACGACGGATGTGGCGGCGGTATTTTTTATTGTGGCGGTCAGTTATCAGCTATCAGCCATCAGCCGTCAGCCATCAGCGATCAGCAGTCAGCAGTCAGTGGTCAGCAGTGTCGGTAGACTGCTGGCGATTGGGGTGTTGCTGGGGCTGGCGCAACTGACGAAGGTTTCGGCGCTGATGCTCGTGCCGGTGGTAGGGTTGCTGTTATTGGTTCAGGCTGTGGTCAAGCAGAATCAGCGAATGAGCGAATCAGCGAATCAGCGCATGACGCATCCAGCATCCAGCACCCGACATCCAACATCCAGTATCACGTTTTACGTTTTACGCGCGTGGCTCGTCGTCTTCGGTGTTGCGGCGCTCGTAGTGTGGGCCGGATATGGATTTGAGGTCAGCGCCGTGCCGGGGTTTCCGTTCCCGCTGCCTGCCGCGACGCACGTGCGCATCTTTCAATCGCTGCGGGAGCACTACGACTTGGGCCACCCTACCTTCTTGCTGGGGCAGGTCAGCAATCGCGGTTGGTGGTGGTATTTTCCGGTTGCGTTCGCGCTGAAGACACCGCTGCCGGTGTTGATCTTTGCGGTGTGGGCGGTTGCCTGTTCTGCGTTGGGATGTTTACACGTTGGAAAGTTGAAACGTTGGAACGTTCAAACGTTTCAACGCCAGGTGTTGTGGCTGCTTTCTCTGGTTTTGTTTCCTTTGCTTTATGCCGTGTCCAGCCTGTTTAGTTCCGTCAACATCGGCTATCGGCATCTGTTGCCGTTGTTGCCGTTCCTCTCTGTGGGGATAGGCGTAGGGGGCAAGCATGAATCACGAATCACGAATCACGAATCACGAATCGCGTTTTACGTTTTACGTTTTACGTTTTACGTTTTGTTGGTCTGGCTCGTTGTGGGCACGGTGGCTCTCGCGCCGCACTTCCTGACCTTCTTCAACGAGATTGCGGGTGGAGCGCGCGGCGGTTATCGCTATCTGGTGGATTCCAACCTCGATTGGGGACAGAATTTGTGGGATTTGCAGCAGTGGATGGCCGAAAACGGCGAGGAACACGTCTATTACGCCCATTACAGCCCGGCGCGCCCGGCGGTCTACGGCATTGATGCCGACTTCTTGCCGCCGGACCCGCGCGCGGTGGCCTTTGCGCCGTGGAATCCTGCGCCGGGGCTGTACGCGATTGGCGCGACGGTGCTGCAAGGGCCTTACGCGCCGGATGTGAACTCGTATGCCTGGTTCCGCGCGCGCGAGCCGCTGACGCGTCTGGGCAACGCGTTGTGGCTCTATCGCGTCCTGCCGCGTGAAACACCGACCTGGGCTGCGATCTGCGCGGGGATCCCTGTATCGGCAGAGCGTATGCGCCAACGCCTGGGCGTGGATGCGCTGCGCGTCGTGCAGCCGGATTGCGCGCAGACGTTCGTCTACCCGGCCGGCCAGCAAGCGGGTGTGATCCTCCTGCCGCCGGACACCGATCCACCGCCCGCCGCGCTGATGGAGGTGGCGCTGCGTTCCCCCACGGGCGAAACGGAACTCCTCGTCTATCGTTTGTCTGGCGCGTTCCCGGCGCCTGCAACCGCTGCCTCTGGTGTCGAAGTGGATGGCCCGTTGGATTTTCTCGGCTATACTCTGCGTGATGAGGGCGATTCGCCTGAAGGTGTTATCGTCCTTGAGACATCGTGGCGCGTCAACGCTGTGCCGGGACGCCCACTCTCACTGATGGCGCATCTCATCAGCCCGGACGGGATCGCCGTGGCAGTGGGGGACGGACTAGGCTTTCCCATCGAGCAGTGGCGCCCCGGCGATGTGATCATGCAGCGGCACATTTTGGCGGTTCCGGCGGACGCGCGGCCTGGGACGTACACTGTCGTCACCGGCGCGTACTGGCTCGACACGATGGAGCGGTGGGCGGTACGGCCCGGCGAGACACAGATTATGTTGGCGACGCTTATTCTTGGCGACCAGAGGTAAAATGACGGACGTCCGTTGGCGTTTCGGCGCGGTGTTCATCCTCTTGGTGCTCTTTGCCTTGCTGGCAACCGGTGCCCGTCAGCTCTCTTTGACTGCGGATGAGCCGGCGCACATCATCGTGGGGTATAGCTTGCTGGCCGAAGGAACGAAAGCTTTCTGGCTTTTCCCATCCCATGGTCATCCCCCTCTGCTCAATGTTTTGGAAGCAGCCTTGTTTTATTGGGCTAATCCCGATATTCCATTGACTCAATTGCCAGGCTGGACCCAACAGCAGATGACAACTTATTTCAGTGACTTTGTCCCCTATCTCACACCCGTTGAGCAGATCGAAGTCACGGCGCGCTGGCCGATTATGCTGTGTACTATCTTGCTGGGAACTGTGGTTTTTCGTTGGGGATGTGAATTGTGGCACCCGCGGGCCGGCTTACTGGCGCTGCTCGTGCTGTTATTTGACCCTTTAACGTTGGCGCACGGCCGTCTCGCCACGACAGATGTTGGCTCGGTGATGTGCGGTACGGCGATGCTGTATCTTGTCTGGCGTTGGCAGCGGCGACCGGGTTGGAGACAGGCCTGGAGCGCCGGTTTTTTGCTTGGCCTGACCTTGCTGGCAAAAGGTTCTGGTATCATTTGGGCTGCGAGCGCAGCCGCCATTGTCTTGCTTACGATCTTCTGGCGTTACCGGGGAACCCCTCTCACCTTACTGTTCCAGGGTCTGCTTATCGGTAGCTTCGGGCTATTTTTGCTGTGGGCCGGGTATGGGTTCACATGGGGGCGTGTCAGTGTCAATTTTCCGCTGTCGCTGCCGGCTCCGGCGCATTGGAATGGTTTTATTTCCCAGGCGTATAGCGTGGCGGGACGATGGGTTTTTGCTCTGGGAGAGCGCACGCATGGACGATGGTGGTGGTATTTTCCGACAGCGTTTTTGATCAAAAATCCTTTGCCTCTCCTGATTGGGCTGGGTGTGGGGGGGGTGGGTTTGTTACGCAAGGGTGTTGACCTCCGCGCGTTTTTAACTTTTACGATTTTCCCCCTTTTGTATACCATTGCGGCGCTTACCGGCGGATTGAACATCGGCTACCGCCATCTTTTGCCCTTGCATCCCTTTTTCTACCTGCTCATCGGCGGCGGTTTTTGGCATTGGCTGCAAGGACCGGCCTGGCGGCGTTGGGCGGTGTTGGGATTGGGGTTGTGGTACGGAGTGGGGACGTTGCGTATTTTCCCATACGAGATCGCGTTTTTCAATGAACTCGTCGGCGGCCCACAAAACGGTCATCGTTATTTGATTGATTCTAATATAGATTGGGGACAAGGTTACAGAGCTTTGCGCTCCTATCTAGCCGAGCACCCCGGTCCGAAGCCACAGATCGCTTACCACTATGCGTTTATTCCGCCCAGTCTCTATGCGATTGACGCAGTGACACTTCGACCTCATTCGGCGTCGTTGCCTTTGGCAGCGCCTTTCCATCCGCCAGCCGGCCGTTATGTGCTGAGTGTGACGACTTTGCAGGCCGGTTGGACGGCCTCGCCGGATATGTACGCCTGGTTCCGGGAAATCACGCCAACGGCTAACCTGGGATACGCTTTTTTCTTGTATGACATCGCCTCGTCTCCGTTGCAGTGGTTCAGTCAATGTACGACGCCCGCGCCGCCGCTCACCGAAGCATTGATTGCTGAAGGCGTAGGGAATGATTCCGTGCGACGCGTTGATTTCGATTGTACGACTGGCTGGCTCTACCCGGGCGGCGGCGCAACATCGGGGATTTATGCAGTGCATCGTTATCTTGCGCCGCAAAAGAACCACGCCTTGCCGACCTTGTTACCTTCACCCCCGCAAGCGGAAGATGCCTTTGTGGCGCGTCGGTTGGCCGAGTTGCGTCTTTCGTTCAACATGCGCCGTTTTACCGCTGAATTTCCAGCCTTTTCACTCTACGAACCTCAACAATCCCCGCTGGCTCCGCGGAATGAAGCGGTTTACCTTGCCAGTGACGCCGGATTGCCAACTGACGCCTCCCTGAGACTAGCTCCTCCCATCTCTTTGCAAGGCATACTGACATTTGTCGGCGCCGCATCTTACGCCGACACCGATGGCCTGACTGTAGAAACATGGTGGGAGGTTACCGGCGACCCGACACCCCGCACATTCTCGATTATGGCGCACCTGCTTGATGCGCAGGGGACGTCGCAAGGTGTGGCGGATGGACTGAGTATTGCTCCACAATCCCTTATGCCCGGCGATCTTTTTGTGCAGCGGCATCGGTTTGCCGTTGCCCCTACGACGCCGTTGTGGCTACGCACCGGCGTTTATTGGGCGGACGATCTGGCGCGCTGGCCCACGACTGCCGATTCTGCAGCCGATATGCTTTTGATTCCGCTAAACCCATAAAGGAGGTCTTTCTATGCAATTTCCGATAATTTCTGAAGCTGAACGCATTTCTCGCCTCGAACCGCCCACCGGCAAGGTGCAGATGGTGCTCGACACCGACACCTACAACGAAGTGGACGACCAGTTTGCCGTCGTGCAGGCGCTGCTTTCGCCGGACAAGCTGGACGTGCTGGCGCTCTACGCCGCGCCGTTCTTCAACGACCGCTCCACCGGCCCCGCCGACGGGATGGAGAAGAGCTACCAGGAGATTCTGGCCTTGCTGGCGCGGCTGGACGTGCCGTCCGATGGTTTCGTCTTTCGCGGCTCCGACCGCTACCTGCCTGATTGGGAGCATCCCGTGGAGAGCGACGCCGCCCGCGATCTCATCGCCAAGTCGATGGCGCGCAGCCCGGAGGACGATCCGCTCTACGTCGTCGCTATCGGCGCGATCACCAACGTCGCCTCCGCCATTTTGCTGGAGCCGGAGATCATCCGTCGCATCGTCGTCGTGTGGCTCGGCGGGAACGCTTTCCACTGGCCCAACACCTACGAGTTCAACCTGTGGCAGGACGTGCAGGCGGCGCGCGTGATCTTCGACTGTGGCGTGCCGGTGGCGCAAATTCAGGTGATGGGCGTGTGTTCGCACCTGCACACCACGATCCCCGAAATCGAACGCTACGTCGCCGGACAGGGCGCGATTGGCGATTACCTGGCGGAGACCGTCAAGGGCTACCACGCCGATCATTTCGGCTGGTCGAAGGTCATCTGGGACATCGCGGCGATTTCATACTTGCTGGATGAATCCTGGACGCCAAGCTGTCTTGTCCACAGCCCTATTGTTACCGACCAGGGCACGTGGAGCTTCGACAACACCCGACACCTCATCCGCACCGTCTATCACGTGAACCGCGATCCGATTTTCCGGGATGTGTTTATGAAGTTGGCGGTGAGAAACCGGTGATTGGTAATCGGTAATCAGGAATCGGTAATCAGGAATCGGTAATCAGGAATCGGTAATCAGGAATCGGTAATCAGGAAACGATTGTACAGACAACTACCAATTACTTGTTACCAGTTACCAGTTACCAATTACTTGTTACCAGTTACCGATTACCAGTTACCGATTACCCTTTTTAGAAAGGGGTGTACGATGAGGCTTACAGGCACTTTCCTCGACGAAATCAGCCACGACATCCCGCACCAAAACTGGGGGCGGGACGAGTGGGCGCGCGACTTCGCGGCGATGCGCGCCATCGGCATTGACACAGTTATCCTCATCCGCAGCGGACACAAACAGTGGATGACGTACCCTTCCGAGGTCCTTCACGCGCGCGA
>DAOUAQ010000231.1:0-6564 GCA_034433375.1 Anaerolineae bacterium | reverse complement strand
CCGCCGGATGTTGGAATGGCACACTCGCGCGCGCCAGGGAGCGTCCGTGGATACCTGGATGAGCGGGCGTTTCCTCGAAGAATGGGCCGACGCGCGCGCCGTTGCGGCCCTGTCCGCAATCTTCGCGCACTACGATGAGCCGGACGTGTGGCGCGCGCTTCTAGCAACGATGGAATTATTCCATTGGCTGGCGCTGGAAACCGCGCAGAAATCAGGATATGCGTATCCTGCCGATGGCGAAGGGCGCGCTGTAGAAATTGTACGGAGGTTGTCCAATGAATGAAGTCGTGCCTGTATGGTTTATGTTGTTTTTTGTCTGCACTGGATTGTTGCTGGTGGGATTATCCATCCCGTTACTGCTGCGGCGGATCAAGCCGAACTATTGGTACGGCTTTCGCGTGCGCAAAACTCTCGGCGACGAGCGTATCTGGTACGAAAGCAATGCGTATATGGCAAAATGGTTGCTGCTGTTGGGCAGCATCCATACTGTGGCCTCCATCGTGTTTTACTTCATTCCCTCCTATCGCGCCAATCTCAATGCCTACGCCGCCGCCTGCGGAGCGATTTTCATCGTCGGCTTTCTACTCGTTATCATCCTAAGCGTGCGTCATCTGCGTTCCTTGTAGCGGCACTGACGTTTTACGTCTTACGCTTTACGCATTATCTCAGGAGGTTATCATGCTCACATCACGAGAACGAGTTGCCCTGGCGCTCAATCACCAGGAGCCGGATCGCGTCCCGCTAGACCTGGGCGGCAGCCCGGTGAGTGGGATGCACGTGAGCGTCGTTTACGCGCTGCGGCAGGCGTTGGGCCTCGACGCGCCCGGCGCGCCGGTGAAAGTCGTGGAGCCATACCAGATGTTGGGCGAGATTGCGCCTGACTTGATTGCCGCCCTGGGTGTGGACGTCGTCCCGCTCGGCGCGCCGACGACGATGTTCGGCTTCAAGAACGAGGGCTGGAAACCCTGGACGACATTCGACGGGACGCCGGTGCTCGTCCCCGACGGCTTCGACACCATGCCGGAACCCAGCGGCGACCTGTTGATGTACCCCGAAGGCGACACATCCGCGCCGCCGAGCGGCCGGATGCCGGCCGGCGGCTGGTACTTCGACGCCATCGTCCGCCAACCGCCCATTGACGAGGCCAACCTCAACGTTGCAGACAACCTGGAGGAATTCACGCCCATTTCCGACGAGGTTTTAGCGCATTTCCAACGCGAGGCCGACCGCCTCTACACCCAGACCGACAAGGCGATCCTCGCCAATTTCGGCGGGACGGCCTTCGGCGACATCGCCCTCGTCCCGGCGACATGGCTCAAGTATCCTAAAGGTATCCGCGACATCGAAGAGTGGTACGTCAGCACGATCGCGCGTCGGGAGTACGTGTGGGCAGTTTTCGAGCGGCAATGCGAGATCGCGTTGGCGAACCTGGAGGAGCTCTACGCCGTTGTCGGCGACCGCGTGGCGGTGGTGATGGTCACCGGGACAGATTTCGGCGCGCAAACCGGGCCGTTCATCTCCCCGAAGGCATACCGCTCGCTCTATCAGCCGTTCCACATTCGTGTCAACACGTGGATTCACGCGCATACCCCTTGGAAGACGTTCATCCATTCCTGCGGCTCCGTCTTCGCGCTCATCCCCGACTTCATCGCCGCCGGCTTCGACATCCTCAATCCGGTGCAGTGCTCGGCGGCGCGCATGGATCCTGCCGCGCTCAAGCAAACGTTTGGCGACCAGATCACCTTCTGGGGCGGCGGCGTGGATACGCAGAAGACGCTGCCCTTCGGTACGCCTGACGAGGTGCGGCGCGAAGTCCGCGAACGGCTGCGCATCTTCGCGCCGGGCGGCGGCTTCGTCTTCAACACCATTCACAACGTCCAACCACTCTCGCCGGTGGAGAACGTCCTGGCGCTCTACGAAACTGTGCGGGAATATGGGAAGTATTAACGTAGCCCCTTGTGGGCGAGTTTAGCCAGCGTAAACACGGGCACAAGGCCCTGGGCTACGGCCTTAACTTATTTGGACCGCGGATCCCGCGGATTAGAAGATTCGTGTTGATCAGCGCGCCGAGCCGTTTATCTTCTGAGGAATTCAGCATTAACCGGCGGTTCACCAACGGTGGTATGAAAATTTTCACCGCCAAGCCGCCAAAGCCGCTACGCTTCCAAGAACGCCAAGTTTTTTCTTGACTTTCGACTTCGGACTTTGAACTATTTTCAGAGGAGGTTTATATGTCGCCATTTGATGTTTCTGTGAGTCGTGAATCGTTTATCGAATTTCTTGTCACCGCCAAGCGCAATACGTATGCCACGCAAGGGGGCGCCGGCGCAGCGGTGACGCCACTGCTGCCTGGTTCGCACCAACTGGAATACAGTGATGGACGGTTGTTATATCGGGACGTTTATTTTGGCGGTCACTACTTTGCCGGACAGGAAACAGTCTATTATGATGCTGCGCCTGTGTGGTCTATGGTCTACGCGGGCGGCGCGTTGAAGAATGTCCATGCCGCCGTGGAGATAGGTCAAGTCTATGCTTTCTTGCAGGCTGCCTTACGTCATGCTCCAGCAGAACATCCCTATCGCGGTCCCGCAGTGTGGGAAGAAGGCAAGTTCGCCTATAGCAACGAAATCCACGGCGACCTGGAACGTTTTTGGGGGATGGAGGCCATCAGTTACCAGGGGATAGCCGTCTACCAGTTGCACTACAGCGGCGGCGTGCTGCGCTAAACTTTGACTTCATTACAGCCTGCATTATACTTGTGGATAGTTATGCCTTAAAATACAACTCGGGCTGTTTTTTTGCGTATTAACGTAAGTTGCGGTTTTCAGGGGGGAGGGTTTGTTCCTGCCTGAAAGTGTAACGCGCACGTCACATCAGTGAACAAAGGAGGTTGAGTGATGAGTAAAAGACCTGGTGGTCAGTTGGCAACCCGTCCACTACATTTCATTTGGATTGCGGATGCGTCCGGTTCGATGAAGGACGACGGGAAAATTCAGGCCCTCAATATGGCAATACGAGAAGCAATCCCCCACATGCAAAAAGTCGCCTCGGAGAACCCTAACGCGCAAGTCCTGGTGCGCGCCATCAAATTCTCCAGCGGCGCGCAGTGGCACATCTCACAGGCCACGCCGGTAGAGGATTTCAAGTGGGTGGATTTGAAGGCTGACGGCGTCACGGATATGGGCAAGGCGCTCTCGATGGTCGCCGACCAGCTCAAGATCCCCCCGATGACCGACCGCGCCCTGCCGCCGGTGCTGGTGCTGATCTCCGATGGGCAGCCGACCGACAGCTTCGAGAAGGGCTTGCAGAAGTTGATGGACGAGCCGTGGGGCAAGAAGGCCGTGCGCATCGCTATCGCCATCGGCAAAGACGCCGATAACAGCGTACTGCAAAAATTCATCGGCCACAACGAGATCAAGCCTTTGCAGGCCAACAATCCTGAGGCGCTCGTCAACTACATCAAGTGGGTGTCCACGGCGGTGTTGAAATCGGCTTCGTCGCCGGCCAGCCAGGCCGCCGCCGCGACGCCCACCGGCGCAGTCACGCCGCCGCCGATTCCCACAGTTGCCTCGACAGCGCCGGCCACCCCGGCAGCGCCGGTAGACCAGGCGCCGCCAGTCCAACCGGTCACAGTCACGCCGGCGACCAACATTCCGATTCCTACCGTACCGCCGCCTGTTGACGACGCTAACATAACTGCAGACGACGTTTGGTAAAACGCGAGGCGCCACTATGGGAAAAACACCGCAGTGGCCCACCGGCGTCTGGCGCGTGATCGGACAGTCGGTTCAAGGGGCGTCGCATATCCGGGCCGGCATACCCAATCAGGACGCGATCCAATGGTTCCCTGATTCCGGCGTCGGCCCGCCGCTGATCCTTTCGGTATCGGACGGGCACGGCAGCCCGCGAAACTTCCGCAGTGACGTGGGCGCCCGCTTCGCCGTCGAAGTGATGACGGACTTGATGCGCGAGTTGCTGTTGGCCGGCCAGCCCGATCCCGCCCGGCTCACAACGATCAAACGCACGGCAGAAGAACGGCTGCCGGGCGAGTTGCTCCGCCGTTGGCGCGAGGCCGTGGCCCGGCATCTCAAGGATAACCCGATCACCGCTGCGGAGTTGGAAACCCTTGAGAAGCGGCGCGACCCCAAAGCGCGGCGCATCATTGAGCGCGACCCGCACATCGCCTATGGCGCGACGTTGTTGAGCGTGCTGATCACGTCCGCGTTTATCTTGTATTTGCAGTTGGGCGATGGCGACATTTTGACCGTGGCGGATAACGGCGAGGTCACGCGCCCGATGACCCGCGACCCACGGTTGATAGCGAACGAAACGACCTCATTGTGCATGGACGAAGCCTGGCGGGAAGTGCAGATCAAGTTTCAGGCGCTCTACGGCCCGCATCCGGCGCTGATCGTGCTGTCGAGCGACGGCTATGCTAACTCGTTTGTCAACGATGCGGCCTTCATTAAGGTGGGGACCGACATCCTGGACATCTTGCGCACCGACGGGCTTGAAGTCGTCGCGCAGAGCCTCGGCCCGTGGCTGACGGATGCGTCGAAGGCCGGGAGCGGCGACGACATCACGCTCGGTCTCATCTTCCCGGAGGCGATTTTGCCCTCAGCCAAACCGGCCCCGGCCGTTCTCGTGGAAAAGCCGCCGCGCGCCTCCGTCCCGCGAAGGCGGAAGACCGCGCCGGTTCGCGCGCCGGAAGCCATCAAGGAGCCGGAGAAAGCGCTAGAGGCGCAGGAGAAAGCGCAACCGGAGGCTGCGCCTGTTGCGCCTGTCGCACCGGTTGAAGCGCAGTCCACAGAAGAAGAAAAGCCGCAACCGACAGCGACGCCGCGAGAGGCCGAAAAACCAATCCCGGTGGAGAAGCTGCCTGTAGAGGCGCTGCCTGCGGAACCGCCGCCGGTGGAGATGCCCTCCAAGCCCAAACTCGAATTGATTAAAGAAGAGGAAAGCCCGCGCGAACCGAGCAAAAAGTTGCCAAGCATCTTTCATGATGGTTAAGGGGCCGCGCGCCCTTGATTGTGCGTTACCTGCTGTGTTGCGTGCTGCACATTGCGTGAACGTCGCTCACGTAGGATGCAGCACGCAACCTGTTTTGCGTAACGAGTAACTTGTAACGTTCAACGTGTAACTGGTTTTGAACAACGAAGCCCGGCACAAACTCCGTGAAATCGTGGATACCTACGGTCAAAGCGTCGTGAGCGACCCACGCCGCTGTAAAGCCTTGCTCCTGGACTATTGCGGGCAGCACCGGCGCGAAATCTTCGTGCTCAACGCGGCGCAAGAAGAACGCATCGCCAACGATTTGCAGGACAATAAAGGCGGAATCCCACTGCCGGTGCTGATCGCGCAGCTCACGCAACGGCTGGTGGACAATCGCGCGCTCGCCGAAGATGCCGCGCGCTGGGCTGTGGAGGTGTGGGCGTATGCGCTGCGCCTGACGGACGGCGAGACGACCACACCGCCGCCCATCGTCGCCCCGCCAACGGAGACTCGCCCCCCGAAGCCAGCGCCTGAACCGTCGCCTGCCAGGCGCGAGCCGCAACCTCCGCCGCTTCCCACTGCGCCGGCCAAAAACACTTTCGGATCGGGCCGCAGCATCGAAGTCTATAGCCGCTCGCGTCGCGTTCCCGATGGCAAATGGCAGCGCCTCGGCGCGACGCCCGGCAGCCTCGACGTGCCGCCGGATCACGTCTTGGGACTGCGCTTCTTCAATTTCACGGAGCATGAACTCGGCGCCTGGATCAACGAATTGTCAAATCCGGCGGATGTGGTTTCGTTGGATTTGAACGGCCGCATCAACGATCTTGGAATGTCCGCTTTGCGCGCCTTTCCCAACCTGACCTATCTGAAAGTAGACAACGCCGAGCGCGTGACCAATGCCGGGATGGCCCACCTGGTTTATCTGCCACATCTGGTATCGTTCAACTTCGCGTGGTGTACTGGCATCAACGATACCGGATTGGCCTACATGCGGCTGCTGCCGGATCTGACCACGTTGAGTTTGCCCTGGTCTGGCGTGGCCGACGGCGCGTTGCAGTACCTCGCCGCTTTGACCAGGCTGACCATCCTGGAACTGCGTGAGTGTAAGCACATCGCCGGCGCCGGTCTCGCGCACCTGAAAGGCGCGCGTCAACTCACCACACTCGACCTGGCGGGCGCGACACAGCTTACCGACGGGGGTGTGCAGCACATCGGCGCTTTCAAACCGCTGACCAAACTCGATCTTTCGCGCTGCGCGCAAGTGACCCGTCAGGGCGTCGTATACCTGCGTGACCTCTCCAATCTCACCTATCTCGACCTGTCGCGGAACAGCCAGATCGAGGACAAAGCCGTGGCGACGTTGTGCGATCTACCGCGCCTCTCCACGCTCAACCTCTCGCGGACGGCCATCACCGACGCTGGATTGCGGCACATCGGCGACATTCTTGGTTTGCTCTACCTTGACCTCTCGCAGTGCGAGCTGATCACCGATAAGGGGCTGCCGCACCTGAGCCGTCTCAAAAATCTGGCCTATCTCAACGTCAGCGGCTGCCCACGCATCACCCAGCGCGG
>DAOUAQ010000230.1:0-15586 GCA_034433375.1 Anaerolineae bacterium | reverse complement strand
TTTTCAGAGAACTGCGTAAGTCCTATACAGATGGTGCAGAACACAAAACACGGTTAGATTTCAGTCTGTCACACTATGACGCAACGGGGCCACAATCCAATATAAGATGCTACAGGGAGAGTATACAATGTAATCGTAGAAAATGCAAATACTAACGAGATATATTCTCCGCCCAGTCATACACCGTCGCCAAAACGCGCCCATCCGGCGATTTCACGTTGGTGACGACGCCGCCGGGGTAGGCGATCCGCACCTCGTCAAGCTCGCGGAAGCGCCCGCCGGCAAAAATGAAGCGCGCCGGGGAGAAGACCTGCGCCGGCATCTCACCGGGCAGCACATCCATGCCATACTGGTCGCGCAGCAGAAAGGCCATTCCACCGATCTGCCAGTAGATGACCGGCGCACCGAAGAAGTAGACGGTGCTATAGCACGGTTCCACCCCGGCGGACACACACACGGGATGCGGATGTTCCAACAAATAGCGCGCCAGCGTCGTGGCGACTTCTGCCGTGGGATTGCCGTAAGCGTTGCGCGGCGTGTAGACGCCAAAATAGAAGCCGAGGTTGTACAGCGCCATCACGCTCAAGATGATGGAAAAGGCAATGCGCGCCAGCCGCGCCGAACGGAGCGCCTTCCACAGCGCCTCGACGCCCCACGCAGCGAAGAATGCCACCACCGGAACAAGCAGCAGCCCGCGCTGGCTACTCGGCGGATTTTCCGTCATGCCCCAGGCCATCAGCAACGTGGAACCAAACCAGATCAGCGTCACAGCGCGCGAGGGCCAGCGCGCGCGCAGCAGCGCAAGAGCCAGCCCCACCAACATCAGCCCACCGGTGATGAAGTCCACCAGCGGCGTCTGCGGGAAATACCAGAAAGTGGGATCGAATGTGAAGTGGAACGCCGTCGCCGCCTTCCACAACTGGCGCAGGAGCAGCACGAATACCGGTTTCCCGGAGATCGCCACCTCACGCTCCAGCCAGCCGGAGGCGAAAATGCTCACGGCGTTGTAGCGTTCTGTCAGCGGCGATGGATGCATCGAGTACCATCCGAGCAGCGGCAAGACCACCAGCAGCCAGCCGCCGGCAAACATCAGCAGTCCGCGCCAGTGCCGGGCGAGGAAACGCGGCTCGACCAACATCCGCCAGGCGACGATCAACCCGATGAGGAACGTCACCCAACGCGCGCCGAAGTAAGCGTACCATCCCGCCCCCGCGACCAGGCCACACAGCCCCCACCATGAAACCGCTCGCGCCTGCGCTGTGTTTTTCTCCGGCCAATCGGGTTTCAACGCCAGCCACACGAGCCAGATCGCCAGTGTGCCGATGAATGGATCGAAGATTTGGTTGGACGCCAACCGGCTGTAATGGATGTGATAGTGCGAAAAGGCAACCACGAACGCGGCCACCCACCCCACGCGCCGCCCACCCAACGTGCGGCCCAGGAGGAACGTCGTCAGTACCGTCAGCGCGCCCACGATGGCCGAAAGCATACGTCCGCCGGCTATCGTCGCGCCGAAAATGCGCATCGCCACGCCGTAGACCAGAAAGGACAGCGTGGGCACCGAATACCAACCGGTCGCAAAGGGGTTTCCCAAGGGACGCGCCACCAGCCTCATTCCGTCCAACAACTGCGTGCCCTCATCGCCGCCGAGATTGGCGGGGATGCGCCCCAACGCCAGCGCGCGCACCAGGAAGGCGGCCAGCAGCAATCCCGCCAGCGCGTACCGCTCCATAGCGGGGAAGGTGTGCGCGCGTGGGCGGCGGAGCAACGGGAACAAAAGCGTCGCGCCAAAACTCAGCACGGCGACCAGCCACCAGAGGAACAACGTGGTGAAATCGCGCGCCGCTATATCCCTACGCGCCGAGAACGACACCGCAATAACGACCAGGAACGCATCCAGACGGCCCCATCCGGCCAGTGTGCGCGGCAAAATTCGCGCCGGACGCACAGACAAGGCTCTTTCAGCGGGAATAGTACGCGCGAAACTCAGCAGTAATCCACAACCGGAGAGAATAAGTAGCAGAAAAGCATCCCACACATACCGGTGAAGCGCCAACAACCCCGTTGCCGCCAGGAGCAAGAGAAAAGAGAGCACTGTCAGCAAGGCCATGAGCTATATATATCCCGTCGGGCTGTTGACGCAGCACGCACGCTGCGACTACGCTTTGCAAATCTGCGCAATCCGCTCAGCCGTCGCGCGCGCGTGATGGCGCAACAGTCCCAGAGGCGCAGCGCCGCGCACAGCAACGCCCATAATGGCGTTGACTTCGACGCTCAACGCATAGAGCATGTAATCATCGCCCGAAATGCTCTGCTCAAAGCGCACCTGCTCGCGGCCCAGGATGCGCGCTACCTCGGCGGATGTGCGCCAGCCGTGAATGATGGCCCGTGAGATGGATTCGGCCTCAGCCTGGGCCAGCCCCCCCACATAGGTCAACAGCCCGCCGCCGAACGTCAACAGGACGGCGTCAACGCCCACATCCTGCATCAGCGCATTCATCAACCGCTCCACCTCCAGGCGATGGGTGATAAAAGCATCATAGGAGAGGCCGAACGCCTCGAGCGCCTCGTCTGGCTCTTCCTCCGGCATCGCAGATTCGACCGCGACAGCAGACAAAAGTGGCGCACCAGGCAGTTCAGCTTCACCCGGCAAGCTGACGCCAATTTCCGGCCCAAAGATGTCCTCGTCGGCAGGCGGGGGCGCTGGCGTTGGCGCGGGAGGCGCCGGTTGTGGCGCGCCCGGCGCAGCGGCCATACCCGCCAGCGGCGCATCGAGCGCCGCCTGGATCAATCCCGGCAATTCCGGCAGGAAGAAAGGCTTGGGGAGCACGCCCTGCACCGCAAGCGATGCCGCCTGGGGCGGCAAAGTCTGCCCCATAAGCGGGATGAGCATCAGCCGCAGGTTCTTGTCCTGATTCCGCAGTTGTTGGGCGAGCGTCAGCGCGTCCGGGCCGGTCAGGGCCATATCCAACACCGCAAGATTGATCGGATGACGTCGTGCGGCGACGAGCGCCTCCGCGCCATTCAGACACATATCAACGTCATATCCCTTGCGTTTCAATTCCTCGGATAACAATGTCGCAAAAGCTTCGTTGGGATCCGCAACCAAAATACGCATAGCCTAACCCCTCCCCCATGTGAAGCCCAAAACGTGATGCACCAAAACCATTATGGACGTTCGGTTCTTCAGGATTTCACGTGGTTGTGATACAAAAACTAGTCACGAATTTCACGAATTTACACGAAAAGCAAAAAATTAGTGAAAATTCGTGTAATTCGTGACAGAAACTAAAACCGTTTTCAATCACCACGTAAAGTCCAAAAGAGCTTGGACGTACTAAAGTCATTGTAACGAGAGCACCGGAAAAGGCAAATTGAGTGGTAAAATAGTACCGATGAAACGATGCCCACGCCGCCGACTGCTCATCATCCTGACGACGATAGCGTTGATGTCGCTACGCTGCACACCAACGCCGCCGCCGACCGCCTCCCCCACCCGTTTGGCAGCGACGTCCACGGTTGCCATAGCGGACCTTGCTGCCAGCCGCGTGACTGCCGGAGAATTTTCCGCCGCCGAAGCCCTCTATCGCCAGGCCATGCAGAACGATCCCGACGATCCCCGGCTGGCGCTCGACCTGGCCCGGCTTTACCGGCGGTGGAATCGTCCCGCCGATGGCCTGATCGCCCTGGATGAAGCCATCCGCAGACATGCGCCCTCGGCAGAAACCGCCGCCTTGCGTTTGGAATTGCTCGCGCTGAACGAGAATTGGCCGCAACTCATCACCGAAGCCGCAGCGTATCTCGCGGCTACCCCCAACGACGGCCACGCCCTGGAATGGCTGACCCGCGCCTACCTGCGCACCCAGCAATGCGCCGTGGCCGCCGAGACCGCGCAGTGCTGGCGGGATGTCCTGCCGGGCAGCCTTGAGCCGCGCATGACACTGGCGGCGCTCAATGCAGACACAGTCTTACTATGCGAAGCGGATGCGCGCTTCTGCGCCCTCAACACTGTGCAGGTGGGAACGACGCTCATCCGCGATGGGAATTGGGCGCTGGCCGCCTGTGTGCTGGCGCGCGCCACTGCTGCAGATGATGCCCCCGCCGAAGCCCATGCCTGGTTCGGTGAGGCGCTGGCGCGGCTTGACCGTCCAGAAGAAGCGCTGCCGCATTTTCTCAAAGCGACCACCCTCGCGCCACAATCGCCGCTGCCCTGGCTGCTCCTGGGACTGTTCAATCTGAGCCAGCAAAAGGCCGCCCCTGCTGGCGAGGCGCTGCTAAAAGCGCGCGCCCTCGATCCGACCAACCCGCTCATCTACCTGAGCCTGGCCGAGGTCAGCGCGCAGACCGGCGACTACGACAAAGTTGACGCCTGGATCGCCGCCGCCCTCGATGTCGCCCCAACCGACGTGGATATTGCCAAATCTGCGGCGCGCTTTTATCTGCACCGGAATCTCATCCAGAATGAGTACCCGATGCGTCCCATCCAGAGCGCGCTCCAACTCGCGCCGGAAGATGGCGAGGCGTTGCTGCTCTTGGGGTGGTTCCGGCTGATGGCGGGGGATGCGACCGGCGCGCGCGCGGCGCTGGATGAAGCCGTCCGGTTCGCCCCACACCTGGGACAGGCCCACTATTTGCGCGGGATGGCGTTGCAGGCCACAGGCAACGCCGCAGCAGCGCAAGCGGCGTTCACCCGCGCCGCCGATCTGAGCTATTGGCCGTAGTTTCAGCGGATGGTGAGTGTGCCCACCACAATCGCGTCATCGCCCGCGGTCGTCGTCAGGCGCGGGCCATCGGGCACATACAACCCCACGCGGATGGCGTAGTCGCCCGGTGCGGCGTTGCCGGGGATGGCGATGGCGCGTTCATCCAGCACCACTTCGCCCGCCGCCCACCCCGTCGTCGGGCGCGTCCAACCGGCAGGTTCGCCGTCGCTTTGGGCGAGCACCTGTCCCGCTGCCCCGACGATGTGGACGAACACGCGATAGGAGGTCTCCATCTCGGTGACGGCCTGCCACGCGAGGCGCACCGTGACCGTGTCCCCGGTCTCCACCGCATAACCGGCCAGGCGGATGACCTCACCCAGCACAACATCTTGCGACACAAAACCATCCGGCACAGACCAACGGCGCTCCGGCGCGACGACGCGCAAGGGGACAGAGGCCAGCTCGTCGCAGCCCGGCAAACCGACGCGCAGCACGTACTCGCCGCTGTCGAGCGCGCCCGGCAAGCGCACAATGGGCCGCCCGATCCAGCGTTGACCGGTTTGCCACTGATCGGTGGGCCACCACGTCGCGGACGGCGGCAGATACCAAGTCCGCACCACTTCGCCGGAAGCGTCGCGCAGCGTCACCGTCGCCATCAGCGACACAGACGGCGCGCTGACCGCCTCCCACACCCACCGCAGCGCCACCACGTCGCCGGGCGCAGCCTGCGCGCGATCCGCCGTCATCGTCCACAAGCCAAGCGCGCCACAGCGTTGTAACGCCGCATCCTCCGCAACCTCCAATTCAGTCAAAGTCGGCGTCTGCATGGGCGGCAGCACGCGCACCTGCCCAAGCATGTACTCCGGCCCGGTCGGATTGCCGTCCGCGCCCAACACGGACGCGGGTTCGAGCGTGCTCCGGTCGAACAGCGAGAGCGCCAGCGTGTAGTCGCCCGGCGGCATACCGGGCCGCACATCCACGTGATTATCCATCCGCGCGTACTTTTCCGGCGGCCACTCTGCGAGCGGCGGCGGATTGCGGCTCCAGCGCGCGTCGCGCAAGCCCACGGGCGACCAGCGCGTACCATCCGCGCCGATGAAGACCAGTCCCACGCGCCACTCGTAGCCCTCCGGATTCAGCGCGCGCCAGTACAGCGTGACCACCGGCGCAACATCGGCGGCGAATGGCGCCGGCAGAGCGTAGCCGAGCAGCAGCGCCCGCCCGCCGAAGTTGACGTTCGCCGGCGTCTCAATCCCGGCAAGCGCCCCGTCCGCCTGCAAGCGTGTACCGCGCCACAAACTGACATTCTGATCCACCACCAGCAGCTTCACGGCGACAACGGCGGCGGCAAACAGGAAGAGGGGTAAGGAGTAGGGAGTAGGGAGTAGGGGGTAAGGTTTCGCTGATTCGCTGATACGCTCATTCTCAGGCTTTGCCAACAGAACGAGAACAACGAGGAGCACGAGGCTCACGAGGGAGATGCCGTCGGCTGTGAGGCGCAGCGGGGTTTCGGCGAAGCGGATGTCGAGGCGATGGCGACCGGCAGGGACGGGGAACGTCACCAGGCCGGTCTGCGGCTCCGGCGTCACGGCGACCGGCGCGCCGTCCACGGTAGCTTGCCAGCCGGGATAGTAGAACGCGAGATAGCGCGCCTGGAACGCCGCCGGGGTTTCCAATTCAATCGTTGCGCGGATCGCGCCGTAGTCGGCGGAGAGGATCGTCGCGCCCGCCGGCAGCGCGTCCTCCGGCAAGCGCGCGACCGCCCCACCGGCGGCATAGGCAGCGTCCAACGCGCCGTCGTCGGGCATCCGCTCAACCCAGATAGGCAGATATTCGCCCTTCGCCGTCGTGCCGAGCGTGTCCGTTGCCCGTTCCCAGGCGATCATCGCCGCCGGAGAGGTATCCGCCGGCGGCGCGCAGAACGCGGGGAAGAACCAGCCCAGGTTCGCGGCGATCAATCCCACCATCAACACCAACGCCGCGAGAAATCCGGCGATGAGGGCAGAACGGCGCGGTTCATCATCCGCAGAAATACTCACCCCCGCTCCGGCGAGCAGCGCCAGACAGAACGCGGCGGGGCCGAGGTAGCGCCAGGGGAATTGGATGTACGACAGCAACGATAGCCGCTCCCACAATCCCACCGACGGCGACAGTGTGAGAAACGCAAACGCCGCTGTTAACGGCCACAACAAGAGCACATACCAATGTCCGGCGTATGACAAACGCTTCCAGCGCAGCAGCGGCAGCAACGCGATCAGCGCGGGAACCAGGCCGAGCGCCTTTGGCGGCCAGTCGTTCATCAAATAAGGATCGGCGGCGCGCGGCAGCGCCAGGACGTGATCCAGGGAGAGGAAGTTGTAGTGAAAGTCGAAGACCCACGTACCGAGCAGGCGATCCGTCTGCACCCACCCGCGTTCGAGCAGCGGCGGCAGCCAGAAGAAGGCCGCGAGGCCCAGGCCCAGGCCACCGAGCACGGCGCCGCGTCCAATCACCCGCCAGTCGCGCGCCAGGTAACCTTCCAGCAGCACCCACAAGCCGAACAGCGGCGCAAAGAGAAAGCCAAACGGGTGATGGCTGAGCATCAACGCCGCGAGGCCGAACGCGCCCGCCACGAGAAAGCCGCGTTCGCGTCGCAGCGTCCAGCGGTGCAGCGCCCACAAAACCAGCGGGGGGAAGGCCCAGGCCACGGATTCCGACAAGCTGCCCCGGTTGAAGACATCGTAAGCCAGAAACGGCGCGTAGACGTAGCCGACTGCCGCCACCATTCCAGCATACGCGCCGAACAGCTCGCGCGCCAGGGCGAACATGAACAGTCCCCCGGCAACAATCCCCAACGCGAAGAGGGCGTTCAATGCCACCGGCCACGCCAGACCGAGACGGTGCAGCGCCGCCGCGCCCACCGCCGTCCCCGGCGGCATAAAGAGGAAGAGCGGAAAGCCGAAGCCGTGCGCCATATCCGGCGCCCAGCGCGAAAAGAGCACACCTTGCGACCACAGAGTGTCAATCTGCACGGCGCGCCAGAGATGGAAGGCGTTGTCATAGCCGCACGTGAAATCGGCGCGCAGCAACGGTTGCAGCGCCGGCGTGAAGAACAGCAGCAGCGCCAGGATCAGCAGTCCCAGGGCCAATGGCTTGATCGTAGAGCGCATACGCCGACGTTCACCCGCGATTGAAAAGCCGGTCGAGGACATAATCCACGGCCAAGAAGAGGAGCACGGCCATCAGTAGTAATCCCCACCAGGGCATCTGAACGTACACCACAATGCGCAGTTTTTCCCAGATCAGCCAGAGCGTAATCACCAATGCGATGGCAATCAGCGCGCTTCCCACTCGTCTACGCATGGATACCTCCGAAGTTAAAAGTTGAAAGTTGAAGGTTGAAGGTTGAGGGTTGAAGGTTGAAGGTTGAAGGTCAAAAGTTGAAAGTTGTGAGCACAAAGGCGTCTTCGTTTGATGCGGTGATGAGGCGGGGGCCGTTGGGCAGGTAGAGGCCCACGCGCAGGACGACCGCGCCGGGCGGCAGCGTCGCGGGGACGGCGATTGCGCGCGTCTCGACGATGACTTCGCCGACGGCCCACCCGGTCGTCGGGCGCAGCCAGTTGAGCGGCTCGCCGTCGCTCTGCGCCAACACGCGCCCATCAGCGCCAAGCAGATGCACAAACACGCGGTAGGACGATGTCATCTCGGCCAACGCCTGCCACGCCAGACGAACGGTCAGCGTCTCGCCGGCCGCGGGCATCGCCGGATCGAGCGCGTAGCCAAGCAGACGCACTTCGCCGCCGAAATCGGCGCCGGCGGGGCGCAGGTCATCCGGCGCTTGCCAGACCCGCTCTGGCGCGGCAACCTCAAGGGGAACTTCTGCCAGCGCCGCGTCGCAGCCGGGCAGATGTACTGCCAGGCGATATGTGGCACTCTCCAGGCTGCCCGGCAGGCGGATGACAGGCCGTCCCACCCACCGCTCGCCGACCGACCAGCGATCCGGGGGCCACCACGCCGCTGAAAGCGGCAACTCCCAGGCGCGCGCGCCGTTTCCGGCAGCGTCCAACAGCGTCACCTGCGCCATCAGCGCGGTCTGCGGCATCTCGGTCGCTTCCCAGACCCACCGCAAACCGACGATTTCGCCCGGCGCAGCGCGGACGCGATCCGCCGTCATCGTCCATAGCCCCACCGCGCCGCAGCGCTGCAAGCTGGCGTTGGCAGGAACGTCCAGCGCCCGCACATCCGGCGGCGTCTGCGGCGGCGTGACGACAAGGGCGCCCAACGTGAGGTCTGGGCCGGCGGGATTGCCATCCGCACCGAGGACAGAAGCCGGCGTCAGCGTCGCTTTGTCGAACAGGCCCACAACGATATTGTACTCACCCGGCGGCGTTCCGGGCAACACCTGTACGACGTGAGGGTCGTAGGCATAGTGCCCCGGCAGCCACATCGTCGTGGGCGGCGGCGGTTCGTAGCCGCGCGGGCGCAATGTCCCGGCAGGACTCCAGAGTTGTCCATCCGCGCCGGTGAGCAAGACGACGGCGTAGTATTCCACCGCCGGAATGTCGCGGGCCTGCCACAGCAGGGCAATTTGCGCCTCGCCGTCGGCGGGGAGTACGCGGGATGCGATGTCGTACCCTAGCAGCGCCAGCCCGCCGGTGAAGGGCTGCGCCAACGGCGTGGTCACTTCGGGAAGCGCGCCCGCCGCCAGCCGGGAGCGCCGCAGGGGATTGGCGACCCGATCCACAAGCAGTCCTTTGAGCGCGAGCAGCGTGAGGGCGAACACAGCCAGCGCCCACGGAGTGGCGAGTGGCGAGTGGCGAGTGGTGAGTGGAGCGTCTGACTGTTTTCCGCTTGCTGCGCGAGTGGTGTTGACTCGCCAAACCGCCAAACCGAAAGCGAGCAAGGCTGCCGCCGAAACAACACTCACCCACCGCCGCGCGGGCGTCGTCCCGAAGCGCACGTCGAGGGTGTGCGCACCGGCAGGCACGGCGAAGGTCAACAGCCCGGTATCTTCCTCCGGCGCAACCGCGACCGGCGCGCCGTCAATGTCAACGCGCCAACCGGGGAAGTAGAAGCCGAGCCAGCGCGCCTGGAACGCCGTCGGGGTGTCGAGGGTGACGGTTGCGCGCAGGGGACGGTAATCCGCCGCCAGCACGCGTGCGCCATCCGGTAGCGCGCGCGTGTCCAACCGCTGCGGCTCTTCCCCGCGCGCGAAGGCATCCGCCAACACCGTAGCCGCGGGGTGGTCTTCCACCCAAACAGGGAAATAGCTACCCTCAGGGTCAACACCCATCCAGCCTTCTTGCTCGTAGGCGTAGAGAGCGGCCATGTCGGGATGCGTGTCCATCGCGCAGAAACCTTTGGGGGGATAGGTATCGGGCCAGGAGAAGATAGCAAGTAAGGTCAGGGTGATGGAAAGAAGTAGACGGTAGACGGTAGACGGTAGACGGGAAGAGGGAGCAGGGGCGAAGGCGGCGGCGGCGAGGAGGGAGATGGGGAGCAGGGCGCGCCCGACCAGTCGCCAGGGGAACTGGACGAAGGACAGCATCGGGAAGGCTTCCCAGAGCCACACGGAGCCGGGACTGCTCATCCACAAATAGGCGAGCGCCGCCAGCGTGAAGAAAATCAGGGATAGGCGCACTTCGCGGGTGCAGACGCCCGCACTTTCGTTTGAATCCGCCAAGTCGCGCGCGCGCCGCCAGCCGATGACCGCCCCGACGACTGCCAGCGCCGTCTGCACGACGCCAAGCGGCACGCGCATCGGCGGATTGAGAAAGTCGGGATCGTAGGGTGCGGGCAGCGTAAAGAGCATCTCTTGCCACGCGGCGAAGTTGTAATGGAAGTCGTTGTTGCGCGTGGTGCGCGAGAGGTGCAATTGCACGGTGGATTGTTCCGTCAGCGCGGGAAACCAGAACCACGCAGTCAGCGCCACGCCCAGAAAGGCCGCCGCGAACGCCCAGGGCCACGCCTTGCGCGCGCGATAGACCCACGCCAGCAGGAGCACGTAGCCGCCCAACAGCGACGCAAAGAGCAGCGAGCTGATGTTGTGGCTCAAAAACAGCGCCGCCAACAGCAGCACCGACGCGATGAAAGGGCCGCGTCCGCCGCCGAGAATGATGCGCCGGAACGTCACCATCAGCCAGGGGAGCAGCGCCAGCGCCACCGATTCGGGCATGTTGCCCCGCCGCAGCGCGTCCAGCAGCAGGTACGGCCCCAGCCCATAGGCCAACGCCGCGACCCAACCCGCGTCCTCGCCGAAGAGGTCACGCGCCAGGATGTAAGTGCCCCAGGCCGCGGCGATGAAACTGGCCGCATAAAGCAGTCCCAGCACGAGCGGCAACGCGAGGCCCGTCTGGTAGAGCAGCGCGCCCACAAGATACGGCAGCGGTTCGCGGAAGTTGAAGAAGGGGTAGCCATATCCTAGCGCGAGGTTGGGCACCCACCGCGAGAAGAGCCATCCCTGACGCCACGCCGCGTCAATGGCGGTGATGCGGTAATAGTGCAGGACGTTGTCGTGCGTGCAAGGCAGACCGGTTTCACGGAGGACAGGCAGCAGCGCCGGGAGCAAGAGGAACACCAGCATCACGAAACGCCAGGGAAGAGCCAAAGTTTGTGTCTTCATCGGGGAAATTGTACCATAAATCAGGAGACTGTATATCCCAAGAACGTTGACAACAAAAGCGGCGAGGCCCGAAGGTCTCGCCGCACAAAAACACGACTTCGGTTTCAGGGATTCTTGCGCGATTCCCGGTACACGTAAAGAACGCGCTGGAACACCGTGATCCAGGTGAAGACCGCCATGAAAATCAGCGTCGGTCGCACCCAGCCGAGAATCAAGCCCGCCCCAAGCACGACGACACGCTCCAGGCGGGTCAGGATGCCGACCTTGCAATCGTAACCGACACCCTCAGCACGCGCGCGGGTGTAACTGATCATCACGCTCCCCAGGACAATGAGGAATGTCAGGTAAATCTCCAATGTTGCATCCTGCTGTACCAGCCAGACCAGCAGGCCAAAGAACAATGCCCCCTCGGAAATCCGGTCCAGCGTCGAATCGAGGAACGCGCCAAAGCGGCTTTTTGCGCCGGAAACCCGCGCCAGCGCGCCGTCCAACGAATCCACCGACGAGGCGATCAGCAAGAATATGCCGCCCCACACCAGCCGCCCGGTGGCGAGGATCGCGCCCGCGCCGATGTTGAGGAGAAGTCCCAGAATTGTCACTGTATTAGGATGCAGACCCAACTTCTCCAAAATCCGCGCGATGGGATGCGTGATGACCGTCGCCTGCGTGCGCAGAAAATCGGTTAAAGAGTCATACCGTTTCGGTTTTGCCCTTTCCACTTAATCCACCCCCTGATTCGATAATGAGATTCCCAAAGTTATTTCGAGATTGCTCACCAGCCCTCGGAACGCATCCAGGTTAAGCCGATAATGGACCTCGCGCCCCGCCCGTTCTGCTGTCACAAACCCGGCCTGGCGGAGTTGCGTCAAATGCCAGGAGAGCAGCGGCTGGCTGACCCGCAACTTGAGTTCTAAATCCCTGACGTTCGATTCACCCGCCGTCAAGGCAGCAAGGATACGCAGACGCAACACCGAATGAAGCGCCCCAAATTGTTTAGTGATTCGGCGTAACTCTTTTTCTGATAGGCCGTTGTCGAACATCGCTACAACCCATAAATAGAGTTTTATGTATCACCTTTATCCTAATCGGAACGGGCGATTTGTCAATCCTTGCACATTTTCTAACCCAGCAAAGGTTAGTATAAATTCCCAAAAACCGCATAGTATAGTATAATGTTGTTAGTCCGCTTTTCACGTTACGGATGTACAATCAACGCGCACTGAATCAATTTCTGCATAACGCAATGTTAGTTTGATTGACAGAGGCAAAGACTTCCACACAACTATAATCGCGCCGCCACCCGCCGGTATGCGCACATAAGGGAGAGCTTTATGAAAGTTCATACGCTGATGAAACAATGGGAATCATCACCGGCGCACCGTTTGGCGCAAGTTTTTATCGTCGCCGCCCTCGGACTAGGCCTGCTCTGGCTGGCTATGCGGCCAACGCCAGCACAAGCCGATCCGAGCCTTATCTACGTGCGTACCGACGGCAGCAATACTGTGTGCAATGGCGAATTTGACGCTCCTTCAACCGCCGCACCCAACTGCGCTGTCAGTACGATCAGACAAGGTATCATCTCGGTCACAGTAGGCGGAACGGTAATCGTCAGACCGGGGATATACCGACAAACCAACACGATCAATAAAGCCCTTACGCTTTTGGCCGGCGGCGCCGTGACCATTACTGCCCCGAACGCCAGCACAAACAGTATCCTGCTCAACGTGGCCGCGAATGGTGTTACGATTGACGGCTTTTTCCTCATCGTCAACCGCCCACAAGCTGTAGCAGCGGTGCGGGCCATTGATCGTAACTGGTTGACTGTGCAGAATTGTACTATCCAGGATAGCGGTTCGGGCGGTACGTTCGCCAATACATACCTGGCGACGAATGCGGTTGGTATTGCGGTGCTTTCCACCAATACCGCCATTGCAGAAACTATCGTCATTACAAATAACCGTATCACCATGAGCAGCAGCACTCTCGGCGCTGCCACACGCGGCATCTGGCTGCGCCAGGTCAACGGCACAGTAGCAAACAACGAGATTCTCGGTCTGGCCCATGATGCGCTCCTCCAATTGTCTTACGGCGGGACAACGATTCTGACCAACAACCAGTTCCGGGGTTCAGGGGTCGAAATCAGCGAGCCGTACACGAATACCAATCCCATCGTGATATGCGACAATCGTTTTGCGCCAACCACGCCCTCTTTTGCGCAGTCGCTGCTGATCAGCCACAATTACAACCCGGTCGCCATTAACGTTATGGATAATACGTTCGCCGGACATAGTGTAGGCATCCGCAGCGCAGCTTCACGTGATGTCACCATCGAGAACAACGAGTTCTTTCCGGCATACCACGCGACCGTCTTTACCCATACGCTCGTCAACACCGCTTATCCCACCGGCGGGGCGCAAAGTCCGCTAGGCGGCGCAAACACAATCACGTTTACCAACAACCGCTTCCAAAGCTCGACGGCCTCCGGGCTGAACGGAACGGCCATTGAGATTCGCAACGACAATTCCAAAGGCGCGGTGGATTTCGACCCGATTGTTATCGGCGGAACGCCAGCCGCGTTGAATACTTTTGACGCCGGCCTCGCCAGAACCGTGTGGCTCGGCGCGAACGTCACTTATACAAACCCGGCGATCAATGCTTATTGGAATGATTGGGGCAACACAACCGTCGAAGCCATTGAGGCCAAGCTGCACCATCAACCGGATGACAGCAATCTGGCGAAAATTGACTTCTACAGTATGACGGTCGCGGCTGCGCCAACGACGCAACAGGCAGACAATGTGGCTTCCATCCATGTGACGGCGACCATCAGCGGCTTTTTCACGCCGGGCAGCGGCAGCGGTATCTCGTTTACGGCCAGCTCAGGGACGTTTTCACCCGTTTTGGCCGTCACCGACGGCGCGGGGCAGGCAGACTCGCTGCTGACTTCCCCCACTGCCGGGCAGACGACTATCACGGCGACCGGCGGCGTGGCGGTCAATCATTCGGTAAGCGCCACCACGGTCGTCACATTCACGCCAGTTACAGACCTGACGATCAGCAAGAGCAACGATACAGACGTTGTCACCCCTGGAGCGGTTATAACATACGCCATCACCATAACCAACACGGGCTTCCATCCGGCGGATAGCGTCGTCATGACCGACACGCTGCCGGATTATTCGACCTTTAGCGACGCATCCGACGGCGGCAGCGAGGCGGAACCGGGCGTCGTCGTCTGGCCGCCTTTCGACCTGGATGGCTACGGCGCAAGCGCCACACGTGTCGTGACGGTGACGCTCGACAGTGTTTTTCCTTCCGGTGTAGCGACCATCGCCAACACCGCTATCGTCACGGATGACCTTGATTTCTATCCTGATGACAACACCGCGCAGGATGTTGATGCCGTTGATGCCGCGCCCGATCTCGAAATCGCCAAATCCGACGGGGTGGACACCGTCGCGCCCGGCGCGACGCTGACCTACCAGGTCGTCGTCACCAACAGCGGCGGTCAAGGCGCAACCGGCGTGCGCGTTACCGACAATCTACCCGCGCACACGAGCTTCGTCAGCGCGTCGGACAGTGGCGTGCAAACGTCGCCTGGCGTCGTCGCGTGGCCTACCTTCGCCCTGGACGGCGGCGGCGCGAGTGCCATTCGCACTGTCACCGTCGTCGTCGTCAGCCCCTTCCCGGCGGATACGAACGTCATCACCAACACGGTCACCGTCGCCGATGATGGCAGCAATGGCCCCGATCCCACGCCAGACAACAACACCGCCGAGGATGTAAACGCCGTCTCTGCCGCGCCCGATCTCGTCGTCAGCAAAGATGACCGTCGCACCGTCGTCAAGCCCGGCGAGACGCTGGCGTATCTCGTCACCATCACCAACACCGGCAACCAGAACGCGGCGGCGGTTTTCGTCACCGATACGCTACCCATCAGCACGACGTTCCTCGCCGCATCAGATAGCGGCGTAGAGAGTGCGCCGGGCATCGTCACCTGGCCGGCGTTCGCCCTGGCGGGAAACGGGGGACGCACGACCCGCCTCGTCGTCGTCACCGTGGACACGCCGCTACTTGCGGGCGTAGACGGCATCACCAACACCGTCACCGCTGCCACACGCAACGAGGCGAATGAGAGTGACAACACCGCCTGGGATGTGGATGGCGTTGTCGCCGCGCCCGATCTGGCGCTGAGCAAGAGCGCCGGCGGCGTGACCACGCCGCCCGGCGCGACGCTCGTGTACACGCTCACCTACGCGAACCTCGGCAATCAGGCCGCCAG
>DAOUAQ010000229.1:0-8473 GCA_034433375.1 Anaerolineae bacterium | reverse complement strand
TGGGGACTGCTCTACTACTTTCCACTGCGCCGCGCGACGACACGGGCGGATTTCAAACCGCTGCGCTACTTCCTGATCGCGTTTGGCGTGGTTTTCGTGGGGAACGCCTTCCTGGCGTTTCTCGGCGCGCGCAGCTTGTGGGCGGCAGCCACATTGCCGGCGGTGACATCGGTGGGCGCGTTTGGGAACGTCGCGGACGGCGCTCCGGTGATCCTGGACGGCATCGTGAGCATGGACAATCCAATCCTTACGGCGAATTATGTCGCTTACGCGGCTTGTGAGGACGAGGAGTCTTGCACGTTGCGTGAGATACCGGAGAATTTACGTTTTACCGTGGATGATGGCGATGTGCGGGTTGCCAACAACGACTTCGCGCGTGTGGCCTGGCCGGCGGCGAACAATCCGCCGGAACCGCTGTACTCGGCGAACTACCTCGCGCCTGGCGAACCGGTGATTGTCGTTGGCAAAAAAGAGACCGCTCGAACTGTGTGGGCCGAGATCGTGTACGTGGGCGCGCACCGCGCCTTTGTCAACCGGGCCAGACGAAATTTGATTGCGCCCGTGCTTCTAACGCTTTTGAACCTGGCCGGCGCAGCTAGCGTCGCCGTCCTCTCGCTGCGTCGCTGGCGCGCGATTCACCCTTAACGCAAAGACGAATGACCGCCCGACTACCCGACTGCTAGGAGACAACAATCTATGCCACTCACTGACTCAGACCGCATCGAGCGCGACGCGCTAGGCGAAGTCCGCGTCCCGGCGGCTGCGTTGTGGGGCGCGCAAACGCAGCGCGCTGTCGAGAACTTCACCCTCTCTGACCAACGGTTTGGACGGCGTTTCATCGCTGCCCTGGGCCAGGTCAAAGACGCCTGTGCGCGCGCCAACGTAGACCTGGGGCGGCTTGATCCGCGCCTGGGAGACGCCATCGCCCGCGCCTGCGCCGAAGTTGTCGCCGGTGACCTCGACGCGCATTTCCCCATTGACGTGTTCCAGACCGGCTCCGGCACGTCCACCAATATGAACGCCAATGAAGTGATCGCCAACCGCGCCATCCAGCTTCTGGGCGGGAAGGTGGGCAGCAAAGCGCCGGTCCACCCCAACGACCACGTCAATATGAGCCAGTCCAGCAACGACGTGATCCCCACCGTGGTCCACGTGGCGGCGACGCTGGCGCTGCGCGACGACCTCATTCCGGCGTTGGCGCATCTGCGCGCGGCGTTGGCGGACAAGGCCGCTGCGTTCGATGCCATCGTCAAGACCGGGCGCACGCACTTGCAAGATGCGACGCCCATCCGTCTGGGGCAGGTCTTCGGCGGATATGCCGCGCAGATCGAGCTTTCGCTGGACCGCGCGCGCCACGCGATAGAGACGCTGCGCGCGCTGCCGTTGGGCGGCACCGCCGTCGGCACCGGCATTAACTGCCCGGCGGGTTTTGTGGAACGCGCGCTGGCGCACCTCAACGCCGCGCTAGGGACGGATTTCGTCGAAGCGCGCAATCACGTGGAGGCCAACGCTGCCCGCGATGCGCTGGTGGAAGCGTCCGGCGCGCTCAAAACGATTGCGGTGAGCCTGCACAAAATCGCCAACGACGTGCGCTGGTTGGCTTCCGGGCCGCGCAACGGCCTGGGGGAACTGCGGCTGCCGGCCGTGCAGCCTGGATCGTCCATCATGCCGGGCAAGGTCAACCCGGTGATCCCGGAGGCGGTGATTATGACCTGCGCGCAGGTCATCGGCTACGACACGGCCATCACTCTCGGCGGCTTGGGCGGCTATTTTGAGCTGAACCTGATGATGCCGCTCATCGCCCACAATAGCCTTGCCGCCATCGCGTTGCTGGCGAATGCCGCGCGCCTCTTCGCCGACCGTTGCATCGCCGGTCTCGACGCCGACGCCGACCGTTGCCGCGAGACCGTCGAGCGCAACTTGGCCCTGGCGACCGCGCTCGCGCCGGCCATCGGCTACGACAAGGCCGCCGAGATCGCCCAGGCCGCCCAATCCACCGGCAAAACCGTCCGCGAAATCGCCCTGGCCTGGAGCGTGCTGCCCGCAGAGACGCTCTCCGTCCTGCTCGATCCTTACCGGATGACCGAAACGAGTGACGAGTAGCGAGTTGCGAATGAGATCAATGGCTGAAAGCTGATCGCTGAAAGCTGATCGCTGAAAGCTGATCGCTGAAAACTTTACCAGGAGGTTAATCTATGCGTAGAATTGCTGTTCTGACAAGTGGCGGCGATGGCCCGGCGCTCAATGCGTGCATCCGCGCGGTCACGCGCGAGGCGCTGCGGCACGACGTGAAGGTTTACGGTGTGCGCTGGGGGTACAGGGGGCTGATCAACGGCGAGATTGACGAGCTGACCAGCCGCGACGTGGGCGGAATCCTGGCGCGCGGCGGCACATTTCTAGGGACGGCGCGCTGCCCGGAGTTCAAAGAAATCCGCGTGCGCCGCACCGCCCTCCGCCAGATGAACCAGTTTGGCATCGAAGGGCTGGTGGTGATCGGCGGTAACGGCTCGCTGGCGGGCGCGCTCGCCTTGCACGAGATGGGCTTCCCCACGTTCGGCGTCCCCGCGTCCATTGATAACGACGTCAACGGCACGGATATGGCCGTCGGCGTGGACACGACGTTGAACACCATCCTGGATGCCATTGACCGCATCAAGGACACGGCGGCTTCGCACCAACGCGCGTTTTTGGTTGAGGTGATGGGGCGCGACTGCGGTTATCTGGCGCTGGCGAGCGGCCTCGCCGGCGGCGCAGAATTGATCCTGGTTCCCGAACACGAGGGGCCGCCGCTGGAGAAAATCGCCGATACGGTGGTTGAAGCGTACACGCGGGGGAAAGCGCACTGTATTTTGGTGATCGCTGAAGGCTGGAAGCCCGGAACGCAGGCTGTTGCCGAATATCTGAGCGCGCGCAAGGAAGAGCTAGGCTTCGACGTGCGGGTGACGGTGTTGGGGCACGTGCAGCGCGGCGGGCGGCCCTCGGCGTATGACCGCCTCCTGGCGACGCGGATGGGCGCGTATGCCGCCGAGCATCTCATCAACGGCGAGAGCGGGATGATGGCGGCCATGCGCGGCAATGTGCTGGAATCCTTCCTGCTGGCAGACGCGGTGAAAACGCTCAAGCCTTTGAATTTGATGCTGCTTGGTTTGTCTGACGTGATGGATTAACCGTGTGTGCGACGTTGTGGCGCGGTCGAAAGCCGGCCACAGCGTTGCCGTGACTCAGGTATCGCGGCCCACAAGCTGTTCGGCCAGCGCGTACAGCGCCGCTTGCGCTTCCCCGACGCCCTGGGAACGTTCCAGGGCGTCGAGGGCCGCCCGATGATGCGCGAGCGCCTGCGCCTGAACGTATTCCCGGCTTCCGGCAGCCTCAAGCAGCGCCAGGCCTTTGGCAATCTCCGCGTCGTCAATGGCCGCGGCGACCGTCACCAATGCCCGGAAGTCGGCGCTGCGCGCCATGCCGTGGAGGATGGGCAGCGTCTTCTTGCGGTTGCGCAGGTCGGAACCGACGGGCTTGCCCGTCTGTTCAGGCTTTCCCCACAACCCCAACAGGTCATCCTGCATCTGGAAGGCCATCCCCAGGCTCTCGCCGAATTCCCGCAAGGCGGCGGTGCGCGTTGCCGGAGCGTTGGCGATCATCCCGCCGAGTTCGCAAGACAGGCCAAGCAGCACCGCCGTTTTGTTCCTGATCATCGTGACGTATGCCTCTTCGGCGATGTCTGGTTCGGTCTCGAAGGAGAGATCGAGGCACTGGCCTTCGGTGATTTTGAGGATGGCCTCCGTATACCGGGCGACGACGCGCACGATCAGATCGGGCGGCAAGGACGTTGTCTGTAAGTTGAGCAGGCTGCGGTAGGCGAGCGCGAACAGCGCGTCGCCGGCATTGATGGCTTGCGGTTCGCCCCATACCGTCCACAACGTCGGGCGTCCGCGACGGGTGCGGTCACGGTCTTCGATGTCGTCGTGGATCAGCGTGAAGTTGTGCAGCAGTTCGATGGCTGCCGCCGCCGGCAGCGCCTCTCGCCAATCATAGACCGGCGGGACGCCAGCCTGCGCTTCGCACGCCAGCAGCAGGAAGATGGGGCGCAACCGTTTTCCGGCTTTGTCGGCGGTAGGGCGGAACGCCGTATCCGCCCAGCCGAGATGATAGCGTAGCATCCCGTACAGTAGCTCCGGCGATTTGTCGCCGACAACCTGCTGCATCATTTCCTCCAAAGCCGGTAGATAGTGGGTGAAGGGATTCATCATCATACCTCGCTTTTCACTAAAGGGGTTTGTTTGAGCTGCGCGATGGTGGGCGCGCCAGACGCGAACATCGCAATCGTCAGTTGGCGGCGGATGATTTCGAGCCGGTCGTAGAGCGCCTGGGATGACTCGGCGGCGGCCTGGAGCAGCGCCCCGGCCATCGTGGTGACGTCCGCGCCGAAGGCAAGGGTTTTGGCGATGTCCAGGCCGGTCCGCAGGCCCCCGCTGGCGACTAGCGGAATATCGGGCGCGACAGCGCGCGCCATCCGCAGGGATTGCGCGGTGGGGATGCCCCAATCTCGAAAGGCCGCGGCGACCTCACGTTGTACGGTATCTTGCCCGCGGTGCATCTCGATCTGGCTCCAGGAGGTTCCCCCGGCTCCGGAAATATCCAGCGCCGCGACGCCGCAATCTATAAGCTGCCGCGCCGCGCGTTCCGATAACCCTGCGCCGACCTCTTTGGCAATGACAGGGACTTCAAGCGCGCGGCACACGGCTTCGATCCGCCGCAACAATCCGTCAAAGCGCGTGTTCCCTTCGGGCTGCAACGCTTCTTGCAGGGGATTGAGGTGCAGGAACAGCCCGTCGGCTGCGACGAGTTCC
Source organism: Anaerolineae bacterium (assembly GCA_034433375.1). Classification (GTDB taxonomy): domain Bacteria; phylum Chloroflexota; class Anaerolineae; order B4-G1; family SLSP01; genus DSWT01. Next base: position 3,626 of record DAOUAQ010000229.1, on the reverse strand, counting down.
ACGAGACGGCGGCAGTCATCGGGGCCGTAGCCGTAGTTGAGTTGAACCGCGCCGAGATTTGCCAAAAGCACAATATTGGGCGCGTAACGGCGAACCTGGAACGTTATCGCTGTTTCTGGGTCTTCCAGAACCACTCGCATAGACCCTAATCCCATACCGATACCCATCGCTTGGGCGGCTTCCGCCAACACGCGGTTGATCTCGCCCGTCCACTGTGTTCCGCCGGTCATCGAAGCAATCAGCAATGGAAATGACAATCGGTGGCCCAGAAAATCGGTGGCAGTATCCACATCGGCAAGGTCACATTCGGGCGCAGCCTGATGGAGAAACCGGAAATGTTCCAATCCTGTCGTCACCCGGTCAAAAGCGACGTCTTCTTCCAGGTTGATGCGAACCTGCTCGTCTTTGCGTAATTTCGTCTGCTGCTCGGACATTCCATTGCCCCTTCATCTGCGTTGGTGTGGCGCGAGGAACGCGCCACGGGGTCACTATACCGTAAAGTTACAGTGCGTCAATGGCGTCGCGTTGTGGATTCTTGACTTTTGCTCTGCACAGGATAAAATACAGTGACGATGTAAAAAAACGCATTCATTATCTGTTAGATTGATAATCCTGAGGAGGTAGCTGCAATGAGCGAAGTGTTTGACCGCGTTAAGAAAATTATCGTTGAGATTTTGGCGACCGAGCCAGACAAAGTCACGCCGGAGGCCAGCTTTCGGGACGATCTGGGCGCCGATTCGCTGGACCTGGTTGAGTTGATTATGGCTTTTGAAGACGAGTTCGGTGGGCGCATTTCGGACGACGATGCGCGCAGTATCACCACCGTTCAGGCTGCGGTGAACTACGTCGAGAAGCGGATGTCAGTCGGTCAGTAATTTCTGTTTTGTGAGCTACGAAGGCCACCGGAAGACGGTGGCCTTTTATTATGCGTATCGGCTTAATTGCAGACACCCACATCCCTTATCGGGCGGCTGAGATTCCTGCGCCGGTCATAACGGCCCTGTCGGGCGTTGATCTCATTCTTCATGCCGGCGATGTGGATGAACCGTGGGCGTTGGACATATTGCGCGAGCTGGCGCCGGTTCACGCTGTTCGCGGAAATTATCATTTCCTTGACCGTTCTGCCGGCGGCGCTTCGCTGCCGGAAAGCGTCGAAATTGATGTGGCCGGTTTCCATATTGGGCTGATTCACGGTCACAAGATGGGATTGGCGACCTGGTTCTGGAAAGTTTACATGCTGCTACAGAATATGATGGGGCGCTGGACATTGCCGGCCTATGACCGCGCGCTCTCCCGTGCGCTTGTGCGCCGGTTTCCCCAGGCCGACATTATCGTTTTTGGTCACACGCACCGTTTCTATCAAGCATACTGGGGAAAAGCACTGCTGATCAATCCCGGCGCTGCGCTTCCTACAGCGTACTTCAATGCGCCTAACATTCCATCGCTGGCGCATCTGATTTTAGAACCGGGCAAGCCGCCGGAAGTCATCGAGATCCGCATAGCAATACCCTGAAGTTAGAATGATCTCCTTTCAGTCTACGCGACAGTGTTAGCAATTCGTTAAAAAGGAGAAAAATCTATTAAAAAATCCTTGACTCGGATGGTTAGCTGTGTTATAATTTCAATGTTGGCGGGTCAGCGGAGGGACCCGTGCGATGATAAAGGTCAACCTATCCGAATTTATTCATGCCAAGCCAGGCGGCCACGAGACGGTCGCTTTCGATACGGCCAACATCGTTATCAACGACCTCGACCTGAAGTATCTAAAAGGTAAACTCCATTTTACTCGTTTAGCGTATGGAATCCTGGTTGAAGGGACACTCGACGCCGCAGTTAAAACTGAATGTACCCGCTGCCTGACGCCCTTTTACGCGCCGGTTGTGATTGAGTTAGATGACACGATCAGCCTTCCTGGAGCAGATTTAACCCCAGAGCGCCCTGTGCGTGTGGCCGAGGATGGCTGGACTGATTTGGCGCCGCTTGTCAGTGAGTATGCCTGGCTTGGATTGCCCGTCAATCCGATTTGCTCTCCGAAGTGTAAAGGAATTTGCCCTGACTGCGGTGGAAATATCAACCTGGGTGAATGTACGTGTGATAACACAGCGCCCATTGACCCCCGCTGGGAAGTGCTGCGTACCTTAGTCGAATCAACCGAAAAACCCTGACGATTTTGCGGGGTGTATTTCGGTCAACAAACTTGGGTCACCCATATTTTAGGAACTCAAGGAGGCTTATGAACGTCGTTAATGATCTTTTGGAAAAAGCTGCTACTCAGGGGTATCTTGCCATAGAAGACGTATTAGAGGCCCTCGGTTCGGTGGATGGAGAAGAACCACTGGACGCTGTTATGGGGGAATTGCGGGAAGCCGGGATCGAGATTGAGGCCGTTGAGGACGATGAGGCTGATGATGAAGTTGACATAGACGAAGAAGAACCCTCGCTCGACGATATTGCTAATGAGGAAATCGAAGCCTGGAATGGGGATATGTACGACCTCGACGGGATCGGGGTGGATGATACGGTGGCGCTCTATCTGCGGGAAATGGCCCGTGTGCCGTTGCTCTCCAACGACGAAGAGGTGACTTTAGCCAAGAAGATCGAAGAAGGCCGGGCGGCTAGAGTAACGTTACAGAACAACGGGCATCATACTGCTGACGAGCGCGTATGTCTGGAAGAGGTTTTGCACGAAGGCGTGGATGCGCGCGATCACCTGATCCGCGCCAATACCCGCCTCGTCGTGAGCATCGCCAAAAAGTACATCGGGCGCGGCGTGCCGTTCCTGGACTTGATCCAGGAAGGCAACCTGGGCTTGATGAAGGCCGTCGAAAAGTTCGAGTACCAGCGCGGCTACCGCTTCAGCACCTACGCGACGTGGTGGATCCGCCAGACGATCACCCGCGCGATTGCCGACCAGGGGCGCACCATCCGCGTGCCGGTTCACATGAGCGACCGCATCCGCCGGTTGTACCGCCGGGCGCAGGAGATCGAGCAAGAACGCGGCACCCGTCCCACGCCGGAAGAACTGGCCGAGGAGATGGGGCTGGAACCGCGCAAAGTGCAGTGGATGATGCGCGTCTCCTGGCAGCCGTTGAGCCTGGAGCGCCCCGTCGGCGAGGACGACGACAGCGAACTGAGCAACTTCATCGAGGACGATCACACGCCCACGCCGCCCGATACGGCTTACCAGGGGATGCTGCGCGACCGCATCGAGGAAGTCCTGACCACGCTCAGCCCCCGCGAAGTGCGTATCTTGCGGATGCGCTTTGGGCTGTACAATGGGCGAAGCTACACCCTGGAGGAGGTCGGGCAGAAATTCGGCCTGACCCGCGAACGTATCCGCCAGATCGAAGGCCAGGCCTTGCGCCGGTTGCGTCATCCAAGCCGCAGCCGCGATTTGCGGGATTATTTGCGATGACCGATTTTGCCTTCTATGTGATGATGATGCGTTGCGCGCCGTGGCGCCGGGGAAGCGAGGCCCCGTAAGCGCCCACGGTCCGTGATGCACGGAACACGGCAAAAACCCGCCAGCCTCGCTGGCGGGTTTTCTTATTTCTATACTTCAGTTATACTTTCATTGTATCTTCCCGAAAATCTGGGGGTGGGGGTTTGGGGGCGGGGATAGCTCG
>DAOUAQ010000228.1:0-24136 GCA_034433375.1 Anaerolineae bacterium | reverse complement strand
CGTCGGCCAGCAAGGGATACTGCTTGCCATCGAGCATGTTATACAGATACGGCGTCTCAAAGATGAGCACGCGCGCGCTATCGCCCGCGGCCATAAACGCCATGTTGTTGTTGCTGCCATACGGGTTCGTGCCAACAACCGGCCCCCATTGCAGACCATTGTAGTACAAGGTTTCCTTGCGGGGCAGAGCGCCTTCTTCGGCCTCAGGGGTCACCAAGACCTCAACGGTCTTCTCGACGATTTTCTCGACGGTCTTCACGACCTCTTTCTCGACCTGGACCTCGACCGTCTTCTCGACAATTTTCTCGACCTCGACAGTCTCTCTAATGATCTGAGGTGTGGGTGTGGCGCAGGCAGAGAGCATCAGACTGAGAACGACCAAAATGCTAAAAAACGTAACAGTGTAGCGTTTCATAGTACAGATATCTCCTTCCTTTTGAGTGTGGAATTGAAATTTTACTTCGTAGGGTTTGAGCACAAAAACATCACAGAATTGATTCGATAGACACCTCCTTTATGGGATTGAAACCGCTACCAATTTTCTGTAATTATAGCACAGATGATAACAGAATGTCAACAAAAAAAACGGGGCGGGGTGCAAGTATACCCTGCCCCCCAACCCATACAGCCAACCGTTTTACCGGATCGGCCAGACCACCTTCGCGCCGGCAAGCGCCGCACAGCATCAGGCTTAGTAGCGCGTCACCACCTTCGTGCCCATCGGCGCCCAATTGTAGAACCACTCCGCATCCGGCAGCGAAAGATTGACGCAGCCGTGACTCATCGGCGTGCCGAAATTGTTGTGCCAGTACGCGCCGTGAATCGCATAGCCCCGATAGAAGTACATAGTGTGTGGGACATTGGGCAAATAATAACCCGGACCAGACATCGGCGCGGAGAGGTATTTGGCGTAAACAGCGTATGTGCCGACGACCGTGGGCGTCCCCCACAACCCCGTCGAAACGCGCGCCGAATAAACCGCAGTCTGCCCCTGATAGGCCGTGATCGTCTGCGTCGAGAGGTTCACATCAATCCATTTCTCGCCGGCTGCGCCGTGCCCCGGCGCAGGCGCGGCCACAGGGGAAGCGACCGGCGTAGTGCCCGGCGCGGGGATCGTCAGGCGTTGGCCCACGTAGACGACGTCGGAATACAGGCCGTTCGCGGCTTTGAGCGCAGCCGTCGTGATATTGTGCCGCAGCGCAATACGGTAGAGATTATCGCCAGCCTGGACTACGTAGACCCCGCCGGATGCTGTGGCGGGCGGCGTTTCGGCTGCCGGAGGTTCAGCGGCGGGGGAGGGTTCCGCGGTCGCGCCGGGGATCGTCAACCGCTGTCCCGCATAGACCCAGGCATTCCACGTCAGGTTGTTGGCAGCGGCAAGTTTGCTGACGCTGATATTGTGGCGGATAGCGATGGTCAGCAACGTGTCGCCGGGTTGCACGACATAGACATTGCCTGTGGCCGGAGCAGGCGCCGGCGCAGCGGACCCGCCTGGAATGACCAATTGCTGTCCCACATAAATCCACGAGTTCAGCGTCAACCCGTTAGCCGAAGCCAGCGTCCCCACGTTCACGCCAAAACGGCGCGAGATACTGTACAGTGTATCCCCAGGCTGAACGGTATACCGCGTCTCCGCCGCTAACGCCGGGGCTACACCCACGAACAAGCTGATAACCAGGATCATACAAAATAAAATATGAAGGCGTTTCATCGTCGCTCTCCTCAACAATCTGTAACGAAGAATTTTAAGACCTTTATATGAGTCTACTGCAAAAAGCCCTGTCTAACCGCCAAGACGCCAAGACGCCAAGTTCGCCAAGAGAATCAAATAATTGATGAATAATCCCAAGACATTCGCCTGTTTTTATAAATTATCTTGATCTAGCTATTAAAAAACCTTGGCGTCCTTGGCGACTTGGCGGTTTTTTCAGTGGAGTCTTATATGACATATATTATAACAACGCTTTCTATTATTCGCAACAGCAGTTTGTCCGCCCGGCGGCGCGTAGTGCGACTTCAGCCGCTTCTGGCCTGAAACGACTGAAGTCGTCACTACACAATATCGCCCTACCGGTTTAGCGAGGCTCCCATTTCACCGCGTCCCAGGCGACAAGCCGCGAGCGCGTCGCCTCGAAGGTGACGTCGGCCAGCGAAACATAGTCATCGCCAGTGCCACGGAAGCGATAGGTCCCCAGAGATACCCAACGGTTGCTGTACGCCGATTGATCCACGATACGCAGGGTGTAGCCGTCGGCGTGATTGATCCAGTAGCGCGCCTGTCCGGTAGTGGTGAAGCGGTCCGGGATGTAGACGAAGACTTCGTAGGAACGCGCCGCCAGCTTGGGGAACCAGCGCCCCCAGTTGTAGTTGGAACTGGCGTTGTAGTTGTTCGTCGTCCAGGTCAGATTGTTGTTGTAGCCCTCGTTTTCATAGCGCCAACCGCTCGCCGGGCCACCCTTGACGAAGCTGGTATCGCGGTCGTCCACAATCACAGCGCCGGAAGGTGGAGGCGGAGGCGGAGGCGTTCCGCCGCCGCTCCACGCAAGCTGGGCCACCGCACCCTCGGTATTCTCGTAGTATTGCAGCTCGATGGTCGCGGAACCGGCCGGCAGATAGAGATCGCCGGTATACGTGCGCGGCGCTTGATCAATCCAGGCGTCAATCAGCAGATGCCCGTTCACCCACAGCCGCGCGCCGTCATCCACCGTGAGCGTGAAGCGGTACATCGCGGCAGTAAAGTTGAGCGTCTGCGTCCAGCGCACCGAAAAGCGATCCGCGTTCACAACACCAGGCGCCGGCGAGCCGCTCCCCCAGTTGAAGTTGATCGCCGCATCGTTGCGCACCAACACCGGCGTTCCACCCAGGGTGATGTTGTTGAAGTATTCGCCGCGCCACTGCGTGATCGCCGGCGGCTGGTCTTTGAGCTGCCACTGCACTTTGGCCGTAGCGATGCCGCCCTTCTCAAAGTACTCCACTTTGATCAAGTGATGCCCCGCGCCGAGATACTTGTCCACCGTGAAGGTCATAGCCGGATGCTCGTACCATTGATCGAGGATCAGGTCGCTGTCCACCCAGACGCGCATACCATCGTCCGCGGTGAAGGTGAACTGGTACGTCCCCGCTGTCACGTCAATGTAGCGCGTCCAGCGTGTGGAGAAATTGTCGGCATTGACGACGCCCGGCGCAGGCGAGTTGGTCCACCATTCGTAGAAAATGTTGGCCTCAGCGCGCTGCAAAACCGGTGTGCCCGAAAGGTCCATAGTGTTCCAGTACGAAGCCTGCCACGTCGGATCAGAGTGCTGCGGGCTTGGCCCCTGCGCGCCAACAGGGATAGCCAGAGTCAGCACAAACAATAAGAGTGTAATCAAACTGATTCGCTTTAACATCGTATTTACCTCCTGAATATGACTAAAAGTTACCGGTTACAGGGTGAAAGTTGAAGCCGTTGGCGAATTTCCACCTATGTCTCTGTGACGCGGCGGAAATCGGCAAAGTTCCCGCTTGCACGCCCATTATGGTTAAAATCGCGTGTCCAAAAGGTTAAGAGAGCGTAACATCCACCCGCGCTCAAGAGCAGGTTGACGCTCAGGAAATAGGTGTTACCCTTAGCTGCTGAAATTCGTGAGTGTGGCCGGTTTCTTGACCGCGCCGCCGCAAGAGGCTAAAGCGTGAAGAAAACACAACAGCTTGTGGAACCAAATGTTACCCCGCAGATCGAAGTTGATTTGGAGCCGGTTGGCCGCCGGGCGACCATCGCCCCCGGCCTGACGCTGCTCGATGCGGCGCAGCAGGCCGGTGTGGAGATCATCGCGGTGTGCGGTGGGGTGGGCGCGTGCGGGAAGTGCCGCGTCCGGCTGGTCAGCGGCGCACTCACGCCGCCCACCGCCGTAGAAGAGCGAGCCTTCAGCGCGACAGAGTTGGCGGCGGGACACCGTCTGGCCTGCCAGGCGCGCCCGCTCGGCGATGTGAAAATTGACATTCCGCCGGCATCGTTGAGCACCCCGCAGCGCCTGCAGGTCGAAGGCCAGGAAAGCGACGTCGCCGTGGATCCCGTTGTGACGCCGGTGGATGTGACCGTCGCCGTCCCGACGCTGCACGACCTGCGGGCCGACACCGTCCGCCTGACCGACGCGCTGGCGGAGCAGGGCGTGCCCCGGCCTTTCTTCGGCCAACCGGTGCTGCGCGACCTCTCCGTGAAACTGCGGGAGCAGGATTGGGCCGTGCGCCTGGCCTTGCGGCGGCGCAATCACGGCGCGGAGGCCGTCGGCGTGCTGCACCCCGACCAGGCGCTGCTCGGTCTCGCGGTGGACATCGGTACAACGAAGATGGCGGCGTATGTGCTCGATCTGGCGACCGGACGCACCCTGGCGAAGGCGGGGGTGATGAACCCGCAAATCGCGTATGGCGAGGACGTGGTCAGCCGGATCGCCTACGCCAACCAGCACCCAGACAGCCAGCGTGTGCTACAAGCGCGGCTGATGGAGAGTCTGAACGAGCTATTGGGGCGGCTGTGCAAAGAAGCCCATGCCGCGCGTGAACAGGTGGTCGAAGCCGTGGTGGTGGGGAATACGGCCATCCACCACTTCTTTGCCGGGTTGCCGGTGCGACAACTGGGCGAATCGCCCTACATCGCGGCGGTCAGCGAGGCGTTGAGCATCTGCGCGTGCCACCTGGGGCTGGAGCTGGCTTCTGGCGCGAAGGTGTACCTGCCGCCGAACATCGCCGGGTACGTGGGAGCCGATCACGTCTCGATGCTGCTGGCGACGGATGCGTGGCGAGCGCAAAAGCCCACCATCGCGCTCGACATCGGCACCAACACCGAGATCAGCCTGGCGGTAGATGGTCGCCTGTTGAGCTGTTCCTGCGCCTCCGGCCCGGCGTTCGAGGGGGCGCACATCCACGCCGGGATGCGCGCTGCGCCCGGTTCCGTCGAATACGTGCAGATTGTGGGTGACGACGTGCGCATCCAGACCATCGGCGGCAAACCGGCGGTGGGCATCTGCGGGTCGGGCATCCTCGACGCGGTGGCGGAATTGCGTGCTGCCGGGATCGTCAAACGCACCGGGCGTTTCCAGATGGATCACCCGCGCATTGTCCCGTGGGAAGGCGGCGGGGCGTTTTTGCTGGCGCCGGCCGCCGAGACCGGCAACGGGCACGATTTGCTCATCACCCGCCGGGATGTGAACGAGATTCAGTTGGCGAAAGGGGCCATTCGCGCGGGGGTGGAAGTGCTACTGCTGGAAGCCGGTTTGACGGCGCAAGACATTGACACATTCATCGTGGCGGGGGCATTTGGCACGTACCTTGATCTGGAAAGCGCCATCCGCATTGGGATGTTCCCGCCGCTACCGCTGGAGCGCTTCAAGCAGGTGGGGAACGCTGCCGGAACCGGCGCGCGCCAGATGTTGATTTCCGCCGCGCAGCGCCGTCTGGCCGAGCAGATCAGCGCGCGCGTCCGCTACGTGGAGTTAACCGTGCATCCTGGTTTCACAAGCGTGTATATGGATGCCATGTACCTGTAACCATCACCAGGGTTGGCGATTCCAGGCCAGCCAGTACAGGCCCAGATCGTTGATCAACTGCGAGAACTTGGCGAAGTCAATGGGCTTGACCAGGTAGCTGTTGGTGTGGTTCTCATACGCCATAGCCAGGTCGCGTTCTGCTTCCGACGTGGTAAGGATGATGACGGGAATGCTCAACAAATTCTCGTCTTTTTTGATCTCCTGCAATACCTGCAGGCCGCTGATTTTGGGCAGACGCAGATCGAGCAGAATGATATGGGGACGCGGGCTGACATCTGGCCCGGAGAACTGTCTGCGATGGTACAGAAAGTCGAGAGCCGCTTCACCATCCAGAACATGGTAGATTTTGTTGGCAACCCTGTGCTCTTGAAAACTGCGGATCACCATTTCCGCATGAGCCGGATTATCTTCGACAAGTAGAACGATGAGTGGTTCGCCTATCATAGATGATTTTCTCCTTATTTATGAGGACTGCGGGAGTGTGAAACAGAAGGTGCTACCGCGTCCCTGCCCTTCCGATTCCACCCAAATCTGGCCGCCGTGCGTCTCGACAATGCGTTTGACGATCGCCAGGCCAATCCCGGTGCCTTCCGAGACCGCATCAAGCTTCTCAAAGAGGCCAAAGACCTTCTCTTGATACTGCGGCTCAATACCGATGCCGTTGTCGCGCACATAAATCACGGGTGACGTCTCGCCATGCTGCACCCCAATTTCGACGCGCGGATGGGGCTGGTCGCCCATAAACTTGGCCGCATTGCTCAACAGATTCTCAAAAACCTCACGCAAGCGGGGCCGGTCGCCGGTGACGGGCGGCATGTCAGGCGCGATGTCCACCTGCACCCCGCGCGTCATGAGCTGCCCGGCCACCAATCCAGCGGCCTCGTGGGCTAACTCGGTCAGCGAGACAGTCTGCGGCGGGTTGACCAGCCGCCCGATACGTGAAAGCTCCAACAGTTCGTCGAGCAATTGTTGCATCTTGTCGGCAGCGTCGGCGATCAACGCGATGTCGTGGTTGACCTGGTCAAGGTGCCCTCTGACCACGTCCTGTTCCAGGAAACCCAGGAAGCCCTTGATGGTGATCAACGGGCTTTTCAGGTCGTGCGAGACGGTGTAGGTAAAACGCTCCAGCTCGGCGTTCTTGGCTTCCAGGTCGGCGATCAGGGCTTCGCGCTCGGCGGCGGCCTGTTTGAGTTGGGTGATGTCGTGATAGATGCCCACCAACCCGGCAATTTCCCCGGCATGGTTCCTAAACGGTCGCTTGGAGCCGAAGACCCAATGGAGTTGCCCTAGCGGATCAACGAATGAGCCTTCACTCTCGAACGTCCGTCCCTCAGCCAACACGGGTTGCTCCTCGGCGGTATACTTGGCAGCCAATTCAGCGGGGTAGACTTCCCAATCCGTTTTGCCCACCACCTCTGCTTCCGAAGAAACGCCCATCACCCATTGATCGTTGCGGTTGGAGAGGATTTTACGCCCATTCCGATCTTTGGCAAAGATAATATCAGGCAGCGTATCCACAACCGCACGCAACAGATTACGCTCGCGCGCCAACGTTTCTTCAGAGAGCTTAAGTTGGGAGATATCTCGCGTCACGCCGAACAGGGCCGGCCGGCCATCCCATTCCCCCACGATGACACGGGTTTCTACCGGAATCTGACGCCCGTCTTTCGTGATCACCGGAACCGGGCAAAACTCGGCTTCTCCGGCCAGCATCGCGGCGACGATGCGCGCCGCCTCCGCCTGGCGTTCCGGCGGATGCACAACGAGCACCGGTTGGCCGATCAGTTCGGCTTCTGTACAGCCCAGTTTGCGGCACACCGTCTGGTTGACGTGGATGATATTTCCTTGATCATCGAGAACAAAGAGCAAGTCATCTATGGTGTTGAAAAAGAGGTCAAAGTTGCGCTGAGACTGCCTGAGTGTCTCGGCTGCCCGTTTCTCTGCGGTGATGTCCCTGAAAACCCACACCCGGCCAACGATTTCATCGCCCAGGCGTTGGAGCCTCGAATAGCGTTCAAAGATTCTGCCATCTTTCAACGTAAAAATATCATCGCCCTCTTCCTGGGGATGCGCGTATAGTTCTCTAACGCGCGCGACGAATCCCTCAGAATTTTCCACCTGTTCCGCCACAAAAGCCAGCGAGGCGGCATTGCTCCGGCCGGCCACCATCTCCTCTGGAATAGCCCACATTTCCAGGAACCGACGGTTGAATGTGGTGATCGAGCCGGTGTGATCAACCGCCAAAATACCATCAACCGTCGCATCAAACACGGTTTGCTGGAGCGAGAGCAATTTTTCGTTGGCTTCGACGTTGAGCGCGAGTTTGCGCATTGCGATGATGAGTCGTTTAATCAAGTAATCGGCCGAGACCAGCAAGAGCACGGCGATCAGCGTGAAAAGCGTCGAGTTGCTGAGCCAGATGGTGGGGTTGGTTGAGGTATCAACGCCCGGCACAACGGAGAGCTGCCCGGTGGTATAGAGCCAGCCGAAGACAGCCAGCGTCAACAGCGAAAATCCCAGTGTCAGTATGCCGGCGCGCAGATCAAAGAAGAGCAAGCTCAGCACGGGCAAAGCGACCAGCAGGACGCGGGCGCTTCCGGTGCGGCCGGCTTCAAACATGTCCAGACAAACCATGATATAGATCAGTATCAGCGGGCCTAAAGCACGCAAGGTATAGGATGCCTGGGGGATGAAAGTGACTAATCCAAGCAACGCGACCAGGATGATGTAGAAAGGAATCAACCACACAGCCTCGATAGAATGGGCATAATAAAAACCACTGATGAGCGCAATGACCGAGAAGATGAAGGCGGCACGCGATATCCCATACGCCAACTGCTGTCTCCATATCCGAATGTCCGGCGGCAGGGAGGCCAACCGTTTATTCCACTCTTGTTTCAAATGCGTAGAGAGGTCGTCGTTCGTTTTCTGCATAAGCTATGACTCCTATCGTAGCGGATTTTCCTTATCTGACTCAAGTTGCTACCTACTCCTGTTTCAGAATTTAGGACGCAGATTTCCACGAAGTACACGGTTTTTTTCTTGGTTTTATCCGTACAATCCGGGTTGATCCGTGTACGATTAAGTTTGAATGTGCAAGTGGCAACTTGGGTTATCTACTCTTTTCGCGTCCGCGAAGACAGCGGGGAGGAGAAAGGTACAAATCAGGCTGGCGACTCCATCGCCAGTGTAAAGCAGAACGTGCTGCCGTGACCGGCGCCGTCCGATTCAACCCAGATGCGCCCCCCGTGCGTCTCGACGATGCGTTTGACGATGGTCAGTCCAATGCCGGTGCCCTCGCTTTGCGGGTCGAGTTTTTCAAACAGCTCAAAGACCTTTTCGTGATATTGCGGCTCAATCCCCACACCATTGTCGCGGACATAGAACACGGTTTGCGCGTCATCCTGGCGCACTCCCACCTCGACGCGCGGTTGGGGGCGATCCCCCATATACTTGGCGGCGTTGCTCAGCAGGTTCTGGAAGACTTCGAGCAGGCGAGGGCAGTCGCCGAAAACTACCGGCATATCCGGGGCAATGTCCACCTGCACGCCGCGCGCGGCAAGCTGTCCGGCAACCAGGCCGGCGGCTTCGTGAGCCAGTGCGGTCATCGCCATCACCTGCGGCGGGTTGACCAGGCGGCCAATGCGCGAGAGTTCGAGCAATTCAACGAGAAGCTGGTGCATCTTGTCGGCGGCGCTGTTGATGAAGGTGATGTCGTCTTTAATGCGCCTGGTATCGCTTTTGGCGAGGTCCTGCTCCAAAAAGCCGAGGAACCCCTTGATCGTGATCAGCGGGCTTTTCAGGTCGTGTGAAACGGTATAGGTAAAGCGTTCCAACTCGGCGTTCTTGACCTCCAGTTCGGCAATCAGTCTCTCGCGCTCGATTTCGGCGCGCTTGCGCTCGCTCAACTCGCGTTGGACCGCCGCGTATAACCGCGCATTATCAACGGCGATAGCGACCTGGTTCGCCAGCGTGATAAACGTCACCTCATCATCTTGCGTATACCCTCGCCCAGAGAGCCTGGCGCTGATCGCCAAAACCCCCACCATGCTCTCCCTGGCGATAAGAGGCACAAACATCCTGGCGTTGATGCGCTGTAATTCGGCGGATTGTGAGGGCGGGAGGACAGCCTGCGCCAGCATACCGTCCAGCACATCCACTGTCATAGGCATTTTGTGATCGGCCAACCAACGCACGATGGGATGATCGTGGTGCATATCGAGGTCAGCGGCAGTCTCTTGCCCTCTTTGCACAAACAGCCGCATCATATCCTCCTGTTCAAGAAAGAAGGCGGCCCAATGGATGTGTAGCGTCTGTATGAGATCATCGAGGATCATCGCCGTCAGTTTTTCGAGATCAAGCTCAGAAGTCACCGTCCGACTCAGCCTTTGAATCATCAATGTACCGCTGTATTTGTCCCGAAAAAAGAACCGGTCAATCCAGAGTCCGACGTAATTCACGACAGGCCGGCTGAGAATGACACCCACGACCGCTGTGGCGAAGGAGAGCAAAAATATCTGCCACACCGTCAGTTTTTGGAGGAAACGGGTGGACACCAGGATCGTGGTAAAGTACCCCGTGCCGAAAAACACGATCGAGATGACGTAAGAAAAGCCTTTGCGGATGACAAGGGTCATATCCAAAAGCTGGTAGCGCAGAATGGCATAGGCGATTAAGAATGCGCTCACGATATTGGAGACCACATCAATGGGGTAAGGACGCAGCGCCGACCAGGTATTGGCAATCAGGCCAGCCAAAACGATCAGGATGGAGAGCGTCACGTATTGGATGCGCGCCCGCAGGAGCGATGAGCGGGTGTTTCGATATTCACGGCCCAGGTAGAACAGGGACAGGCCCCACAACGCCGTAATGGGCATCATAAATACCACCCCGCCAAACGTCAACTCAGGAACCAATAGCCCCGTACCTTCCCCGCGATAAATGCCTCCAAAGACAATATCCGGTTTTATGAATACACCCAACGTTGCCAAGAGCCAGGTGAATATGGCAATTTGCACCCATCTGCGCGACGGTGCGAGTCCTAAGAAAGCCTTCGTGAAGAAGAAACAACTGACGGCCTGCGCAGAAGCTAACGTGGTATGGAATGTATACCAAACCAGCGCCTCCGGTTCAGTGTCAGCCAGCGAGAGCATCAGATAGGCGACCTGTAACAACAGCATCGTCAACAGATAGAGCGCAAATAACTGGCGGGGGCGCGTTTGGGCCAATCCTTGATGAACCACCAGAACAAGCAGCCCACCATACAACAACAAAGCAATCCATGAGATAACAACCAAGACAATCATAGCCAATCATTCATTGTGTCTTATATCAGACGTGTTCCCAGATAGAGTGAAGTAAAAGGCGCTCCCCGTTCCACGGCCTTCGGATTCGAGCCAGATTTTACCGCCATGCGTCTCGACGATGCGTTTGACCAGCGCCAGTCCGACACCGGTCCCTTCACTTTGTGAATCGAGTTTTTCAAACAGCTCGAAGACTTTGCCTTGATACTGCGGTGCGATCCCGATGCCGTTGTCGCGCACGTAGAACACTGTTCCCTCTTCGGCTTGACGCATCCCAATCTCGACCCGTGGATGGAGCTGATCGCCCATGAACTTGCAGGCATTGTCCAGCAGATTCTGCAGCACTTCCACCAGCCGCGCCCGGTCGCCGTAAACGGTGGGCAGGTCAGGCGCGATTTCCACTACCACACCGCGGGCCTCAATGCGCCCATGTACCAGCGCGATGGCGTCACGGGCGATGTCGCCAAAGGCGATTGTCTCCAACGAGTTCATCTGCCGCCCAATGCGCGACAGTTCTAACAATTCACCGAGCAGTCGCTGCATCTTACTGACAGCGTCGTTGATGTACATCATATCGGCCTGGACGCGTTCCACATCGCCGGCCAGAGCATCCTTCTCCAGAAAGCCAACAAAGCCGCCGATAGTGATCAGCGGACTTTTCAGGTCGTGTGAGACAGTGTAGGTGAAGCGTTCCAGTTCGGTGTTCTTCGCTTCCAGTTCAGCGATGAGCGTTTCCTGCATTTTCTCTGCTTGTTTCCGTTCGACGATTTCTTGCTCCAGTTCGATGGTGCGCTCCTGAACTTGTTTTTCTACCTCCGCATACGCCTTTTCCAGGGCAGTCTCTGTCCGTTTTTGTTCGCGGAAGAGCAATGCGCCTTTGAGCGCGCTGCTGATCTGTTCGCGCACAAGCTCATAAACCACCCCTTCGTGCGGCCCCATTTCCAGAAGAGCAAAACCGATCTGGTCATCTTGGAAATACAAAGGTTCGACCACTATGCTATAGCGCCGATCTTGCGGCACCATTCCCGCCGGCAGCAACTGCGCTGAACGGAAACGCCATACATCTCCGCCGGTCGGGTCTGGCGCTGCGGCACATTGGATCTCAGTTCCGCGGCAGGCCAAGATCAACTGCGCCCATTCTGGCGCCGGTTGGGGATAGGTGTAGGGTTGAGGATTCTCGTACAGTGCGATGTAGCAACTGGGTATACCTAATTGTGTTATGCGCTCGGCCACAATATGGACAAGGGTTTCAACATCAAACGTCGTGACGAGCGCCTGTCCCAACAGTCTAAGCACGATGTTCTGCTGATCCGCTCGCATTTGTCGCTGCGCCAGCTCTTTCCACGCCATCTCGCCGATAAATACACGCGCTTGATGACACAGCGTTTCTGCCCGGCGTAGTGCAGGGACGCGCATAATAACGGGACACGAGCGCCACAAAAGAGAGATGACGTCCTGCCATTGAACGATGTCTTCCCCATTTTGGCTGACCTGCCGCAACGTTTTGTCTAGCGTAGCTATGAAAAGACCCGGCGATCTATCTTCCGAATCTGCCACAAAGGCGTCGAACAAGACCTCAATCCAGCGCGCAGCGTCCTTCGTCGCGCCGAGGAGTGACACTGACGCAGCGACCATCTGCTCGCGCTGTGTGAGCATACCCCGGTCGTCGGGTTGGGTCTGTGCGGAGAAAGACCATGCCGCGATCTTCGCCACCGCCGGATCGGGACAGCCACAGGATTGACGAATCACCAGTTTGGCGGGAAGATGCACTTTTGACAGCGGCGCCTCTCCGGCAATTTTTGCCAGTAGCAACTTCAAAGCCTGCGCGCCTAGCTCATACATGGGCTGACGCACCGTTGTCAACGACGGTATAGACATTTGGGCCATGCGCGTGTCGTCGAAACCGACCAGGGCGATGTCATAAGGCACGTGGATCCCCCGGGCTTGCAACGCCGCTAAGGCGCCCAACGCCATATTATCGTTGGAGGCAACGATGGCTTGCACATTGGTTTTGCGCTGATCAAGTAACAACGCCACCGCTGCACCGCCCGCGTGAATGGTCCAATCGCCGGCAACGATGAGGTCGGGGTCAACCGGAATGCCATGATCCGTTAAAGCCTGCACGTAAGCCTGGTAACGCGGCCTGGCGGTTGGACGATTTTCAGGACTATTGATGAAGGCAATCCGGCGACAATGATGATCACGAATCAGATGCACCACGGCATCGTAGAGACCGACTGCTTCGGTGGCGACTACCGTGGGGACATCCTCCAGGGGCAAGCCGATGTGCACGAGGGGCAACTGGCTATAACGCCGGTAAAATTCGGCAGTCTTGGACAGTGGGGCATAGGTGTTGATGGTGCCCAGGACAATCAGCCCACTGACGGTATCAGCGTTGACCAATTCGTAGAGGATATTGCGTTGGGTATCGAATTGGGTGTACAGAGTGTGATACAAATGGCCCCCGGCAAAACATAACAGGTTCACGTCTTGCGCTTGCGCTACAGACCTGACTCCAGCCAAAATTTGCGAAAGATATTCTTGCTGCTCATTCGGCATGTTCTCAAACAGCATACCGATGGGCAAACGCGCATGGTGTGAGCTGAGGCAGTCTCGGTGTGTGTGAAGCGTGTCGTGCATAGGTTTAATCTCCTGAGGGCAAGGACAGTTTTTATGTGTTCCGGTTTGTCTCTGGCAAGGTAAAGCAGAACGTGCTGCCGTGTCCCGCGCCTGCGGATTCCACCCAGATTGTGCCGCCATGTGTCTCAATGATGCGCTTCGCCAGCGCCAGCCCCACACCGGTCCCTTCGCTTTGTGGGTCGAGCTTGTCGAACAGGCCGAAAATCCTGTCCTGATACCGCGGATCAATGCCGATACCGTTGTCGCGCACGTAGAACACCGGCCCCGCTTCACCCTGCTGTACGCCGATCTCGATGCGCGGCTGCGGCTGATCGCCCATGAACTTGCAGGCGTTGTCCACCAGATTCTGCACCACCTCCACCAACCGCGCCCGGTCGCCGTAGACGGTGGGCAGATCGGGTGCGATTTCCACCCCCACACCGCGGGCCTCAATGCGCCCGCGCACCAACTCGACCGCCTCTTGGACGATACCTTGAAAGGATGCTTCTTCCGGTGGGCTCATCAAGCGTCCGATGCGCGAGAGTTCCAGCAATTCACTCAACAGACGTTGCATCTTGGCGACAGCGTCATTGATGTAGCTCGCGTCTTCCTTGACGCGCTCCACGTTGCCGGCCACGGCATCTTGCTCCAAAAAGCCGACAAAGCCGCTGATGGTGATGAGGGGGCTTTTCAAGTCGTGCGACACAGTGTAGGTGAAACGCTCCAATTCGCTGTTCTTGGCTTCCAGAGCAACGATCATCGCTTCGCGCTCCTGGGCCGCCCGCACCTGGGCAGTGATGTCGTGATCAACGCCAATAACCAGGTGACGGTTATTGGCGTGGAGAGAAACGGCCGCATATTCGATGATATTAGCCCGACCGTCAGGGCGTAACCATGAAAAACGGCCCGTATACATACCGCGGTTCAAGCGGTCGAGGAAGTCTATGCGATCCACCGGCTCGTTGAAATCTTCCTGGATAGGCATCGTATTGCCCATCGCCAGCAACTCCTCTTTGCTGCGCCCGGCCATTTCGGCGTAGCGCGCGTTACAGTCAACCAACCGTCGCGTGCCGAGGTCGGGATATTCTTCGTACACACTGATGCCATCGAATGCATGGTCAAAGATCAATTGCAGCAGCGTTTGCGATTCACGCAGGGCGCGTTCAGCCTGCTGGCGTTCCATCATCTGTTCGTTGGCCTGGCGCAGGCTTTGTTGCAGGTTGTCGCTCAACAAATAAACGCAAACCGCAGTCGTGATGAGAATGACAGAAACAATCAATAAATCCGATAGCGCGCCAATAGCGTACGGGTACGGCGTAAACAGACCAAACCTCGCCCCCAAAACCAGCCAGGCAATACAGAGTAAAGCCAGCAGTACGAGGATGAAGAATGCGCGCTTGTTCAACACCAGGCTGGATACAAGCAAAATGCCAGGGTAGACGAAATTGGTCACGTCATGGATGCCCTGCCCCAGCGTGGCAAGAATTGTGGCTAACACCAGGAGCGTCACAGCCAGGACAAAGACGGCTGTACTGGCATGGCCTTGTCTGGACAGCCAGAAGGTAGCGACAATCGGCAGGATACAGATGCCTAAGGCCCGCACCGCGTTCCAATTGTGGTCAAACGCAACGATGACGCCGGCCACTATCGCCGCAAGCAACAAGCTAACACTGATGTTTTGTGTTGTACGGGCAATGCTGCGCTTGTTGGTCAGAACTGCCGGTGACAAATAAGTTTCGATGTGCGATGACATACTATCCTTTCGCAGAAAGATAGAGATATTTCAACCTGTGCAATAAGGTTGAATTTGTCAGCAGATTAAGCGGATTTAGCGGATTAAGAATGAAAAATCTGCTTAATCTGCTCAATCTGCTGACAGAAAAATGCGTGAGACAGAAGGCTATTGCACAGGTCGAGATATTTCGTGGACTCAGCTTGCGGACGGCAAGGTAAAGCAAAATGTGCTGCCGCATCCCACGCCGGCGGATTCGATCCAGATTTTACCGCCGTGCGTCTCGATGATGCGTTTGACCAACGCCAGCCCGACCCCCGTACCCTCGCTTTGCGGGTCCAGCTTGTTGAACAGGCCGAAGACTTGATCTTGATACTGCGCCTGGATGCCCATGCCGTTGTCACGCACAAAGAACACCGTTCCCTCTTCACTGTGCCGCGCACCGATCTCAATGCGGGGGTAGACCTGGCTCCCCATAAACTTGCAGGCGTTGTCCACCAGATTTTGCACCACCTCCACCATGCGCGCCCGGTCACCGTAGATGGTGAACGCGCCGGGCAGGATCTCCACCTCAACGCCGCGCGTCTCAATGCGCCCACGCGCCAGTTCCACGACCTCACGCGCGATCTCCTCGAAGGGCACTTCCTCCGCCGGGTTGATGTGACTCCCGATGCGCGAAAGCTCCAGCAGCTCGTCGAGCAACCGCTGCATTTTGGCGAGCGCGTCGTTGATGTAACCCGCATCCACCTTAACCCGCTCCAGGTGCCCCGCCAGAGCGTCCTTCTGCAAAAAACCGACAAAACCGCCAATGGTAATCAGCGGGCTTTTTAGATCGTGGGAGACGGTGTAGGTGAAACGTTCCAATTCCGCGTTTTTGGTTTCCAGCTCAGTGATCAGTTTTTCACGCTCGCTCTCCTGTTGAACGCGCTCAGTCACATCACGCGCGTTGATCACAAAACCGGCAACCGCCGGGTCGTGCAGTAGATTACGGCCAACACCTTCGTGAATATGCCACGCGCCATCAGCGTGACGGATACGCACGCGCAGTATGTCGGCCTGGACCGCGAGTCGTGGTAGAACATCCGACCACGCAGTCATTATCTGCGCTGCATCCAGGGGGTGCAACAAGGTAAGGATATTCTGCCCGATCAACGCTTCGGGAGTATAGCCCATAATGCGCTGGACCGAGGGGCTGGCATATTTGACCATTCCCTCGGCGGTAAGAATGATGATCATATCGTTGGCATTTTCGATCAAAGCGCGAAAGCGGGCTTCACTGGCGCGCAGAGCTTGTTCTACCCGTTCGCGCTCCTCAAGTTCTTGCCGGGCAGCCGTAAACAGCTTGGCGTTCTCAATGGCAATCATGGCCTGAATGCCAATGCCGATGAGAATCTCGGCATGGTGGTCGTTGTAGACATTCAGCGTGTAGCTCTGCACCGACATTACACCCGCCACACGCTCGCGTTGCCAGAGCGGTACAACGAGAATAGAAGCTGACTTGCGGCTCTGGTCGCCTAACCGGCCTTCAACGGGGGTCTGCAGTTCTGCGGCAGTGCGATGCAGCATAAAAGGCAGCCCGGTTTTCATCACATGATCAATCCAACTATGCGGCGTGCGGGGGATGGGGGCTTCTCTGTAGCGGATGCCCATGTCATACACAATCGGGAAGGAGAGCTGGTCGCGTTCGGGGTCGTGGAGGCAGATGTAAAACGCATCCACCGGCACGACACGTTGCACCTGGCGATAGATGATTTTAAGCACGCTGTCGAGGTCTTGCAGGGTCGAGATGGCATGGCCGATCTCGTTCATCGTCGCCAGTTGTTCGGCGCGCTGTTGGGCTTCCTCGTACAACCGCGCGTTGTCAACAGCGACCGCGGCCTGGTCGGCGAATAAACTGAGCAGTCGAACTTCATCGTCGGTGAAAAGACCCGTATGCTCGGTGTCGAAGAGATCCAAAACGCCGATGATGCGATTTCTGGTTTTGAGCGGCACACTCAAGATCCGGCGCACGTTCGCTTTATCAAGCACCACCGCCCGTCCAGCCCACTGTTGGTAATCCTCAACCATCAACGGTACGCCATCTTGCGCAACACGGCCGGCCAATCCTTCGCCGAGGTGTAGCCGCACACCCAGGTACTCGGGCGACAGATTACTTTGAACGACAAGTTCGAGTGTTTGGTCAGGCCGCAGAAGATAAAGCCCACCTTGCTTTATGCGGGTGAGCGCAACGGCCCGTTCAACCACCTTCGGCAGCAACTTGCTCATATCGGTCTGCGCATTGATGTCCAACGAGGCTTCATACAGATCGCGCAGTTCCACGGCCCAGCGCGCCAGAGACGCTTCGGCCAGCTTGCGCTGCGAAATATCACGCACGACGGCGAGAACACGGCTTTGACCATCCACGCTGGCCTCGCGCAGGTTGACCTCGACCCAAAACAAGCGCCCGTCACGGTGTCTGGCCTGCCATTCAAAGATTTGCGGGCCTGCGGTTTTGGCCTTTTGGATCCAGGTGACAACATCCGGCTCATCAAAAGGGGGCTCCCCCTGGCTCAGGTCAACAATATGTAAGGCCATGAGTTCGTCACGGGTGTAGCCGTACATCTCGCAGGCTTTCTGGTTGGTGTCGAGGATGAGGCCGGTATTGGAATCGTGAACAAAAATCGCGTCATTGACGCCATCGTAAACGGTGCGCAACCAGGTTTCATCAGCGCGCGGCGCGCACTTCGGTACTCGCATTCGTCGTAATAAAGGTCTGATCAACACATCTGTATCCTCATGCCTTCAAGTGACGCTTGCCAGAGTAAAACAGAAGGTGCTGCCGTGTCCCAGGCCCTCTGATTCGATCCAGATCTTCCCCCCGTGCGTCTCAACGATGCGCTTGACCAGCGCCAGCCCCACACCGGTTCCCTCGGTTTGCGCATCGAGTTTGTCGAACAAGCCAAAGACCTTGCTGTGATACTGCGGTTCAATGCCTATGCCGTTATCACGCACATAGAACACCGGTTCCATATCGCTATGCCGCACGCCGATCTCGACCCGAGGCTGAGACTGCTCGCCCATAAATTTGCAGGCGTTGTCCACCAAATTCTGCACCACCTCCACCAGCCGTACCCGGTCCCCACAGACGGTGGGCAAGTCAGGCGCAATGTCCACCTCTGCGCCGCACGCTTCAATGCGTCCATACGCCGACTGCACGGCTTCGCAGGCAATGGCCTCAAACGATACCGTTTCGGGCGGGTTCATAATCCGCCCAACACGCGAGAGTTCCAGCAACTCATCAAGCAGTCGCTGCATCCGCGTAAGCGCATTATGGATATGGGCTGCGTCAACCTTGATCCGTTCTTTATCACCCAACAAAGCATCTTTTTCCAAAAAGCCAACAAAGCCCCCGATGGTAATCAGCGGACTTTTCAGGTCATGGGAAACGGTGTAGGTAAAGCGCTCCAGTTCAGCATTCTTGGCTTCCAATTCAGCGATCAGCGCCTCGCGCACACTTTCGGCTTGCTTGCGCTCGGTGATGTCACGATCAATGCCGCGATAACCAAGCAAGTTCCCGCTCGCATCAAAGAAAGGCACCCCGCTGGTCTCCAGCACCACAAGCCTACCATCTTTGTGCCGGGCCGTGTTTTCTAGTCTCTCAATGGGATTCTGACGATCCACAATGTTAAGAAATGCCGCACTGATACGTTCCACCCCATCCGGCGGCATAAAATCAAAGGGGGTTTTGCTGATGACTTCTTCCGGCTCATACCCCAATAGATCACGAACTTTGGGGCCGACATAGGTATACACTCCTTGGGAATCTATCTCCCATACCCAGTCGCTGGTTGTCTCAACCAGTGCGCGGAAACGTTCTTCACTGATCCGCAGCGACTCTTTTGCCATCGCCGCCTCGACAACCGTGCTTGATAGAGAATAGGCCATCAGGAGGATAATGGCTAGATAACCGTATTCGATGGTGTAAATAAATGAATAGACACTCTGCCCAACCAGCGTATCATTAATCGCCGCAGCATACATGATACCCAACGCCAGCAGCAGCGGAGCAGCCTCCCGCCGGTTGCCACGCCGGTAAAAGCGCACACTGATCCAGAGGATATAGGTAGAGGCCACCACCCCCACCAGACCTTGAAACGACGTAAACGATCCCAAAGTCGCTTCATAATAGGTGATCTGGCGTCCAAAAGGAAGGATGATGGTTTTAATGGCCGGCTGATCTACCAGCCAGGTTAGATTGCTGCGATCTACAATTTGGATGAAAACGGCGAAGATATAAAAAGCTGAAAAGGTATAAACAGCTATGCCAGGTTTTTGTCCCGTGTAGTCAAACACAAACCATAAAAAGGCCGGGGTCAAGAACGCCAACGCGATATACTGCACCCGCTGCCACTGCACGCCCTCGACGACCGAACCGGCGCTATACAGCCTGGCGCAGAATACATCATAACACCCCGTCGCCAGACACAGCAACGCAAAGGTCAGATCCTCGCGGTGCTGTTTCCGCCGCAAATAGATGAGAAGGTGGTACAACCCAACATAAAACGAGATGCTGGCGATGATTACTGCCGGTATGGATTGTGCGTTCATGTCCCACTCCTAGAATCTGTACCGCAGTCTATGGCCGTGGTGCAATCAACAGTACGATGAAGTTCACGAGTTCAATGGCAACTCAAATATAAAACGGGTGCCTTCTTCTTGAGCCGGCTCTGTCCAGATGCGTCCGCCGTGTCGTTCAACAATGATAGACCAACAGAGCCACAAGCCTAAACCGGTCCCTTCGCCGACGTCTTTGGTCGTGAAAAAAGGCTCGAAGAGCCGCTGCCGGACAACCTCAGGGATGCCGGGGCCGTTATCCTCAATTTCTATGCGTACATGGCGTGGATCACCCCAGGATGTGCGGATGGCAAGGCGAGCGCGATAGCCGGGCACACCGCCGACGGACTTCTCTGCCATAGCCTGCGCTGCATTGCGTACCAGGTTGAGCACCACCTGCTGGATTTGTTGGCCGTCGCACATCACCGACGGCAGATCGGGGGTAAGATCATAGACGATCTCAATATCGCGGAAGTCATACTGTTTCTTCAGATCGTAGTCGGTCGCTGCCAGATCCAGCGTTTGCATGACGAGGGTGTTCATGTCGCGTGGGGCTGGATTGGAGGTTCCCTTCCGCGAGAAACTGAGCAGGTCGGAGACGATCTTAGCCGCGCGCTCCCCCATATCGCGGATACCTTGCGCGTACTCCAACAACTTGCGCTCACACAAATAGGTAGCCAGACACGCCGGATCAATCCCCGCGGTCTCCAGGCGCGCCCGGCTGCGTGGATTGTGCGTGTCGAGCGCCATTTGCAGCATTTGCGCCGACTGCATCATCGCCCCTAGCGGATTGTTGATCTCGTGCGCCATCCCTGCCGCCAACCCACCGATACTTGCCATCTTCGTCGCTTGCAACATCGTCTCTTCGATGTGGACACGCTGCGTGGCATCGTCAATGTGCAGGACAACGCCGGCGATGGTATCGGCCAGCAGCGGGAAAATATGGACATCGTAGTAGAACGTCTCTTCTACGGCGCGGACCATCTCACGATGGCGGTGCGCCACTTCTTGGGTGCGCAAAACCTCGGCGACCAGAGGACGGTAACGGCTCAGTTCTGGACATTTTTCCCAGAGGACACAACCGTGCAGCGCTTCACCGTGACAACGGGTAAGGTTTTCGGCGGCCGGATTCCAGGTGAGGACGCGCCCTTCTGTATCCAGAGTAATCAACGCTGAGGGCATGGAATCGGTGATTTTTTGCAGCAAATGCTGCAAGCGCGCGATCTCCTGCTCGGCCTGACGGCGTTCGACGATGTGTCGCCATTCACGCAACGCGCGCTCGGCGATATGGGGCATATCCGCCAACGTCTCCGCCGATTTGACCACGTAGTCCAACGCCCCGGCCTTCATCGCTTCCACAGCAATCTGCTCATTGCCGTGGCTGGTCATCACAATAACAGGAAATGGGGGAGCGTTCTCGTCGCCGGGGAGCACATCCGTCCCCCGACCATCAGGCAATAACCAGTCCACAATCACCAGACCCATCGCCTCTGTGGAGAAGTGAGCGCGTGCTTCTTTCAAGGTATTAACAACAGTCAGGGTTGTTTCCGCTGAACGGGTTTCAAACGCACGCCGGATTAACGCAATATGTGCGGGTTCATCTTCAACGAGTAGAATTCTAGTCCGCGAATCCATCTTTCCTACCCTCTTGTCCCAAAATGCAGCTATTTGTGTGATATTATTTACGAACAGTGTATCATGGGGAAAAAGGAACGCAACTCTCGTTTCGGTATTGACGCTGTCCAGGTTACGCATCACAGAATTTGGATTATAATGACGATCAATATGCAAAGACTACTGGACAAAAGACGATTGGACAATTTTCGAGGGAGTTTGACTTATAATGAGCTGTATCCGTGTGTTGATTGTGGATGATGAGCCTTTGACGCGCACGTCCCTGGCTGACTTTTTGCAGGAAATGGGTTACACTGTGGTGATGGCTGAAGGGGGCGAGATAGCAATCCACTTGCAGCAAGAACAGGCATTTGATGTGTGTATCGTGGATATCCGTATGCCAGGCATGAGCGGCGTGGAGACACTGCTGGCCCTACACCGTATCACCCCACAATCGCGTTATCTTGTCTATACCGGATCGCCGCAATTTGTTCTCTCGCCAGCTCTGGAAAACATCGGCATAACAGAATCGGACGTTATCCGCAAGCCCCTGCCGGATATGAGCATCTTCGTTGAGCGTATCGAAACATTACTGGATTTGGGAACCTCAAGGATGGACGTATGAACCAGAAACGTATTCTTGTCATTGATGACGAAGTACTCATCCGCCGCGCTTTGGCAGAGTATCTGAGCGAGTGCGGCTACGACACCGTCACCGCTGGCGATGGCGCTGAAGGATTGGCGACAGCCCATGCTCAACACTTTGATGCCGTTTTAGTAGATCTGCGGATGCCGCGTGTTGACGGCCTGGAAGTCGTCGCCACGCTCAAGGCCGAACAACCCGAGCTACCTGTGGTCGTCGTTTCTGGGACAGGCGTCTTGCACGACGTCATCGAAGCGATGCGGTGCGGCGCATGGGACTACGTCACCAAACCCGTCCACGACATGGAAGAGATCGCCGTCATCATTGACCGAGTGCTGGACAGAGCCGGCCTGATCGCCGAGCGGGACCGTTATCAGCAAGAACTTGAACAGCTTAATCGTTCGCTGGAAGCCACAGTTGCCCGTCAGACCGCGGATTTGCGCTTTCAGAATCGTGAGCTAACGGCGCTCAACCACATCATCAGCGCCGCCAACACCACACTCGACCCCGTCGAAATCCTGCGCGTCCTCTGTACCGAACTGGCGCTGGCATTGAGCCTGCCCCACGCGATCGCCACGCTCATCGAACCCGACAGCACAACTACCGCCATCGTCGCCGAGTATCGCCGCTTTGAACGGCTTAGCGCTCTGGGAGATAGTACCAGCTTGACGCAGCCAGCTCTGGCCCAGGTCTTACAACAACAATCGCCGCTCTTCATCGAGGACGCGCAAGCTGATGCCCGACTTGGCGAGTGGTGCGCGACGATGCGCGCCCGCGAAACCGCCGCGCTGCTCTTAGCTCCCGTGGTTGTGCGAGGCAGGGTGATGAGCATTTTGGGATTGGAGACAAGCAGCTACCGCACCTACAGCGACCGCGATATGGCCCTGATCGTGAACGCGGCAGCGGCAGCCGGGCAGGCCTTGGAGACACTCAGCCTGCAACGGGAGCTGCGCCTCCATGCCGACACCCTTGAAGCCACCGTCGCCCAACGCACCGCCGAACTCAGCGTGGCCCTCAAACAGGCCCAGGCCGCGGACGAAGCCAAGTCGCAGTTCCTCAGCAGCGTCAGCCACGAACTGCGCACCCCATTGACCAGTATCCTGCTTTACCTGGAGCTGATCGGGCGTGGCAAGGCAGACAATCAACAGCGTTATCTGGACAGCGTCGCCAGAGAAGTTGAACGGCTACAGGTATTGATCGAGAGCCTGCTTGATCTCTCGCGGCTAGACCTCGGTAAAACCACCCCACAGTTGCAGAATATCAATCTGAATGGTCTGTTGCTAACCCTGGCGGTGGATCGTGACAGACTCTTTACCGAGAGAGGGCTGCACTTGCACCTGGAAACGACGGCGGATTTACCGGAGATTTCCGCGGATCCTAAATTGCTGGAGCAGGTCGCCACTAACCTATTGACCAACGCGCTGAACTATACACCGCCGGGCGGTCACGTGTGGCTCAGCACCGCCAACAGCACTGCTGACGGCGTCCCGTGGGTCACATTCACCGTGCGCGATACCGGGCCAGGCATCGCCCCGGAGGAACAGGCGCAACTTTTCCAGCGGTTTTATCGCGGCGCAGCGGCCTACAAAAGCAAATCTTCCGGCACGGGGTTGGGACTCGCCATCAGCCAGAACATCGTCGCCCTGCATCGCGGGCGCATCGCGTTGGAAAGCGCAGTAGGGCAAGGCAGCGCCTTCACGGTTTGGCTGCCTTGTGATGCTTGAACACCCTGGCGAAGGTTCGGAAATCTTCGCCAGGGTAAAGACCTACGGCAGATACGCCGCTGCCCAGGCTACGTCCAGTTCCTCTAGTTTTTCACGGGACGGGACCCCCGTCTCTCGATCCCATCCCATCATCCCGTAGTACGTGCGCATCGCGGCCTCCAACGCTGCCGGGGCGATACCGCCTTTCGCCAGCGCGCCGCTCGTCGTCGGGCCGTAGCTGCGCGGCGCGAGGCGGTCATGTGCTGGCCCAAAACCCTCGCGGGCGTTGAAGACTCGCGCCAGCGTGAGCGCGCGTTCGCCTACTTTGTACAGCTCGTAGACGCTCATATCCCATCCGGTCGCCGCGCGCAGCAGCCGCACTTGCTCGTCGGTGCTCCACGGGATGA
>DAOUAQ010000227.1:0-4724 GCA_034433375.1 Anaerolineae bacterium | reverse complement strand
TTTTTGACCGTTCCCCGCTTCCGTCTTTCCTGTCACTCTTCAATTGTTAAGGTCCTCTCCGATACGAAAGCCGATGCCCTTACCCCTTAGCATCGGCCCCGGCAACTTGAACCACCTTCGTTCGGTCCAGTCTTGCCCCCTTGGTATCTTGTCGCCTTTGTGTCGTGTAGTTTACTACACTATGCTTTCTTGTCAAGCTACTTGTTTTTGTGGTTAAACAATTCAACCTGATTGTCCGTCACACGAAGGAAGATTTTACCACAGCCCGTTTTCTTGTCAAGCCGATTTTTCACAACGGCTTCAATTTCCGTTCTCGATCATCAGAGCCTGCAACGCCTCAATATCAGCGCGAGCAAAGTACCGGCGATAAGCAGATACTTCATCCAACAATGCGCCAAGCTGTGCTGCGATGCGATCGGCGTGCTGGTCTACGCGATTACCCCCGGCGCGCAACTGGACGCTGTTCCCCTCATCAACCAGGACGGTGACATGACCTTGGGCTTCCAACCAGGTTAAGGCCAGGCGGATCGCCGATTCACGATTGGCAGTCATGGCCGCCAGAAGAGGGATGTCAATGTACCCGGCGTTATGTTTGAGGGCATATTTCACCAGTCCCGCGATATGCTTGAGAAAAAGTTCCAGTCGCGCCAGACCAGCGTCGGCGGCAAACAGGTAAACTTTCGTTGGGGATACTTTTGTTAGAACTGCGCGCCAAACGTCGGGACCGGGAGGCAATGTCCAGATGATGAGTGTGGCGGTAGACGTCAGTTCATAACGGTTACCTCCGGGGATGTCCGCACTCAGCGGCCCTTCGCGCCAGATTTGCAGGTTCTCCGAAGCCAACAAAGGCTTCAACAATGTCAGGGGATGGGGTTCACGCCGGTAGTCCACAATTTCAAGTTTTGGACGCTCTGGCACAACGACAAAGGCCGCCGGCATGACTTGGCGTGCGTCTTCCCACACAATCTGCAGTTCACGCTGACCACGGAAATCATTGGCGCGCACGGTGCTCGCCAGATCAAATGCCCCCTCCGGCAGCGCAGCGCCATCCCAACGCCACCACACAACTTGCTGTTCCATTCCATCGGTATCTTCGACGGTCAGCAAAAGATGTCTTTCATCACGGCCCAGGGGACGCTGCGCTTTGATGCGAACGGCGCGTGTTGCCAGTGTCAAGGGAGGATTTCCTGGACCGAAAGGGGCCAATCTTTCCAGATCATCTATCAGGTCAAGTGAGAAGTCGGCCAATGGCAGGTATCCATCAATTTGTAACGCGGGTTGGAGCGGAGCCGCGCCGATTTTCGCCATCACTGCACGCGAAAGACCACGCCGGAATGTCGGGATGTTGTCGGCGCTAAGGGATAGTCCCGCTGCCATCGCGTGTCCACCGAAACTGAGAAGCAAATCGTGCTGGGTCGCCAGCGCTTCGGTGATGTGGCAGCCTTCCACGGAACGCACGGAGCCGTGCCCAATCCCATCCGCCGCAATCGTGATCAGCACAGCCGGCCGGTGATAAAGCTCAACCAGGCGATTGGCGACGATGCCGATCACCCCCACCGGCCACTCTGGGGCGGCAAGGATCAGGGCTGCGCCTTCCAATAAGGCGGGGTTCTGTGCGATTTGATCCTGGGCGGCGGCGAAAACCTGGTCGCCCAACAATTTGCGCCGGTCATTCAATGCTTCCAATTCCGAAGCGAAAATACGCGCCTGGGTCAGATCGGTGGTCGTCAGGAATTCAACGATGACGTTGGCGTCGTCAAGGCGACCGAGCGCATTAAGGCGCGGACCTAAAGCAAAGCCAATGTGATCTTCACTGAGTCGCGCGGGGTTGATCCGCGCCAGCTTCATCAACTCTTGCAGGCCGAGCCGTTGTGTGGCACGCAGCGCAGTCAGGCCGCGTTGCAATAAATAGCGAGTGTCGCCATCCACTACTGCTACATCGGCGACAATGCCCAACGCGACTAAATCAAGATGTTTGGCGGCCTCATCCGCACGTCCTGCGCGGGTGTAGAGTTCTTCCGCCAGTTTGTACGCGACCCCCACACCCGGCAAGGAGGTCAGTGGATGCGTCGGCGGCAGCAGGTGCGGGTTGACGATGGCGTAAGCGGAGGGTAATACCGGCGGCAGTTCGTGGTGGTCGGTCACGATCACATCAACGCCGCGCGTCGCGGCATAAGCGACAGCCTCGTTCGCATCAATGCCGGTGTCGCATGTGAGGATGAGACGCGCGCCTTGCTCAATCATGTGCTGCAAAGTAGGGACTTTGAGGCCGTGGGATTCGGTCGCGCGCACCGGGATGTGGTAAGACACCTGTGCGCCTAGATCGCGCAGTGTAGCGACGAGAAGGGTCGTGGCGGTCTGTCCATCAACATCGAAATCGCCCCACACACAGATAGACTCGCCAGCGCGGATAGCCTGCTCAATGCGATCAACGGCGTGGACAAGGTTCGGTAATGCGGTAGATGGCGCAGGAAAATAAGCAGCAGGATCCAAAAAAGCGCGCGCAGCTTCTACGGTGGCGATCCCGCGCCGTACCAATGTCTCCGCAACCAGAAGATGTCCACCCACAAACTCGCGTAGAGCATCTGGCACAACCACGGGCTGAGGATCAATCCAATGTTTCATCGCAAGTAGAAACATCAGCCGTCAGTAGATGTATTTACTGACGGCTGAACTCCCAAATCACAAAAGACTACTTGGCCTTTCCCTGATTGGCAACGGCCTCCTGAGCCTTGCGCACGGTTTCCGGATCGGCCAAATACTCGTGGCGGATAGGACGAAGGTCAGCATCCAATTTATAAATCAGTGGAATGCCCGTCGGAATGTTCAGGCCGACGATATCATCATCGGAGATGTTATCCAGGTGCTTGACCAGAGCGCGCAGGCTGTTGCCGTGCGCCGCGATGACAACACGTTTGCCGGATTTGACGACCGGCGCGATCACATCGTTCCAGTACGGCATGAACCGTTTGACGGTATCCTTCAAACACTCCGTCAAAGGGACATCGGCGGGATCAAGGTCGCGGTAACGGGGATCGTGACCGGGCCAGCGGGGATCGGCCTTCTCCAGTACGGGTGGTGCGATATCGTAAGCGCGCCGCCAGATGAGCACCTGATCGTCACCGTACTTGGCAGCCGTTTCAGCCTTATTCAATCCTTGAAGCGCCCCATAATGCCGCTCGTTCAGCCGCCACGAGCGATGCACCGGAATCCACATCAGGTCCATCTCATCGAGCACAATCCACAAGGTGCGGATCGCACGCTTCAACACCGATGTAAAGGCCACGTCAAAGACGTAACCGGCCTCGCGCAAAGCCTTCCCACCGACGTGCGCCTCTTCGATACCTTTCTCAGAAAGATCAACATCCGTCCAACCGGTGAAAAGATTGGCCTTGTTCCACGCACTTTCGCCGTGACGAATCAGGGTTAATGTATACGTTTTTTGTTCAGCATTGACCTGGTTCACAGTAAGCACCTCCGTATGATAATCATTGGCTCTATTGTACCTGTAGCAGGTATTTTTTCAACCTGCTGACGGGGCTAAAACGCGATCTCCGCGATCTGCTCGAAATCGAACGCCTCGCGCAGTTCTACGACATCTTCAGCGAACTCATCCTCATCATCACGCAAGTCCCCTGCCTTGATGCCCCGGTCGCAGTAGGAGCGGTAGGGACAGTAGGCGCAGCGGCGTTCGTCCTCCGTTGGAAGGAAGGCATCTTCATCCAGGGAGAGGATTTGTTCGATGAGGCCACGCAGATAGACTTCATCGTCGTGGTAGTGCGCGGTGTCGTAGGGCAGGCGGACCGGTGCTTCGGGGTGCTCGGCGAACCAATAGATCATCTCGATCTGCGCGGGATCGAAAGGCCGCCCGCCGTTGAGATGCGCTCCGGCGCGGGCGAGCAGGTAGCGGTAGACGCGCGTTTGCAAGCGCGCTTTCAGCGTGAGCG
Organism: Anaerolineae bacterium; assembly: GCA_034433375.1. Classification (GTDB taxonomy): domain Bacteria; phylum Chloroflexota; class Anaerolineae; order B4-G1; family SLSP01; genus DSWT01. The sequence goes on along the minus strand of DAOUAQ010000227.1, from coordinate 777 downwards.
GCTTGCTGCGTTTGGGTGACGTTTTCCAGTCGAAAATAACCGCCCGCAGTCCTGGCTGCACCACAATCAGATCGTATTTCGCCAGCAAACGCCGTTCTGCCAATGCCGCGGTCAGTGTGACCTCGGGGTAGCGCACCGCATCCGGCAGCATCTCCGCCGGACGGTAGACGCAGTAATTGCGCCACCAGCGTTCCAGGTCGGGATCGGCAGCGAGCGGCGTCAACCGCGCCTCCGGGATGCCGACCAAATGCTGTTGCGCCATACGGTGGAAGGTCAGCCCCAACTGCTGGTGGCGTTCGTATTCTTCGACCGGCTCGGCAGCGACCGCGGGCCACGCCACTTTCAGCACGTACCGCAGATAGAACCGTCGCGCGCAATCCACGAAGTCTTGCAGACTGGCCTGGCTAAATTGGAGATCGGCAGGAAGTTCCACAGCAGCTCCTGTTAGTTATCTTCGGTTGAACCGGGTAGGTACGGAATCAGTCCTTTGCGATAGGCTTCTTCTTGGATTGGGCGTGGAAGGTAACGCGCATCCACAATGAAGCCGTTCACGGAGATCAGCCAGGCTACCGGGCTTTTGTCCAACCGGCTCGGCAAAGTCCAAGTGCTATCAAAGAGGTCAATCTTCAGAATGTCCTTGATCTCCTTTGACTTATTGCCGACAGTGCTCTTGCTCAACCCGAAAAGCTCGGCGAGGTCGTCGGCGCGCATGTGCGGGGTTTGTGTCTTGTCGAATAGAAAGTTCACACTCCCCACCGTATGCGCAATGGCTGCCGC
>DAOUAQ010000226.1:0-6500 GCA_034433375.1 Anaerolineae bacterium | reverse complement strand
GCCAGCCCGGCTTCGATGTCGTTCCACAGCCGCAGCACATCCCAATGCAGATGTCCCATCACCTTGACCGGCCCGTTGGAGAAGCGGGAGACTTCTTCCAGCCTCACCCGCTCGCCATCGAATGTCCCCGCCACCACACGCCCGCTCTCCGCGCCGAGATCGACGGCCAGAAAAACAAGATTCTTTATTTCCGACATCATTCACTCCTGCATTTATTCGTAACTGTTCAGATATGGCCGTCGACAACGAATTTTTAACGAATAAACGAATGAACGCTTGCTTGACGCGAGTTTTCCGTCCAGCCGGGACCTGAATTCGTTCATTCGTTGTCCCATTCGTTGTCGGCAGGCCTACCGCTGAATAGTTACATTTATTCTATGATTTCCACAAACACCGGCTGCACGGTCACGCCGGTCGCCGCGTCCACGTAGACCGCCTCGTATTTGGCGCGGTTGGCGTCGTCTACGGGTGTGTCAATGAACAGCGCGAGCGTGATGTCTGCCAGGCCCAATTGCTGCGCGTAACGCGCGGCCTGGCCCAGGCTCTCGCGGTATTCATAAGCATCGGTGAAACTCTTGACCTCGATCACGTAAGTACGCCCCGCATACCGGATCATCAGGTCCACTTTGCCGTTGCCGGTCGGGAATTCCGGCCAGACCTGCCCGCGCCGCCGCATAAAGTCGCGCAGGTAGGTGTACAGGTTGAAGTGATACACCGCCTCGTAGAGCCGCAAGTCGGCGCGGCGTGGCGCAGCCTGAAAGAGCCAACTGCGGTTCTCGCGGAAGTAGGTTGCGGCGCGGCGCAGCAATGCCGGCAGGTAAAGCGCGTCTTCCGTGATCGTGTCGCTCAGGTCGGCGAACGGATCGTACAACCGGCTGCCCTCTGGCGCGATCTCCCGCGCGAAGGCGTGAAAGAGCCGCTTCTGCACCAGCGGCGACGGGAACTTGATAACGTGCTCGTGGCCCTGGCGTTCCCAATCAATCACGCCGTTGAGGTAGAGGAAGTTCAACGGCGGGTCTTCGTAGCGGAACGTCGTTTCCTTACGGGTGCGGAACAATTCCAGCACCGTGTCTTTGTATGGTTCTTGCCGCGCTTTGCTGATGATGTTGAGCAGGTTGTTGTTGGGCAACACGTTCAACGCCAGGCTGTACACGTCTTCGAAGTGCGCCAGGGTGATGGGCTGCTCCGGCGTTGCGTTGTAAGTCTCCGTGAGCAGCTCGCCGAGCCAGGAGACCAGGCCCGGCTGACCTTGCGTTTCGTAGAAGACGCGGTCAATCACCGCTTGCTCCACCGGCTGCCCGCTCTCGCGTTCGTACCAGTGGTACATCTCATTCACTTCCGCCTCGGTCAAGTTGGGGATGGGCATACTTCGTTGCACGTTGAAGGGGCTGCCGCTGGTGTTTTCCACGCCAAGCACGGCGCGCACGCCGATCAAGGCCAGACCGTGCAGGCGATAGTGTTTCTCGCTGCTGGATTTATGGGTCTCCATGGCGCGTTGTATGTAGATATTGCGAAACGTGTTAGCGCACGCGCCAATCGCGGCTTCCGGCAAAGCGTCGAACTCATCCAGAATGAGGATCAGGGGTTTGTGAAAATAGGACTTCGTCAACAAGCCGGATAGCTCGCGCCACTCTGTCAAGGTGGGAAAATCACGGTCAAACCACACCCGCAAGCCATTGACCAGCAGTTCCAAAAAGGCCGCCTCAGTCTGCGCCTGTTTGGCCTCTTGGAGCGCCAGATAAGCCACCTCGAAATCATCCCGCGCCCGGAGACGCTCCATCACCTGCTGCATCACCCACGTCTTCCCCCGCTGGCGCGGCGCCCAGACGGTGATGTAATGCCCGCCCTCTGCGGGACTCTCGCCGAGCAATTGCTGACAGGCGAAGTCTACCAACGCCTGGCGCGGTACATAGTAGTGTAATTTCGTGTTCACCGGCCCGTAAGAACAGAATGTGCGCATCGCTCACCTCCTGAGTGGCTGTGGAGGTAAGTATAGGCGCGTGGGCGGGAGTGTCAACTCCGCGCTTCCCCGTGGGGCCGGCAGTTGCAAAAAAAAACGACATAGTATACTGATAAGCGAAAGCGTGATTGCCTGACGTGAGTTTTTCGCCTAGCCGAGACCTGAATTCGTTCATTCGTTGCCATTCGTTGTCGGCAGGCCCACCACTGAATAGTTACGCGGCGGTCTTGTGTAGTGAAAGGAGGGAGTATGCAACAATGATAACGATGGCTCAGTGCGGCGGTGTTGTCTCTACGGTGACGCGATTCATAAAACCACAAAAGGAGGCGCAACTTGAAACACAAATGGCTTTTACCGGGGGTGCTGCTCGTCAGCCTGCTGCTGGCCGGCGCAGTTCTCGCCCAAGCCGCTGAGGTCAATTGGTGGGTCATCGCCGGCGGCGGCGGGCGCGATACGAACGGCAGTGTGACACTGGATAGCGTGGTGGGGCAATGGGTGAGCGGCAGCGATACGACCGGCTCGACCCAAGTGAACGCCGGGTTCTTGATCACGGCCGGCGGCGCCGGCCCTACCCATCGGATATTCTTGCCCTTAGTGCTTAAATCCTCTGGCTCTTGATTAACTTGCTGAAAGGAGAACATTGATGTACCAGAAAACTCATAAGATCATTTTGTTGACGATCCTGGCCTTGTTGTTGAGCGTGAGCGGCGTGACCGGCCAAACGCCCGGCGGCGACAATCAACCGCAAGAGATAGAATCCATTGCGGCCGTGCTCGCCAGCCGCATCAACTATCAAGGGCTGCTCCGCGAGAGCGGCGCTCCGGTCACCGGCAGCCGGGATATGGTTTTCCGTTTCTACTCGAATAACACCTGCACCACGCTGGTTGGCGCGGATATCGTCAAGAACGGCGTCGCCGTGAGCAACGGTCTGTTCAGCGTCAACCTGGACGTGCCGCAGGCCAACTTCGACGGGCAGGCGCTGTGGCTGAAAGTCGCCGTCGGCGCGGTAAGCCTGGGCTGCCGGGAGATCGTCGCCGCGCCCTACGCGCTCTCGCTGCGGCCTGGCGCGAGGATAGAAGGCAGCGGTACTGGTTTGACTGTGGTTAGTGATGCGACCAATGGACAGGCTATCCGCGGCGAAACTACTGCCACTACCGGCGAAACCTACAGCGTATACGGCCGAAATAGTTCACCCGAAGGTCAAGCTGTATTTGGTTATGCTACGGCTGCTACTGGCGTAGCCATCGGCGTCCTTGGCCACACCAACTCAACGGCTGGTTACGGTGTGGCTGGAGATGCTAGGGCCACCACCGGTACAGTCTACGGCGTCTATGGCGTGAGCCGCTCACCTGCCGGACGAGGTGTGTATGGCGGGAACACCGCTACCACTGGCACCAACTACGGTGGTTTTTTTGAGAGCAACTCGCCCACAGGCCGAGGTGTAGTGGGTGTTGCCAGACATACAACGAGTACGAGTGATAACTTCGGCGTGCGTGGAGAGGCCAATTCCCCTGAAGGAATCGGCGTAGGTGGCTATGCACTCTCAGCTACTGGCAGTGGCGCCCTTGGCGTCTATGGTCGGAGCGATTCCCCTTCCGGTAAAGGTGTCTACGGCAACGCCACTGAAACCAACGGAATCGGTGTCTATGGCCGCGCCACCGCCACCAACGGCAACTACGGCGTCTACTCCTACGGCAACATCGGCAAAACTGGTACAATGATGACCCTTGTGCAGACCCGGCTCAATGGCTGGGTGGGCCTGCACGGCATGGAGAGCGCGGAGGCGCTGTTCGAGGATGTCGGCACGGCGCAACTGGTGAACGGCAGGGCCTCAGTCGCGCTCGATCCGATCTTCGCGCAGACCGTTAACCTGAAACAGCCCTACCAGGTCTTTCTGACCCCCATGGGGGATTGCGGCCTATATGTGGCCGAGAAAACCGAGGCGGCCTTCACGGTGCAGGCCCTGGGGGGCAAGCCGTGCAGCATCGCGTTCGACTATCGCATTGTTGCCAAGCGGCTGGGCTACGAAAATCAACGGCTGATGAGCGTCGAGTCGCCGGAGCTCTCTCTGGATGACGAACCTGAGAGAACTGCGCCAACCAGCCCCCTGGAAGTTGACGCGCCGTAAGGCGCGCGACGCTTGCCTTTAGCACCTGTTCTCGCGGGTGGGGGATGCCCTTTCGCGGCGAATAGCGCGTTGACGCAAGTTCTAGGCCAGGTTCAGTCGTCCCTACGGGACGGAGGGAGAAGGCACACTTGTCCCCGGCGCTCAAGCGCCGGGCAACATTCAGATGTCCCTACGGGACAAATTTTCCCGTCCCGTAGGGACGTTTGACAGTCGGCAGGCGCTTGAGCGCCTGCCGCGCGGGAGGCGGCAAAGTAAATGCTGATCAAAAAATTACCCTTGCATTGGCTATTCCTGGCTGTGCCTGGGTTGCTCGTCCTGCTGCTGTACCTGCCGGTCGTGGGCCACGGCTTTGTCTGGGATGACCCCCTCTTCTTACGCGACTCGCCCCTGTACCGCGACCCGGTCTTATGGGCGGAGGCCCTGCGCCGGCCATTTGTCCTCTCGCCCAACTATTTCCGGCCATTGGCGTTACTCACGTTTATGGTCGAGCTGCGGCTCGTGGGGCTGCATCCCACGCTCTTCCATCTGACCAATCTCGCGCTCCACCTCCTCAATACTACCCTGGTCGCGCTTTTGGCGCGCAGCCTGAGTCGCCCAGCGGACGCGCCGGAGCAACCGGCTTGGTTGTCCGCCATCAGCGCCGGCTTGCTCTATGGCCTGCATCCGGCCTTGCTGGAAGGCGTCGCCTTTATCTCCGGCCGCTTCGACTTGCTGATGACAGCCTTTTTGCTACTGGCGCTCCTGGCCGAAACCCGGTTGCGACGTCCGCTGGCGCGCTATGCGGCAGTCGGCGGGGCTTTTCTCCTGGCCGCTTTGACCAAGGAAATGGCCATCGCCTTTATCCTGGCTCTGCCCTTGTGGCATTTGGCAAAGCAGCGCGTCAGCTTATCGGCTATTCAACGCTTCGGCGCGCTCGTCAAAGGTAAAGCCGCCCGCACCTTGCTGCGCCGGTCAACCGTCGCCGAGACCCTGGGCGTCTACGCTGCGGTGTTCGTAGCCGGATTGGCCTATCTAGCCCTACGCTATGCCAGCCTGGGGTACATCCTGCTGCCCGAAAGCGGGAATCCCCTGCCGGTGGGCAATGCGCTGCAACATCTGCTGTTGGTGGGGCGCTCCCTGGCGGAGTACGTCCGGTTGATAGCGTGGCCTTTCACCACACTTTCTCCGATTCATTACAGTCCCCTTCCCATCCCGCTGAATGATTTTGCTGCGTGGCTCTCACTGGGCGCGGCCTTACTGTTGGTCGTTGTGCTGGTCAGATGGGTCAAGTTCGCGCCGGGCGCCGGTTGGCTGGCAATCGCCGGAGTGTTCAGTTTGCTGCCGGTGCTTAACTTCTTGCCGTTGGAGCTAGGCGGAGGCAGTTTTGCGGCGGAACGTTTTCTGGTCTTTCCGTTGGCTTTTTTCACTCTGGCGGCAGTGATGTCTTTGGAACATGAATTAAGCGGCATAACGCCCAAAATAGACAGCGCCCATGCATTTTCGATGACTTTTAGCGTGTCGCGGCGGCAATGTGTTATCTTGGCCGCTGGCCTGCTCTGGCTGTTTGTCAGCATCGCTGCCCTCCAACTCACCCTCCCCCACTGGCGGGATGATATGGCGCTGTGGACGTGGGCCGCGCGCCGCGCGCCGCGTTCTGGCACGCCACCCACCAATCTGGCGCTACAGCACATCAATCAGCGGGATTATGCGACCAGCCTCGCACTGGCTCGACACGCGCTGCAATTAGAACCTGCCAACGCCAATGCCTGGAACAATGCGGGGCTGGCGCTCTTTCATCAGGAACGTTACGCCGAAGCGCAACAAGCCTTCGAGCAAGCCGTGATGCTCGAACCGCAAAATGCGCTCCTCTGGAATAATCTGGCCGGGGCGCTGCGGGAACAAGACCAATTAGCAGAAGCGGAACAGGTGTTGTTAGACAAAGTGCTTAATCTGGATGCCGCCTTGCCGGTCGCATACCTCAACCTGGGCCTTCTCTACCTGCGCGCCGACCGCCCTGATTTGGCCTCCTCTCACCTTGAAGAAGCGGCGCGCTTGCTGCCGCCGGACCAGACAGCCACGGTTGATGATCTGTTAACCCAAACCCGCGAACCGGAACGCTGGCTGCGCCTGGGGGACCTGCTGATAGCCAACCACCAAATCGAGGGGGCTTTGCGCGCCTTTGAGCAAGCCGGTATGTTTGGCGCAAATCTGACCGACGTGGTGATTGGTCAAAGCGCGGCGTTTATGGAGTCAGGCGCATGGTCGCAAGCTGGCGAAGTGCTACAAACGGCCCTCCAACAGTCGCCGGATGACGCCCGTTTGCGCAACAATCTGGGCGTCGTAGCGCGCGAACAAGGCGATCTGGAAGCCGCCCGGCAACATTTCAGCCGCGCCGTCGAACTGGCGTCTGAATGGGAATTGCCTCGTCAAAAC
>DAOUAQ010000225.1:0-5660 GCA_034433375.1 Anaerolineae bacterium | reverse complement strand
GCCGCTCGCCATGCGCTTGCTGGCGGAACGTCCGCGCCGCACGCTGCAAAATCGCCGTTTTGAAGGAGATCACCGGCCCAAAATCGACCTGATGCGAGGGGAAACGGCTGGCCGGTTCCAGGTCCGCAGGGTTGATGTCGCCCTCAGAGACCAGCCACGCCAGATCGATGAGCAGTGGATTGCCCGCAAAGGCCGAGAAGCACGCATACGGGGAGTCGCCGTAGCCCGTGGGGCCAAGCGGCAAAATCTGCCACAACGCCTGCCCGCTTTCGACCAGAAAATCGACGAACCGGTAAGCCTGTGTCCCCAACTCACCGATGCCGTACCCGCCGGGCAGCGATGTAGGATGCAATAAGATACCAGCAGCACGTGGAAAGCGCATAGCGTCACCTCGCTTGTGTGATTTGCCGTCCAGTATACTTGAAAGCAGAGGAAGGGCAAGAAGAGGGGAGAATGACAGAGCAACTGAAATGACAGAGCGACTGAAGTCGCCACTACGCGCGCGCGTAGTAACGACTTCAGTCGTTCGTTCTGCTATTTCCCAAGCGCAAGAAGGCGCCCGCTTGTCGTGGCGATGTAAAGCCGTCCTGCTGCCAATGCCCCGCCGACGGCGCGTTCGCCATCTGCAAACGCAAGTTCCCATACTGGTGTGGCCGCAGCAGGCGACAAAGCGCAACAGCGCGCGCCCTGATCGCCACACACATACAAGGCGCCGTTACGATCCACGGCTATGACGATCGGGCGATAGAGGGTGCGCGAACGCGCATCACCCTCAACCTCGCTGATGGCCTCTCTGTCAACACGCCCCCAGATAGCACGCACGCCCGCCCCCCAAGTCAAGTTGCCGGACAACCAACCGACGTTATCCGGGGTCACGCCGCTGTCGCGGGTGAGATCAACCAGCCGCCGATCTTGTTTGACGAACAACCACTGTATGCTCAAGCCGGAGGGTGCAATGCCCGTTTCTGTCTCCACCAAGGGCCTGAAGATGTCCCCGTTCCGGGCATACGCGACGCCGTTCGCGCCGGTGAAGTACGCCGAAACAGGCTCTGCGCCGCCCAGAAGGTCCGGCAACACGACGCCATCACGAGCGCTTATGACAAAGTTCTCCCAGAATAACCAATTCCCCGCAGGACTAAGCGCCGGCGGATAGCGGTTCGATGTGAAGGGGAGCTCAGCCTCCCAAAGGCCGTTTCCGGCGGCGGATACGGCCTGGATGATGATTTTTCCGCTCCGGGTGAAGCCATAATAAGCAACGCCATCGGGCGCAACGATCGGCCCGATATAGCCGCGTCCCACCTTCTCCGGCAGCCAGCGCCAGAGTTGCTGGCCTGCTGGACTAAAGGCTGCCAGCCCGCCGAATAAATCCACGACGTAGATATTGCCCCGCGCATCCAACGCCGGCGCGCCAACCGCCGATGTGATCAGCGCCGTCTGCCAGAGCGTCTCGCCAGCGGCGTTCAGCGCGTAGAGGCGACCCGGCCCGCCAGCGGCGATGTAGAGCGTACCGTCCGCGGCGATCACCGGGCCGCCGGAGAATCCGTCTGCGGCTTCAAAAACCCATGCCGTTTCGGTTTGCGGCGGGCCGACGGTGTTGCTCCACAGCGTTCCCCACGGGTTACCGCGCTCTGCCGCCCACAGATGGCCGCCCGGCGTCGGCAGTTTCTCGACGATGACGGTTTCAACCGTCGCCGGAGTGGATATTTCGGCTTCTCCAATGGCGAAGAGCTTGCCGTCCGCCGTTGTCACGTAGAGCCGCCCGCCCGCCAGCGCAACGCCGGCAATCAGCTTGACGCCGTTCAAGCGCGTTCGCCATAGCGGTTGGTTTGCGCCAGGGGCAAACGCCATACATTGGGCGACTGTGTCGTAGAAATCCGCACAGATGAAAGCTGTATTCTGGCGATCAATGCCAGCGAGGAACAGCTTGCGCGCCTCGATCACCTTCAAAAATCCATCGAGCGTCCCATCTCCCGCGAACCAGCGAAAGCCCAGGCCGAAATTGATCGGCGATATAAGCCACGGTCGCCCGTCAGATGTAACGCCGGCGTCCATGCCACTGTAGACGCCGTGCTGCGCGCCGTCGAAAACCACAGCGTCACCCCACGCGGTTCCCGCCGGCATAACGCGAGCCAGACGCACGTCATAACGATGATAGAGATTGCCGTCCGCGCCCACGAGCACTTGCCGCAGGGGTTCATCCAGCGTAAAAACGTTGTCCCACGTAGAAGGCGAGCCATCAACAACGTTGAACGCGAAGCTCTCCCAGAAAACGACCTCACCATCAGGGCTGAGACGCGGCGGTGTTGTCGTGGCGCTTTCGGGAATCGAGGTCTGCCAGCGCAGCGTCCCATCTGGCGCGAGCGCCAACAGGTAGTCAAGCATTTTATAATAGACCGTGCCATCCAGTCCCACCACCGGGCCGGTGGTCGTTGCTTTGCTGTTTTCCGGCGTGAAGCGCCACAGTACCTCGCCCTGCGCCGAGATGGCGGTGAGGCCGTCTCTATCGGCGACGTAGAGCGCGCCAGCGGCGGTCAACGCTGGACTGCCCACGGGCTGCGCGGCTACGCTCGTCTGCCAGAGCACGTTCCCCGCGTCGTCCAGCGCGTAGACCGTGCCATCTTTCGCCGCGATGTACAGCGTCCCCGCCGCATCCATGACTGGACCACCGGTGAAGCCGTCCGCATCAAACGTCCACTGCACGGTGGAGGTCAGCGGGCCGGTGACGTTCAGCCAGCGCGTCTGCCAGGGATCGCCGCCCTCGTTCGCGTAGATGTGATTCCCCGGCGTCGACAACGCTCCTCCCTGAACGCCGGCCGTTTCCGTCGCGACGGCTTCCGGCGTGGGCGTTGCCGCCGGAGCGCGAGCGGAACGCCACCACATCACGCCGCCGCCGAGCGCCGCGATCAACAGCAAAGCCGCCAAGGCGCGGAAACTGCGACGCTGCGCCAGAGTGGTCAGCGGTTGGCTGATGCGCTCATCCAGCCACGGGAGCACGTCGCCGGCGAGACGAGTGTACAGGGTGCGTGAGCCGCCCAAATGACGGGTCAACCGCTGCTGCAACCCTTCGCCGATCAGGTTGAACGCCAGCACGATGGCAAACACCAACGTGCCAGCAGCGACCATCGCCCACGGTTCATCGAGCACCATCCAGGCCGTCGCCAGCATTTGCCCCAGTTCCGGCATCCCCGAAATGCGCTGATAAACGAAGTCGCTGACCTCGGTGAAGACGGCGCCGCCCAGATAATAGCCCAGGAATCCCAGGCCGGCCGTCGTCACGAGCGTGTTGCTGATCTCGAACGCCAGCAGCATCCAGATCATCGGCATCACCTGCGGGACGATGTGCAGGAAGAGGATTTGCCCGCCGGAAGCGCCGAGCGCGACCGCCGCTTCGATGGCATCTTGGGCGCGGATGGTGCGCGTTTGTTCGCGGACAAGCTGCGCCGTCTCCGCCCAACCGGTGATCGCCAGCCCGATGACGAACGCCCACACGCCCACGCGGAAGCCTATCGCGGTGATGACGATCAGCGCCGCGAGCAGCGTGGGGACGGCGAGCGCCGCAGTAATCAGGCCGTCGAAGAAACGCCCCGCACGACGATCAGACCAACCCGCTCCCACACCGATGAGCAGTCCCAGGATCATCCGCAGCGCAGCGACGACGACAACCAGGATCAATGTCGGGCGCACGGACCAGAGCAGCCAACTAAAGAGGTCGCGTCCCAGATCGTCCGATCCCAAAGGATACCCAGGTGTGAAGGCAGGATAGGGTGGAATGCGCCATTTGCCGTTCACCTGGAGGACCAACTTCTGCTCGCGTGGATCCTGCGGCGCAAGCGTGGGGCCGCAGATGGCGAGCGCCAGGATTAGCAGCGCCATAACGCTGCCAATGATGAGGGGCCAGTTCGGTTTTGGCTTGAGCGGGGCAGAGATGTCGGGGGGCCCGGCGGGCTTAAACATCGCTCACTTCCTCCCGCGTCGGCACGCGCAAGCGCGGATCGAAGACGCGCACCAGCGCCGAGGCCACAAAATCGGCCAGCAGGAAGATTGCGGCAACCAGCGTCAAAATTGCCGCGACGAATGGCGGCTCCAGCAGGTAAGGGGAACTTGCCATATCCGTGCGGTTGGCGGGGATCAGAGCATACGCCATAAAACGCCCTATCCCAGGCCAGAAGAAAAGCCACTCCACGAGGATCAGGTCTGTCATCAGCGTGCGCAGCGATCCGGCGATGGTCAACGCGACCGGGGCCAAAACGTTACGGAAGGCCAGTCGCTGTTTGACGGCTCCCCACTTGTGCCCCAGGCTGCGCGCGGCAACCACGTACTGTTTTTGCAGTTCACCGGTCAACAGGGTGGCCGTCACCTGAGCGATCTGAACAGTAGGGCGGAGCATCAAAGCCAGCGTGGGGAGCACCAGATGGTTATCCCAGCCAAAACCGGCCAAAGGGAAGGGCGCACCGCCCCCACCTCGCATCAATGCATAGGCGACCGAAAAAAGGATGAGCAAGCTGCCAACGTAAAAGCTAGGCATCGCCAGGCCAGCCGTCGCCGCCAGCGTGAGCCACCGCGCCGGGCGCGAACGCGTCCACCGCGCCGCCGCGATGCCCAGAAACAGTCCCAGCGGCACACTGGCGATCAGCGCGATGGCTAACAGCGCCAAACTGGCCTGTAACGCTTTCCACAACACCACGGTAATATTTTCGCCATTGCGCAGCTTGCCGAAATCCAACCGCAGCAGTCCCGGTAGATAGGTTTTGTAAGCCTCGATGAGGGTTTCAGGGCGCTGCTGGATGACACGCAGCCGGTAATACAATTGCGGATAATGCCGCGCGTAATCCCACTGGACGATGTGCGCGTAACCGTAGGCCAACAGCAACACAGCGATCAAGGCAACAGGAATGATGAGAAGACGTCGGGTTAGGAAACGGGCCATAGCTTTCCTCGTGAACGCACAGGTTGACTACCATGGGCAATTGTAGCATGAAAAACGGAAGATAATAGAATTTTCTTCCAACTGGACACAAGACTGGCCGACAGACCAGTACCGCACCTGGTCACTTGACCAGGGAATGCGCATGAGATCAGTGGATTGGCTGCATCACGGCGCTTAGATTCGCAGGAGCCCAGAATCCCTGCGGCGCTTCGGTGTTATGGAAGCCTTTGCCGGGCAGGATGACCGACATCCGCCCACCATCTTCAAAGCGGAACCAGAAGCGATATTCATAAATGTCCTGCGTAGCCAAATCGGGCGTGGGGCTGAACAGAACGCCCACGTTGAGCGTCTCAGCGTCAGACAGGGGGCCGATGGACGAGATTTTTTGGATAGACGAACCATCAAACTGCACACCGTCGCGCGTCACCCGCCAGACGAGCGTGTACGTCGCGCCCTGAGAGGAAGCATCGTCCAGCAAGTAAGCCTCGCCGGCGTGATTGTTCCAAATGTAAGCATACACATAAGGCCGATCTGTGGGATTGGTCACATAAAACCGCTGCACAAACTCCGCGCCCCGGAAGTAGGCGTAAGCATCCAGGTAGCCGTCGTAAGCGCCGGTATTGATCTGCCAGATGGCGCGCAGCCGCTCGCCGTCGAACAGGTCGCCGCGAATGACCAGCGCCAGCCTATCGTAATACATCGCCAGGTGCGGATCGGCGATGCGGTTCGCGCC
>DAOUAQ010000224.1:0-5997 GCA_034433375.1 Anaerolineae bacterium | reverse complement strand
GCTGACGCGGCTTCGCCGCCGGCACTCGGCGGGGAAACGCGCACAACCAAGTCTGCTCTCGAAGGTACTGCGCCGCACCCGCCGCGCAGCTTAAGCCTGTACGTTGGGCGGCTCAAAATATAAGGAGTGAACGATGAAAAACAAGAGTAAATCAATTCCTGTTCTGTTGGGCTTGTTATTGATTGTGACAATTGCTGTTCTAGGATTATCTAGTGATACGCTGATCAGCCTCGCCAAACTGTTTTCTCTCTCTCCTCTTGCGCCACCACCTTCACCAACAGCATCACGTGGATTTCAATCTTCGCCATTGGGTACTCCTATCCCTCTGCCTATAGAGTCATTGGTGACAACGACGCCAATTTTGGAAGTGATTCCAACTATTCCTCCACCTCCTGGTTGGCCTACTGATGCGCCTTGGCCGCTGCCAACGGAGCAGCCGAAACCAACGCTAACACGCCCTCCGCGTTTATTACCACTTGGTTTTCCGCCTAATAACATAGAATCACTTTACTATGTAGCCGATAATTCTAGTTTTCCAGAACTCCATGTAGTTGGCATGGACGCGCAAGGCGGCAAGCAAGCAGAGTTTAGTGTACCTTTTGATTTACCATCTGAAAACCTTGTAGGGCTATATCCCTCACCAAATGGCGAGTATCTAGCCATAGAAATCTTCTACGGACCACAGGATACGTTACTGTATATTGTGGAGAGGTCATCTGACCAAACATGGTGCCCTTTTAGTGCAACAGAGCATTGCTTTGGAAGTTTTTGGGACTGGACGCACGATAATCGGTTGTTGTTTTCGGCAACTCCGGGTAATACACTTGAGGGCGTCATTCCATTCAGTGGTGTGCTAGTAGACGTCAACACAGGCCGGTATGTCCAGTTGGACTTACCTACTTCTGCCGATCAAGTTTATTCAGTAGCACGTAATGTATCTTTCAGTCCAGACGAATCCAGAGTTGTGTTCACACTCACTCACTTCGACGAGTACAAAAAAGAGATTAGCGAAATCTGGATAATGAGATTAGATAGTGGGGAGAGGCAATTCGTGCGTAAGATGGAAGGCGTAATTAATGCACTGTCATGGGCACCTGTTGGTGAGCAGTTGGTCTACTTCTACCGCCCTGGAACTCTAACTGCTACTAGCGATCCATCTGAACTGTGGTTGGTAAATTCCGACGGGACTGGCAGTAGACGACTGGCTGACCAGACATGTAATCCCGACAAGGGGACCTATGGCCCCGTTTGGTCTCCCGATGGTCGTTACGTCGCTTTCGTTCAGGTAGACGATCTTGCGCTTTACCTTAGCGATTGGCGGGAGCCGGGAACTAATATTTACATCGCGGATGTGGCTACAGGAGAGATTACACGTCTTTCCGCTTTTGCGGGACGCAACAACTGCATACCGATCTGGTCACCAGATGGAAAGTTTTTGGCCTTTGTGTCTGGTATCATTACTGGTACTCCAGAATCTAATCTAGGGATTGCTTCTGCGGAAGTGTGGATTGCCAGCGTAGATGGTAGCTGGTTTTACTCTGTTGCTGAGCGGGCTAAATATAGTTATGTTCTAGCATGGTTACCACCTCTATCTACTAATGATGTGAGGTGAAATCATGAAACACAAAACCCGTATCAAAGTTGGTCCAATTTTTGTCCTGGTAGTGACATTCTTGTCTGTTGTCATATTTGTTCAAGCCGTTTGCGCCAGTGGAGGTGTTTCTCTGCGCCCTCCATTTGATGGAACGTATCGTGTGACAGCGTATTTTGATCACAATAAACCCACCTATTGCACTGGGGCCAACGGTGTCATTACCATTTACAATGGAGAGAGCGTTGCTGCCAATTGCAGCACGCAAACAGGTGATCCATATCCCTACGACGGGCACGATGGGTGGGATTGGTCTATGAGTACCGGAATAGATGTGCTGGCCGCTGCTGCTGGGCGGGTTGTATATTCCGATGTGTGGGGATGTTATGGTCACACGATTGTTATTGACCATGGCAATGGCTACCACACAATGTATTCTCATCTGAGCCAACGTTTAGTTGGGGAAACTGCTCTGGTTACAGCCGGTCAGCATATAGGAGAAAGCGGCAACTCTGTTGGGCCTGGCTGTGGCACGGTTGGCGCTCATCTTCATTTCGGCGTGCGGCATGGTGGTTGGGCCAACACCAACTATGCGATTGATCCTTTCGGTTGGCGTGGAACTGGGCGAGACCCACTGTTCAACCATAATGGCAAGGTATCTACCTGTCTGTGGCGCAGCCGTAATGAGGATTCCATCTCGTGCGCAGATACTATTGTTGAAGATGCAGGGGCTGGGTCAGTGGCTTTCCCCTCGACTAACTGGCAGGTGAGTAATCGTGGTAACGGCTATCACATGTTTTACCGATCCAACACAGCCACTCAATCCGACTATCATACTTGGACAACTTCTGCTATCTCCAATCCACTTAAGCCGGGGCCATGCCAAGTGTACGTTTTTATTCCTGAAGACCCTGATGTAGGTGGAAACCCGTTAAGTCAACAGGTCACTTACCAACTCTGGACCGCCAATGGTTGGCAACAAGCGGGGCCAGTTAATCAGAGCGCCAATATAAACAGTTGGGTACCCTTAGGTACGTACTGGATTACTGAGAGTGTATCGGCTGGTATGTTTGCGTATACTGGCGAACCATCCAGCACACGTTGGGTGGCCGCAGATGCATTCAAATGGAGGCAATATCACGTCTATCTTCCACTGGTCGTGAATAACTATTCTCTCTGTGTTCCGAGCTACGGTTCACTGCTCACCAATGGTACCTTCAGCACAGGTGATACTACAGGATGGCGAGTTAGTCGCTCCAACGGCCCTGAACCAATTGTGCAACCTTATGCAGGTTACGAGTATGGGGCTTGGTTGGGGCGTTACAACAGCAATCACGATCAGATGTACCAGTTTGTATGTCCGGCGACTCCGGCAAATTACGCAACGTTTGCCTTTTCATGGTGGTTATCCACCGCCGAGACCAGCACGACGACGGACTATGATTTCCTGTATGTGCGTATCCGAGATGTTAATGGCAATCTGTTGCAAACCATCAAAACCATCACTAATCGTAGTACGCTGAAGGAACAATGGTACAGAGAATACTTTGACCTACGGGCTTATGCAGGGCAAACGATTCATCTTTCTTTTGAGGTCAGTACAGATTCTACCCTGCCAACCAACTTCTGGATTGATGAGGTGAGTTTCTTCGTGGCAAATTAGTGATGACTCCTCTGGAAAAAGCCTGGTTTCGTGCAATCAGTGGTCATCCCTAAGCAAAGGCGTAACAGAGATTGTTCGCGGTATCAATGCGGATGAGGGCTGTCAAGTTTTGAAAAATTGGGTGATCGGTGGTGTCTACTCTTGGGGTAGTATACCAAAGGGTATTGTGGTGGGCTGCCACCTAACATCGGTTGCAAGCGACGCGGCTTCGCCGCCGACAATCGGAGGGGAAACACGCACAAACAGGTCTGCACTCGAAGGCACTGCGCCGCACCCGCCGCGCAGCTTAAGCTGGTGCGTTGGGCGGCGCAGTCGGCAGCCCGTGGCAAGAGAGACCCAACGCGGGCGAAGGCAGTCAAGCTGGGGCAGGTGTCGGCGCTAGCGGTGGAGCACGCTGGCGGGGTATGGTCCGGCAGGTGTGCTCTAGCAGACCCGCCCAACATCCGCTTGAAGCTGACGCGGCTTCGCCGCCGGCACTCGGCGGGGAAACGCGCCCAACCAGGTCTGCTCTCAAAGACCCGTCGCCGCACCCGCCGCGCAGCTTAAGCTGGTGCGTTGGGCGCACGTGAGAAGCGCACTTGGACTATTTCGAAATAGCGAACGAAGCGCCATGGTAGGAGAAACTTTGAAGAGTAGAATCACTGTAGTCGCTTGTGTCCAGATATGCGGACTCATCATCGCATTAACTCTCCTTTTCATCTTGGCCGGCTCAGCTTGTATCCGTGCGTGCCAGCCCGTCGCCCCTACTTCCCCAAAGTGGCGCTATCGTTCGCTACGTCGCCATTACCGGAAGTGATACAGTTTCTTGCACCAACTCCACCAGTCCCTGCCGTACTATCCAATATGCAGTGGATATGGCGAGCGAAGGTGATCTCATCAAAGTCGCTCAGGGTGTATACACCGATTTGAATACCTACGGTGGATTGCCCCAAGTGGTCTATATTAGCAAAACCATCACTATCCGCGGTGGTTATTCTACTGCGGACTGGGTGACTTCTACCCCCTTAGTTCACCCTACTACGCTCGATGCACAGGGGCATGGCCGGGTGTTCTTTATCACTGGTAATATCAGCCCTACACTCGAAGGGTTGAATATTACTGGCGGAGATGCAAGCTATCTTGGCGGAGGATCGCTATCTGACGTCGGCGGCGGGCTCTATGTCTTCTCTGCTAATGTCACTATTTCTAATTCTCAGATAATCAGCAACACATCTGGAGACAGGCTTGGCTTTGATGCAGACGGTGGCGGGTTATTTCTGTATTACAGTACTGCTCAACTATTGAACAACATCATTGCTAACAACTTTGCTAGAGTCCGTGGTGGCGGATTGGCTTCGTATCAAAGCACTGTTGTTTTAAGCAACAACATTATCTCCGATAACACTGCTGGCACTACTGGAGGTGGGCTATACATATATGAGAGCGTTGGCACGTTCAGCGGAAACACAATCATCAACAATACAGCCCACAGCACTGGGGGAGGAATAGCTTTGGCGCGCAGCAGCCCTGTTGCATTAATCAGCAACACGATCTCTGCCAATAGAACTGCCGGCACTTGGTATTATGAGGGAGGTGGTGGGTTACATGTAGACCAAAGTCCGGCCATAATAAGAGGCAATGCCATATACAGCAACACCTCTGCTCTTGAGGGCGGTGGAATATTCATGCTTGCCAGTGACGCCACTCTCGATAGCAATGATATATTTGGTAACATCGCAGCCAATAACGGTGGCGGCCTATTCCTTTACTATAGCGTTGCCACTCTCAGTAACAATACTATATTCGACAACGCTGCTTCTCGGGGTGGAGGGATAAGTCTGTATTGGCGTTGCTATACTACATTGATTAACAATTGGGTAGTTGACAATCAAGCTAGTACACAGGGTGGTGGATTTTACATTATAGGAGCATCCCCTTATCTACTACATAATACTATTGCCCGTAATAGCAGTGGTGACGGAAGCGCCATATTCGTTAGTGACGATGGATACGGAACGTATAGCAGTGTAGTGATGACTAATACTATCCTTGCAGAGAATGGGACCGGTATCACCACAACCGCGGGTAATACAGCTAGGCTTAATGGCGTGCTGTTTTACAGCAATACAGTAGAATTTGGCGGAACTGGGAATGTCGATGTCACACACGCCCTCACTGGCACTCCAGCATTCGTGAATCCCTATATTGGAAACTACCATATCAAAGCTGACTCAGCAGCACTAAACAGAGGAGTGTTCGCTGGAGTGACGACAGATATTGATGGCGATACCCGACCGGACGGGTGTTTCCCTGATATTGGCGCTGACGAGTTCATCACTGGCGTAAACTGCAAGTATGTTTATTTGCCAGTCGTGTTGAGCAACTGGGAGTCACAATGGACTCGAGTGGTACACTGATGGGCGGCGGCAGGCGGCACGAAGAAACGTGTGTTGACCGAAGATAGTCTGCGGTTGACAGGCAGAGGAAGCGCCAAGCGCAAGCAGTCTGCTATTGAAAGACAGAAGAAGCGTCAAGCGCAAGCAGTCTGCGGTTGACAGGCAGAAGAAGCGTTAAGCGCAAGCAGTCTGTTGTTGAAAGGCAGAGGAAGCGTCAAGCGCAAGCAGTCTGCTGCTGAAAGGCAGGGAGAAGCGCCAAGCGCAAGAAGTCTACGGTTGAAAGGCAGAAGAAACGCCAAGCGCAAGCAGTTTGCTCTTGAAAGACTGAGAGAACCGTCAGCCGCAAGGAGTCTGCTGCTGAAAGGCTG
>DAOUAQ010000223.1:0-8832 GCA_034433375.1 Anaerolineae bacterium | reverse complement strand
AAGACCGCGGAACCCGCGCCGAGCAAATACAAGCAAGCCCCGATGCTGGATGGCAAGGGCCTGCCCCCGGTTGAAGAACGCCTGCCCTTGGACATCATGGTCGTTGACGTGGTCGAGTCCATCGGCAAGTACGGCGGCACCTGGAACGATGTGACCTGGTGGGATGGCGCCGGCAACATCAAGATGGAATTGTACGATCCACCCGTCCGCTGGAAGGCCGACCTCACCGGCTACGAGCCAGGGCTGTTGATCGAAATGCCCGTCTGGAGCGACGGCGGCAAGACCATCACCTTCAAGTTCCGCCGGGGCATCAAGTGGTCCGACGGCGCGCCTTTCACCACCGCCGACCTGAAGTTCTGGTGGGAAGACATGGCCAAGAACCAAGAGTACAAAACGTCGAACGTGCCCTGGTGGGGACGCAACACCGATGGCACCCCCATCACCATGGAGTTCCCCGACGACTTCACCTGGGTGCTCAAGTTCGACAAGCCCCAGTACATCATGCCCTACGTTCTGGCCCAGGGCTTCTGGGAGTGGGAACCGCTCATGAAGCCTTCGCACTTCCTCAAGAAATATCACCCCGCCTACGAGGGCAAGGCCGGCGCCGAAGGCTACACCGAGCTGGATCTGATGGATCGCTGGTTCGATACCCCCGGCTACCCCTGCTTGATGGCGTGGTGTCTCAAGGAATACAAGGCCGGCGAGTATCGCATCCTCGAGCGCAACCCCTACTACTGGAAGGTCGATCCCGAAGGCAACCAACTGCCCTACATCGACTACATCCGGGTGGAGCTAGTGGAAGATAGCGAAGTACGCTTGCTGCAGCTCGCACAGGGGCGGTACGACTGCAACTTCCGCTACAATGGCAGCCCGGCGGATACCCCCTTCCTGCTGGAAAACGCCGAAGCCGGCAACTTCCGCCTGGTGCCAGGCTGGATGAACGGCGCGGGCGCGTGGCCTGGCCTCATCGTGAACCAGGACTACAACACGTCTATGGAATATGACCCGGCAACCGAGCCTGAAATCGACGTCGAAATCCGCGAACTGCTGCGCAACAAGAACTTCCTGCGCGGTCTCTCCTATGCGATGAATCGCCAGCGCGTCATCGATGTCGCCTGGGACGGCATCGGCGATCCCAAGAACTTCACCGTCAGCCCGCAATCGCCGCACTTCACCAGCTCGGCGGAAGGGATGAAGGTCTACGAGAAATGGGCCGCCGCCTATGCCGAATACAGCCCCGACAAGGCCAAGGCAGAGTTCGATGCGGCTGGCTTTAAGGATGCGACGGGTGACGGCATCCGCGACCTGCCGAGCGGCAAAGAGTTCACGCTCATCATTCAATTGAATGACTGGAGCGCCGCCACGATCAACACCGAGTTCGTCGAGGTCTACAAGAAGAACCTGGAAGATGTCGGCGTCAAGGTGCTCATCGACAACGCGATCGGCACGGCCGACGGCGGGACCAACCGTGATAACGGCTTGTTTATGTTGGCCACCACGCACGCTTCGGAACTCGACCTGTGGACTTACCCCGACTGGGTCTTCCCGGTGCGCGGCGCCGGCGAGGGGACCCGCGCCTTCCCCAAGCAGGGTCTGTACTACTCCAGCGGCGGCGAGAAAGGTTGGGAGCCTGCACCGGGCAGCCCGGCGGCGCGCTTGCAGGAAATCTATCGCCAGGGTCTACAAGAACCGGATGAACAGAAGCGCCACGAATTGATCTGGAAGGCCATCGACGTCTACATCGAGGAAGGCCCCTTCATCATCGGCGCGGCCGGCGACCAGCCCCAGCCCGTCGTCTGCAAGAACTACTTCAAGAACGTCTACGAATACGGCGTGCTCGGCCCCTGGGCGCCCGGCACCCCCGGCAATACCAATCCTGAGCAGTACTGGATGGACAAGTAACACGTCAAATTGACCTTGTGGCGGGCGGCGCAAGCCACCCGCCACAAGGCATTTTCCAGGCACAAGGGGCGCTCGCATAGCCGCCCTGGTCAGTTTCTAGGAGGAAGCTATGTTATCATATATTGCAAGACGAATACTGTACATGATTGTTATGATCGTCCTGGTCTCCTTCGTCAGCTTCCTGATCATCGAATTACCTCCCGGCGACTACTTGACCATCAAATTGCAGCAATTGCAGGCGATTGGCGACCGCAGCGCCCAACTACGCATTGAGGAATACCGCGCCCGGTACAAACTCGATCAACCGGTGCTCACCCGCTACTGGAACTGGGTCACCAATTTCATCAAAGGAGACTTCGGCGAGTCGTTCCAATACGAGCGTCCGGTCAGAGAAATCATCGGACAACGCGCGTTGATGTCGGCGTTGCTGGCGCTTGCCAGTATCACCATCGTCTGGTGTCTGGCGATTCCAATCGGCGTCTATTCGGCCACCCACCAATACTCCCTCGGCGATCAGGTGGTCACGACCCTGAGCTTTTTGGGCCTGGGGATGCCGGGGTTTCTGCTGGCGCTCTTGGTGCTCTTCTTTGCGATGATGGTGCTCAAGGTCGAGGTGGGCGGGCTGTTCTCGCGCGAGTTTGTCGACGCGCCCTGGAGTTGGGCGCGGGTCGTGGACTTGCTCAAACACCTGTGGGTTCCGGCGCTCATCAGCAGCGTGACCGGCACGGCAGGGTTGGTGCGCATCATGCGCGGCAACCTGCTGGAAACGCTGGGGCAGCCGTTTGTGGAAGCGGCGCGCGCGCGTGGGTTGAAACAGGGCGCCGTGAACTGGAAACACGCGGTGCGCGTGGCGATCAATCCACTCATCGTCATTCTAACCTCGGAAGCCTTACCGAGTATCGTGGCCGGCGATGCATTGGTGGCCACCGTGCTGAACCTTCCTACCGTCGGGCCGCTCTTTGTGAGCGCCCTCACATCACAAGACATGTTCCTGGCCGGAACAGTACTGGTGTTTATCGTGCTGATGACGATGATCGGTACGCTCATCGGCGATCTGATGCTCGCAGCGCTCGATCCGCGCATCCGGCTGGATTAAGGAGGGGACAGCCATGGAAGAACCACAAGTTACCCCGAATGCGTCTGAACCAGTGGGAAAGGCCAAGCAACAACAACTCAGCCAGGCGTACTGGAGCCTGGTATGGTGGAAATTCAAGAAGAACAAGCTAGCGATTGTCGGCGCCATCATCATCCTCCTCTTCTACACTGCGTGCGGCTTGTTCGCCGAATTTGTAGCACCCTATCGTCTGGATTACCAATCCGATCACCTCGAAGCGCGCCCGCAACCCCTGGTCTTCAAAAATCCCCAGGGCAACTTCAGCCTGCGCCCAGCCGTCTATGGCCTGGAGGTGCAAATTGACACCGTACAGCGCCGGCGTAGCTGGATCGTGGACAAAGAGCAGATCTATCCCCTCTCTCTCTTCGTCAAAGGCCAGCCGTACAAACTGTTGGGGTTGATTCCCGCCAACATTCACCTCTTCGGCGTGGATACGGAGAAATACCCGGACGGGACCGTTTTCCTGTTTGGCACCGACCGCGTGGGCCGTGACCTTTTCTCCCGTATTTTCTACGGCGGGCGGCTGTCGTTGCTGCTAGGGCTGATCGGACAATTCCTCACCCTGATCCTGGGCATGGTGATGGGCGCCATCTCCGGTTTCTACGGAGGCGCAACGGATATTCTGATCCAGCGTTTGGTCGAATTTGTCGGCGCTTTCCCGGATATCCCCCTCTTCATGGCGCTGGCAGCCGCCATTCCAGTCACGTGGTCGCCCATCCTTGTCTACTTTATGTTGACGCTGATCCTCGTCTTCATCCGCTGGGGCGGATTAGCCCGGCAAGTGCGCGGCCTGATTCTCTCGCTGCGGGAACGCGAATACGTGTTGGCAGCGCAAAGCGCCGGCGCCAGCGACAAACGCATTATGTTTCGCCACCTGCTGCCCGGCACATTGAGCCACGTTATCGTCATCGCCACACTGATGATTCCCGGCATGATCCTCTCGGAGACGGCGTTGAGTTGGTTAGGGCTGGGATTGCGCCCGCCGCTGACCAGTTGGGGCGTGCTGCTGCAAGAAGTCAGCAGCGTGCGCGTCATCCGCTTTGCGCCCTGGCAGTTGATCACCGTCCCCTTCATTATCGTGGCCGTGCTGGCCTTCAACATGCTCGGGGATGGCCTGCGTGACGCCATGGATCCCTACGGTGGGCGGTAAAGGAGGATGCGATGGCTGAGCCTTTAGTCGAAATCAAAGATTTGCACGTAGAGTTCGAAGTGCGCGATGGGATTATCAAAGGTGTTGACGGCTTCACGTTGACCATCAACCGGGGGGAGACGTTGGGCGTGATCGGCGAAAGCGGGTGCGGCAAATCCATCACCGCCAAAGCTGTGATGCAGATGGTGCCCAAGCCCGGCAAGATCACCGGCGGTGAAATCCTCTACTATCAACGGGACAAATATGATCCCCAAAAGCCAACCGAAGTCATCAACATCACCAAACTAGACCCCGATGGAGACGCAATCCGCAAAATCCGCGGCGGCGAATTTGCGATGATCTTTCAGGAACCGATGAGTTCGCTGACCCCCGTGTATACCACCGGCACACTCATCGGGGAAGCCTTGCACTTGCACCGGATGATCCCCAAAACGGTCGGCCAGCAGATGGTCCAAAACATCACCGCTTATCGCCCGGTCACCAAAGAAGAAGCGCGGGAGATCTCCATCGAGATGCTGCAAAAGGTGGGCATCCCCAAGCCCCACGAGCGCGTGGACGCCTATCCACACCAACTCTCCGGCGGGCAGCGCCAGCGAGTGATGGTGGCGATCGCACTCTCCTGCCACCCGTTCATGCTGATCGCCGATGAACCGACGACAGCGTTGGATGTATCCATCGAGGCGCAGATTCTCGATCTGATGCGCGAATTGCAGAAATCGATGGAGATGTCTATTATGTTCATCACCCACAACCTGGGTGTAGTGGCCGAGATGGCGAAAGATATCGTGGTGATGTATATGGGCAAACAGGTCGAGAAGTCCGACACCGTGCGGGTCTTCTACGAACCCAAACATCCTTATACCCGCGCGCTGCTCCAATCCATCCCCAAAGTGGGCAAGCGCGCCAACGAGCGCCTGGCCTCCATCAAGGGGATGGTCCCGGATCCCTTCCACCTGCCGAGCGGCTGCGTCTTCCATCCGCGCTGCCCCTCGTTCATGGCGGGCAAGTGCGATGTGCTGACGCCCAGTTGGATCGAGGCCGAACCCGATCACTGGGTCCGCTGTCTGTTATACGAGGGCGTGTAGGAGGTAGAACAAAATGGCTGAAAACAGAACAACCAAAGACGCCGCGCAAACCAATGCCATCATCCTGGATGTGAAGGGGATGAAGAAGTTCTTCCCCATCCAAAAAGGCTTGCTCAAAAGGCACGTGGGGGATGTCCGCGCCGTGGACGACGTCAGTTTCTATCTCCGCCAGGGCGAAACGTTGGGATTGGTCGGGGAAAGTGGATGTGGCAAAACCACCGTCAGCCGCACGATCATCCGCCTGTACGAACCGACCGCCGGCACCGCGCATTTCGAGACGGCGTTGTTCTCCGCCGATGGCAAGCCGGAGATGGTCAATATCTTCGACCTGGATAAGGAGCAAATGAAGCGCATTCGCCGTGAGGTCTCGATGATCTTCCAGGACCCCATCAACTCGTTGAACCCGCGCATGTCGATCTTCGACATCGTTTCGGAGCCGATGGTGATTCACGGGATGAAGATCGGCCCGGAGATGGAAGAAACCGTCGTCACGCTGCTGGAACGGGTGGGCCTGCGCAAGGAACACATCCGCCGGTACCCGCACGAATTCTCCGGCGGGCAGCGCCAACGCATCGGCATCGCGCGCGCGCTTTCGATGAACCCCAAGATCATCTTCTGCGACGAGCCGGTCTCGGCGTTGGATGTCTCGATTCAAGCGCAGACGCTTAACCTGTTGCAGGACTTGCAGGCGGACTTCAACCTGTCCTACGTCTTCGTGGCGCACGACCTGAGTGTGGTGCAACACATCTCTGACCGTGTCGCGGTGATGTACGTCGGCAAGATCGCCGAGTTAGCCCACTCCGACGCGCTGTACAATGAGCCACTGCATCCCTACACCGAGGCGTTGATGTCCGCCGTACCCAAGCCAGACCCGCGCTACGAATCCGAGCGCATCATCATGCAGGGCGACGTGGCCGATCCCTCCAATCCGCCGCCGGGCTGCTACTTTCACCCGCGCTGCCGCTACGCCATCGATAGATGCTCGAAAGAGACGCCCGAATTCCGCGAACTCAAGCGGGATCACTTCGTGGCGTGCCATCGCGCCGAAGAACTCAAGTTGAAGGGGGTGTGACATGGCTGTCGCTGACAGATTGACCGTTTTGCAACGCACGCCGCTGTTTCGCGGTCTGAACCGGCGGCAAATCGAACAGGTGGGGAAACGTTTCGTCGAGCGCACGTATGCCCCAGGCGATAAGATCGTCACCCAGGGCAAGGGCGGCGAGGGGTTCTTCGTCATCATGGAAGGCCAGGCTGAGGCCGTCCGCGAACAGGCGGATGGAACGCAGGTTGTCCTGAATCCATTAAACCCGGGCGACTTCTTCGGCGAGATGGCCTTGCTGACCGAGCAACTGCGCACGGCCTCTGTCATCGCCACCGAGCCGACCTGCTGCCTGGTGCTGGCGCAATGGGACTTCCTCGGTCTGCTCCGCGAGGATGCGGATATGGCCGTCGCCGTGCTGCAAGAGCTGGCGGCGCGCTTTAGCCGCGTGCTGGCGATTATGTAACCTGCGTTTCACAGACCTGACAGGTTTCAGAAAACCTGTCAGGTCTGGTTTTTATAAACCGATCAACCTCAGGGGGTTCCCCCACCCTACCTGTTGCAGTTCTGCCTCACTAAACACGTCGAGTGACGCCAGATGCGCCATACACTGCGCCATTGTCGCTGACGAGCCGACGAGGCATTGTTTCTCCGGGTTGTGAAAACGGCCCGAAGGCTCCAGAATCGCATCGTTGTCGAGGACGTGATAGCGTCCTGGCGGCAGCCCCGCCACCGGCGAGGCGTCGCTGACGACGATGAGCTTGTCCGCACCTTTCGCCCGCGCTGCCACTTTGATCACCGACACAGGCAGGTGATGCCCGTCCGTGATGAGCATCGCCGTATACGCGTCGTGCGCCAGCCCTACCCACAAGGGGTTGTCGTGACGCGGCAGCACGTTCGGCAGTCCATTGCCCAAATGCGTGAGCGCCGTCGCGCCAGCGTCCGCCATGCGGTCGAGGTCGGCAGTCGTGAAGAGTGAGTGCCCGATGGAGACGGTGATTCCGCGCTCCACCGCGCAGCGCGCCAAATCGTCCGCGCCGGGCAGTTCCGCTGCCAGCGTGAGCAAGCGCACACGCCCACCGGCCCAGTCGAGTAACTGCTCCAACAGCGCCACGTCAGGGTCACAGACGAAGGCCGGATTGTGCGCCCCCACCGCGCCGGGCACACGGGAGATGAACGGCCCTTCGAGGTGAAAGCCTGACAGGCGACCTGGAAATTCGTCACGCGCCATCACATCGGCCATCAGTGGGAGATTGCGGGCGTAGGTGTCGAGCGAACTCGTGATCACCGTCGGCAAGAACGCCGCCGTCCCCTGCGCGAGCAGCGCCCGACAGGCGAGGATGAAGTCAGCTTCGGTCAATTCTGGGCTGGAAAAGTCCACGCCTAGAAAGCCGTTGACCTGCAAATCAACGAAACCAGTCGTCAGTCGCATAGTGATGATAGTCAAATAGTCTCTCGCTCCGAGGGGATCGTCAGATCCTCGCAGGGCAAAAAATCTATGTTTGAAGCGGATCGCCAGATCCGCGGTTCCTGCGCACTACGCCGGGATCTGACGATCCCTGGCAAGCGTCAATCGGGAAGGTGTTTACGCCGCGCGGCGCTTACCATTCTCGCTGCGAGGGGATCGTCAGATCCCCGTTGGGCGACGAAAGGTTCCGGTGTACGCGGATTTGACAATCCGCTCAAATCACAGTTCACGCTTTATGCAACAACGCCGCCGCCGGTCCGTCGAGGAACAACTCACATTGCGGGTGCTGCTGCAAAATCGAAGAAGGATGCAGATTCGTCACCAAGCCCTCGACGGCTTTCTGCACAGCGACGGCCTTGCGCGCGTCGGGCACGGTGCAGACGATGGCGGCGCTCTTCATGATCTGGCGGATGCTCATCGAGATTGCCTGCGTGGGCACGTCGTCGAAGGTGGGGAACCAGCCCTCGCCCAATTGCTGGCGGCGGCACGCCTCATCCAGGTTCACGACGATGTACGGCGCTTCGGTTTCGAAGTCGGCGGGCGGATCGTTGAAGGCCAGGTGACCGTTCTCACCGATGCCGATGCAGGCTACGTCGATGGGGTGCGCTGCGATGAGTGCGCCCAAACGGGCGCACTCGGCAACGGGGTCGGCAGTCTCTCCATCGACGTAGTGGAACATTTGCAGCGCCGGGACCTGGTCGGCGAACCGCTCCTTGAGGTACTTGCGAAAACTCGCCGGATGCGTCTGCGGCAGGCCGATGTACTCGTCGAGATGGAAAACCGTCACCTTCGACCAATCTACGTCTTGCTCAACCAGGCTTTCCAGCATCTCGAACTGGCTCGCGCCCGTCGCCAAAATCAGATTCGCCGCGCCGCGCGTCGCTATCGCCGCATTGAGCCACTGCGCCGTCCGTTCCGCTGCCGCCATGCCCATTTCTTGCTTCGTGGGATGAACATTCAACTTCATAACAACTCTCCTCAAGAGCCATCAGCCGTCAGCTTTCAGCTATCAGCCAGAACGGAAGGTACTGATGGCTGAGGGCTGACCGCTGACCGCTACTTCAAACACCGGCA
>DAOUAQ010000222.1:0-12807 GCA_034433375.1 Anaerolineae bacterium | reverse complement strand
CCGCAGATGCGCGGCACGAGCACCGGCATTTGCTCGGCCGGCGCGCCTTTCACCAGATACTCGAAGCCGCGAAATTCCGTGGCCTGGAATTTGGCGGATTGCACGATCCCGCCCCGCGCTTCGATGACGACGCGGGCGTGTCCTTCGATGCGGCTCAGGGGAAAGGTCAGGGTCGTCATCTCACAACACCTTCTCTTTGGGACGCGGGAGACGGTCGCCGCCGGCATAATCAGCGAACTGGAAGAGGAACATCGCCAACTGCGGGGAACGCAGCCCCTGCTCGATCTCGGCCTCCGGCGCGTCGGTCATCGAGGCGAAGACGCGCTTGATGCTCGTGAACCACACGTTAGACTCTTTTTCGACAAAGACGTCGGAAGGCCCACGACAGCCCACGCACGGATGGCCCGCGCGCGGGCACGGAGCGCGACAACCGCCGCGCGTCGAAGAGCCGACACATAGGTAGCCCTGGTTGATGAGACAGACATCGGGCCGCACCTCACCCTGTTGAAAGCCGAGCAGGCGCGCCGGCCGCATATCCCTGAGTTTTTGCCGCCCGCACTCCTGGCACACCACCTTGCTGGCCTGAAAGTCGTGTGGGTTCGTGAGCACCGCCATAAACAACTCCGCGGTCGGCGGGCAGCCCGGCACGTACAGGTCCACCGCAACGAAGGCATCGACTGGATGGGATTTAGGGAGCAGCCGAGGCACGTGCGGGCGATCCCTTTCGGCCAGAAAGAGCGCGCGCACTTCGTCGCGGTCACCCAGGTTGGCTACGCCGCCGGAGATAGCGCACGTCCCCACGGCGACTACCTGCTGCGCGTTCTTCACCGCGCGTCGCAACTTGTAGAGGTCTTCGTCGGTGCGCACGCCGCCGCTGATGAGCAACACATCCACCTCCGGCACATCCTCAGCGGAGACGACCAGCGGCATATAGACGAGCTTGTATTGCGCCACCCACGCCTCGGCGTTGAGCAGCGCCACTTCGCAGCCGGCGCACCCGGAGAGCTGCAACACGGCAAAGCGTTTCATCGCTATTCGCTCTTGGCGACAAATTGTAAAGTCACTGCGCCCTGGGTCAACGCCTTGAAGGTTTCGCGGATGGTATCGGCCAGTTGGCCGGTCTCCAACCACTCGCGCGTCCGTTCATTCGGCGCTTCGACCGTCAAGACGCCATTTTCCAAAGCGATGCCCACGGTGGATTCGAAGAACTTGAATTTGCTGCTGCGCATCTTCGTCCGCAGTTCGTTCAACGCCGCCTCCCATAATTCAGCGGCTGAGAGGGTGCGCGTGTCCGTCTTCACAGGCGCGGCGCTGCCTTCGGCTTCTTCCGGTTCTTCCGGTGCGAGCATACTGAGCGGCAGCGGAGGAACGCCTTGCAGCAGCCGTTCCAACACCGTCTTGAAGCGCGCCGGCGGCTCTAAATGCGTCATCACGCGCCCCACCGCGATCCAGTCGGCGACGGCGTCGGAACCGTTATCAACCACCGCACGACGCGCCAGGGCCAGATCGGGCACGGCGCCCATCTCGCGCGCAAAGCCGAGCAACGCCTGAAAAGCACCCTCAAGGCCGGGGCGGAGCGGCGGGATTTTCTCGGCGGTATCCTCTCCCGACGCGGGCGGTTTAAGTTCACACCTGAGATTCAGCACAAAGTCGGTGGTAGGGTCGCCGGATTGATCCAGCAGCAGATAGCCGGCATCCACACATTCACGCAGCGCTTTTCCGATCGCGCCGGGCGCTTTGATGCCGGTCTTCTCTTCAAACTGCGCCAGGGTGATATGGATGGGGATCGCCCGCCCGCTTTCAATATCCCCTCCCCACGTGCGACGCAGCGCGACACACAATACTTTCCATGCGTCCGAAGAGAGTGTTGGCATGACCTGGTCAATAAGGACATTACGAACGGCGGTAAATTCCGAATACGGATTGCGGAATGGTTTTTCACTCACAGCGCACCTCCACAGCCTTTGTTCAAGAAATCGTAGAACCGGCGCGCTCCTTAAGCAGGTAAATGCGCCGGGAACTATGCTAAGTATACGGCAACATGAGAAGTCGGTCAATTCTTTTCTCGCGTCGTGACGACTTGAGTCGTTCCTGATATACACATCGCTGTGAGAAGCGCCTGAAGTCGCTACTACACCTTTTTCGTGTTTTCGGTTTCGCAAATAAGGTATAATGGCGGAATTAAACGTCACGATAAAGCGACGAGAGGATAAAATGATGAAAGGAAACCACAAAGATGGCTTGCGCCGCTACCGGAGAATCTGGTTGATCGTGTGCGCGCTGGCAGTGAGCGTTCTGACGCTCTGGGCCGGCGCGGCTGCTTCGGCGCCCTCACTTGAGGGACAATCGTTCAAATATGCCAACGGGCGGTTCGGGTTCGGGTGGACCCGGAAGGTATCAGATGTGCTGGCGCGCGGCTGGCCGGCTTATCTGAACGCCGGGTGGTACTGGGATTGGAGCGCGAAGGGGGCGACGCAATTGCCGCCGCTCCAATACGTGCAAACTGTTCACTTCAAGCCGGTGCTGAGCGGCACTGTGCAGATCGGCTATACCGCCACGCCCACCGGCACGGCGCTGTTGACGGCGATTGCCAACCAGCCGGGAGCCACATGGTTTATGGCGAACGAACCGGACTGCTCGGCCATGGACAATATGCGCTCCGAGTGGTACGCGCGCGCTTATCACGATCTGTACTATCGTATCAAAGCCGCCGACCCCACCGCCAAGATCGCCGCCGGCAACATTGTGCAGCCCACACGCCAACGACTGATGTATTTGGATCGCGTCCTGGCGGAATACCAGACGCGCTACGGCGAGCCGCTGCCGGCGGATTTGTGGAGCACCCATAATTACATTTTATGTGAGAAGTGCTATCCCTCTCCCGCTCCTGGGGAACCCTTTGCCTGGGGCGCGTGTTGGGTGCCGGATTGGCCGAGCAGCACCGCCTCCGCCTCCATCGCCACGTTCTACTCAGTGTATGACCATTGGGATATAAATATCTTCGCTGAGCGCATCCGCACGTTCCGCCAATGGATGTATGACAACGGCTACCGCAATCACGCGCTGGTCATTCCCGAATACGGCGTGCTGTTTTACGATGGACTGGTGTACAGCGGCACTATCTACAATGCCAAAAGCCGCGAGTTTATGTACGCCGGGTTTGATTGGATGCAAAATGCCCGCGATCCTGTTCTCGGCTACCGCATGGATGATGACCGGCTGGTGCAGCAATGGGCATGGTTCAGCCTCGATCACGGGAGTTATCCTGGGGGCACGCTCTTCAATCCATCTACCTACCTACCAACGACAATGGGCCGCGATTACGCCGCCTATGCTGCATTGGTCACGCCCACGGTAGACCTGCTGACGTTCGACACCCACCTCACCACCCCCATCACCGAGACAGGTATACCGGTTACAGCCACCGTCTACTTCACCGTTTCCAATGCCGGCAACATCGCCAGTGAGGGCCTGGTCATGGCGAAAATCATCAGCAATTCACTGGTCAGTCCCACCTTCTATACCGTCGTGGGCGGAACGACGATAGGAAGTTTAGCCTGCTGCGGCGATCATAGAATCGTCGCTATCCCCTGGTCCGATCATATCGTCGGCGCGGACTACGACTTCTACGTCACCATCCTGGATGTCAACCTGCGCATAGAGCGTGTGTGGGCGCCGATGTTGCGCGCTGTTGTCACGCCAACCACGGGGACGCTCTACACGACGCTCAACAACGCGGGGTATTCAAAGGTGTATGAGCCATTGACGGTGACGTTCTACCATAACAGCAGCGTCCAGATTCCGTTAGGCGAGGTCGTCATCCCTGAGCTTGGGTGCTGTGGAAACCAACAAACCGTTTCTGTAACGTGGCCGAGCCTGACCGATGGCATCTATCCGTTCTGCGTGACAGCATCAACAACGTTCACGCAAACCGAGCCGGTGTGCGCCAACCTGTGGATCAACCCACCTTATAGCATCTACATGCCGATTATCGTCAAAGGCGAATAATCCGCGCAAACTTAGCGGCCACTTCGATGAAGTGGCCGCTTGTTTTAGCTGTAACCGTGGTACGGTTTGAACAATTTGCCCACGCTGTGACCGCTATGCACGCGCGTAATCACCCCGGCCAATAAGGGCGCGACCGACAGCACCGTCAGATGGGGAAGACTTTCGCGGGTTCCGGGGCGCAGCGGCACCGAATTCGTCGTTACAATCTCCTTGATCGGCTGCGCAGCCAGCAAGTCAACGGCGTGGCCGGAGAAAATGGCGTGGACGAAACAGCAATAAATGTCTCTGGCGCCGGCTTTTTTCATCATCTGCACATCGTCGCACATCGTCCCGCCGGTATCCACCTCGTCATCCACGATGATGACGTCCTTCCCGGCCACATCCCCAATGACGGTGAGCACCGCCGTGTGATCCTCAACGCGGCGTTTCTCCACGAAGGCCACCGGCAGATCAAGCTCTTCGGCGAAAACGCGCGCCTTTTTGGCAAATCCCAAATCGGCGGAGACCACTACCGCGTTGCGCAGGTCTTTCTGCCGCATATAGTCGGCCAGCAAGGGAAACGCCGTCAATGTGTCGCCGGGGATGCTGAAGAAGCCCTGAATCTGCCCGGCGTGCAAGTCCAGCGTGATGTAGCGATCCGCGCCGGCAATCTGGATCATATCAGCAATCAGCCGCGCCGTAATCGGCACACGGGGCTGGTCTTTTTTGTCGGAGCGCCCGTAAGCCAGGTAGGGGATGACGGCTGTGACCCGGCCTGCCGAAGCGCGTTTCAGCGTGTCGAGGAAGATCAGCAATTCCATTACATTGTCGTTGACCGGTGCGGAGGTCGTCTGAATCACAAAAGCGTCCTGACCCCGGACGCTTTGGTGTAGTCGCACAAACGTGTTGTCGTTGGCGAATTTGCGGTCGTCGCGCCCACCTAAATGCACCTCAAGCGCGGCGCTGATTTCCGCGGCGAGATCGGGACATCCATTGCCGCTATAGAGAACGATTTTCCCATACCCCTTAAGCTGCGCCATTCTGCACCCCCACGATGAGAGATTTGCTCACGCGCTAAACAGGTGACACGTGTCGTTCATCTTGAGCAGTTTGTAGTCCTGACCGTCGAACTCGATAAGGTTAATCGCACAGGTATCCTGTCCCAAATGCCAGAAACGTTCGTTGCCGAGGCCCAGGATGCCCAACAGCAGCAGGCGGTTGACCACCGTGTGCGCCACGATCACCACGGTGACGCCGGCGTGCCGCTCTACGATCTCACTCAAGGCGCCCATCGCCCGCAAACGCACGATGTAGACGGTTTCACCGCCGGGAATGGGCGCATCCTGCGGATGGGTGTACCACAGTTCCAAAGCCTCTGCCCAGTGCTGCGCGCGGAGTTCCTCGGCGGTGCGGCCTTCCCACGCGCCATAATCAATGTCCAGCAAGCCGGGATGGGCGCGTTCGTGGAGATGGAAAGGCTGCGCGATTTTCTCCGCCGTCTGGCGCGCGCGCCAGAGCGGGCTGCAATACACCGCCTCCGGCGTCCAGTGCGCGGCAATGTAACGCGCCGTCGCCTCAGCCTGGAGCATCCCCGTCGCATCCAGAGCGATGTTGGCGCGCCCCCGAAAACGGTCGCCGATATTCCATTCCGTCTGTCCGTGCCGGACGAGAACAATCGTCGTTGGCATCACTTCACCGCTTCACCAAAATGCGCGTCCCACAATTCACGCAGAGCGACGCTTCTGGCTCGTTGAGGAAGCCACAATTCGGACAAACAACCGGCTGCGCCTCGGCCAGCGACCCGCGACATGCCTGGCAGATGTACGCGCCGATGGGGTTGGGGGTATCGCAATAGGGACAAATCACGGTCTGCAAAGCCGCCGCCGTCCCGCGACCGCTGCCCCGGCTCTGGCAGTACTCGTCCACAGCCTTCCAGATCTCAGAACGCAAGCCCAACCAGCGCACGTTGCGCGCGATGTCGTCCAATTCGCCCAACAAGCGCAGCGGATTCAGCCAGCCCATCACGCCGGTCTTCGCCAAATCGGCAGCCACCCCAAGCCACTGCTGCTCGCTCACCGAAACCGTGACGCCGGTTTCGCTTGGGGTGATGTGGATTGTCACTGCCGTATTGGGATCGCCCCGTTCGACGTTGCGACTTTGAATCTGCACCACGGCGCGCCCGGCTTCTCCGCGTATCGCTTGCGCGCGGGTTTCGCCCTGGTCAAAGCGTAACACCAACGTGCGCGCCATATCCTCGGCGCTGATTGTGCCGTGGTACAAGCGTTGTTCAACTTTGTCTGCCATATTCGCGCTTATCCGAGCTGCACGAAATCCTCGGCAGGAATCACGAAAATCGTTGCTTTGTGCTCGCCGGGGTGGTCAGGGGCGCGACAAGCCTTCTCGATAAGGCCGAAAACCTTATCCACCTCGGCTTCGTCCACGCCGATGAGCAGGGTGACACGGCCACGCCGCAAAAAGCCCCCCGTGCTGGCTACGCGCGTGACGCGGAAGTTGTTCTCGACCAACGCATCCGAAACATCCATGGCATCGGAATCTTTGACAATCGCTATGACCAATTTCATGTTATTCACCTCACACCTGTGCAAAGCGTTCAACCGGAAGGATAAAGACCGTCGCTCCACCTACAGAAGCTTCGATCATCATTGGATAACCAGGCGTCAGCGAAAGTTCGACGCCCATCGGGACATAACGGGTGCGCCGCGGACACTGTTCACGCGCCACCGAGAAGAACTTGGGCAAACGATCGTGTGACAACCCGATCAACAACGTCACCAACGCTTCGTGGAGGAACCCTCCGACAGCGTCCACGATGGTCACCGGGAAGCCTTCTTTGTTCAACGCCTGGATCAAGTCCCGCGACTGACTTCCGTCTACTATCGTAATCGCGATACGGTCAATGGCTTCTTGTTGCATAACCCTCTCCTAACCCGGACAAACCGGCACTGAACGGAACAAGGAGCACATCTTCTGCACGACGACGTGTGCAAGCAGAGGCTCACATTTGCAGCCGACTCTACTTTGATTATAATCGGTTTGTTGTAACAGGAAAAGCGACACCAACCCGAAAGCGCAGGAAATATAAGTGGATCATCAACCAGAAACTCTTAACGTTCAGCCCGGTGATATTGTACTCCTGGTCGGCAAAGACCGCAAGGAATATATCATCTTTGTGGAACCGGGGCGCGAGCATCAAACGCACCACGGCGTGCTGCCGCACGCGGACATCATCGGGAGACGCTGGGGAGAAACCGCCGTCACGCACCTCGGCTACCAGTACCAGATTCTCCCGCCCTCGCTTGAGCAGTTGGTGCGCTCCATTCGCCGCGCCACACAGATCGTTTATCCGAAGGAGATCGGCTATGTGCTGATGAAGATGAACATCGGGCCGGGAACGCGCATCGTCGAGGCCGGCACAGGCAGCGGCGGTCTCACGCTGGCCCTGGCGCGCATGGTGATGCCGCACGGTCACGTCTACACCTACGAGGCGCGCCCGGAGACGCAGGCGCTGGCCGAAAAGAACCTCGCCAGCCTGGGATTGGCGCGCTATGTCACCTTTAAGGTGCGCGATATTGCCGCTGGCTTCGACGAGCGCGGCGTGGATGCCGTGTTCCTCGATGTGCGCGAGCCGTGGGACTACCTGCAGCACGTCCACGCCGCGCTCAAGGGTGGCGGCTTCTTCGGCAGTGTCGTGCCGACGACGAACCAGGTCGCGGCGCTGCTGCGCCATCTGCAACAGCCGGCCTTC
Organism: Anaerolineae bacterium; assembly: GCA_034433375.1. GTDB lineage: Bacteria > Chloroflexota > Anaerolineae > B4-G1 > SLSP01 > DSWT01. The sequence goes on along the minus strand of DAOUAQ010000222.1, from coordinate 5,054 downwards.
GGCTATACCGAGGTCGAGGAACTCATCCTGCGGCCCTACAAGGCCGTGCCGGGTCGCCTGCGCCCCTTCGACCGCATGGTCGCCCACACCGGCTACCTCGTTTTCGCCCGCGCGCTACTCGGCGAGTTCAACCCGGATCTGGACACCGCGCCGGAGAGCTTCGGCGATCCCGATCTTATAGACGAGCCAGAATAGCCCGCGCGGCCACCACGCCGGAGGCGGACGCCTGGATCAAGCCGCGCGTCACCCCCGCGCCGTCCCCACAGGCGAACAGGCCAGCGACTTCGGTTTCCATCGCGGGGGTCAGGTGCAGCCGGTTGGAGTAGAACTTGGCCTCAACGCCGTACAACAAGGTGTGGCGTGAAGCGACGCCGGGGGCGACCTTGTCCATCGCGTGCAGCATCTCCAAAATATCCACGACGTAACGATAGGGCAACACGAGGTTCAAATCGCCGGGGGTCGCGCTGGGCAATGTGGGTTGGACAATCGAGCGCGATAACCGCTCCGGCGTCGAGCGCCGTCCTTCTTCCAGGTCGCCCAAGCGCTGCACCAGAATCCCCCCACTGAGCAAATTCGCCAACCGGGCCACGCTTTTGCCATAGGCAATCGGGTTGTCAAAAGGCTCGGTGAAATTCTTGCTCACCAGCAGCGCGAAATTGGTGTTACCCGTCCGGTGCTCGGCAAACGAATGGCCGTTCACCGTCATCACGTCGCCGACGAACTCTGTGCTCACCTCGCCGTAAGGGCACATGCAGAAGGTGCGAATCTGATCGTCAAAGCGGTCAGAGTAGTAGATGAACTTGGATTCGTACACCAGGCGCGTGATCGGTTCCAGGACCGGCGCCGGCAGCTCAACCCGCACGCCCAGGTCAACCGGATTGCGCGCTATCGTCAGCTTCAGGCTCTTCGCCGTCGTCTCGAGCCAGGCCGCACCTTCCCGCCCCGGCGCGAGGATCACCGCCCCGGCCTCCATGCGTTCGCCTTTGCGCGTTTCGACGCCGCGCACGTGCCCGTTGTCGGTGAGAATGTGGGCGACGTCGGCCCGGGTGCGGATGGTCACCCCGCGCGCCAGCAGCGCATCGCGCATGGCGCGCATCATGTCCACACACCGCTCCGTCCCGATGTGGCGGATGGGCACAGAAACGAAACGCAGCCCGGCCAGGGTCGCGCGCTTTTCGAGAGCTTCGATCTCGTCCGTGTAAATCCCGTGGATTTTCTCCGGCGCGCCAAACTGGCGATAGATGTCGTCCACATGCTGGATCAAATCCGCAGCCGGCGCATTTCCCAGGATTTCGGCGAGGTGACCGCCCACCGCCGGCGAGAGTGTGAGTTTGCCGTCGGAGAACGCGCCCGCGCCGCCCCACCCGTCGAGGATCGCGCAGGGTTTGCAGTGGCGGCACGCTCCGCCGCGTTCGCGCAGGGGACAGGTGCGCCGGTCAATGTCGTCGCCTTTGTCGAGCATCGCCACGCGCAGGTGCGGGTTCTGGCTGAGTTCCAGCGCCGCGAAGATGCCGGCGGGACCGGCGCCCACAATCACTACGTCAAAATCGTTCACTTGCATAGACCCTCCCTATCCACCGGGTATGTCGAAGGAGATTGTGCGGGGATCAACCAAACAAGAGAGGCCGGATTAACCATCCGCCCTGCAGGAGTACCCCTGTCAGGACTTGAACCTGAAACCTTTTGGTCCGCAACCAAACGCTCTGTCCAGTTGAGCCACGGGGGCATACGTTATGTATCCGTCACACCAGGCGGGGAGGCAGGGATTCGAACCCTGGAGGGAGTTATACAACCCCCTAACTGCTTAGCAGGCAGCCCCAATCGTCCACTCTGGCACCTCCCCAGTATCATAACCAGTGCTTGTAAAGATCAGCGGAGGGAGTGGGATTCGAACCCACGGTGACTTGCGCCACAACGGTTTTCAAGACCGTCGCCATAGGCCGCTCGGCCATCCCTCCAGCAGAGGGGACAACCCACTCCTCGCGCCGGAAAGTATACCACGCAACGCACGCTTGTCAACAAAAAACAGACCTGACAGGTTTCAGAAAACCTGTCAGGTCTGGTGAATGAACCGACCGCGCCATCGCTGTGGCCGGTCTCCCGACCGCGCCGCTAGCGCCGGATGACGTCAATGCCTCCCATCCAGGGACGCAGCGCGTCGGGAATGACGATGGAGCCGTCAGCCTGCTGATAGTTTTCCATGATCGCAATCATCAAACGCGGCATCGCCAGGCCAGAGCCGTTGAGCGTGTGGACGTACCGCAGCTTGCCGCCCGGTTCGGGGCGATAGCGGACGTTGGCCCGCCGCGCCTGGAAGTCCGTCACGTTGCTGCACGAGCTGACTTCGAGCCACGCATCCTGGCCCGGCGCCCACACTTCGAGGTCAAAGCCTTTCGCCGCGCCAAAGCTGATGTCGCCTGTACACAGCTCGACGATGCGGTAGGGTATCCCAAGCATCCGCAACAGGCCCTCGGCGTTCTGCACCATCGCCTCTAGCTCCGCGAAACTGGTCTCCGGTGTGGTGAACTTGTACATTTCCACTTTGTCGAACTGGTGCCCGCGTTTGATGCCGCGCACGTCGCGCCCGGCGCTCATTTTTTCGCGGCGGAAGCACGGGGTATACGCCACGTAGTTCAGCGGTAGTTGTTCGGCGGTGAGGATTTCGTCGCGGTGCAGGTTGGTGATGGCGACTTCGGCGGTGGGCAGGAGCCACAAGTCGTCCTCCACGTCGCGGTAGAGGTTCTCCTCGAATTTGGGTAGTTGCCCCGCGCCCACCAGCATCTCGCGCTTGACGACGGAGGGCAAGTAGACCTCGGTGTAGCCATTCTGCCGCGTCTGCACGTCCAACATCCAGAAAATGACGGCGCGCTGCAACCGCGCGCCCGCCCCCTTGAGGATGTAGAAACGGCTGCCGGAGAGCTTCACGCCCCGCTCGAAGTCGAGGATGTCCAGCGCCGGTCCCAAGTCCCAGTGCGGAAGCGGGGTGAAGGCTTCTGCCGCGAAGTCGCGCCGCTCGCCCCAGTAACGCACGACCTCGTTCGCGCTCTCGTCAGGCCCAAGGGGGACACTTTCGTGGGGGATGTTGGGCAGCCACATCTGCCTGGCCTCAAAGGCAGCTTCGACCTCGCGCAGTTTCTCTTCCAGCGTCGCCAGCCGTTCGCCGACCTCACGCATTTCGACGATACGGGCCTGGCGTTCGTCCTTATCCTTCATCCGCCCGATCTCTTTGGAGACGCGATTGCGCTCCGCGCGCAGGGTTTCTACCTCCTGCAACATCTCGCGGCGTTGAACATCCAATGCATAGACTTCATCCACAAGCGCAGGGTCGTCGTTGCGCTTGCGCAGTCCCTCACGCACACGGTCAGGTTCGTTACGGATCAGTTCAATATCAAGCATACGTTCCTCCCCCAAAATAGCCCGGTAGCTTTTAGTCTCGTAGTTTGCTGTCTGCAAATTATGCCACCAACCACAACTTTGTCCAGCCTGAACACTTTTCACGCTATATGTGGTACAATGCCGAGTATCCAGTATGTAAGCAGCAGCACGTACTGAGTTGTACAAAACCAATAAATTCAGGAGATAGAAATATGAAACGCCAATGGATCGTATGGATTGCTGTAGTTGCGCTTGTGGTGTTGTCGTTGGGTTGCTCGCTCTTCGGCGCCAAGGCAACGAAAGAACCGGGTGGAGTCGCTCAACCCACCGCGGCTTCAGAGGCTCCCGCGTCCGGGAAAGAAACAGAGACGCCGGAGGCTGAGACCGAAGAGGAAACGTCAGAGAGCGACGACGAGTCGTTCGACATTGACGCCGATGCGCTGGAAGGACTTGACAGCTACCGGATGCAGATGACGTGGAGCTTCACCGCCGATGACGGCACGGTCGAAGAATTCAGCATCGAAGAGGAAGCCACCCGCGACCCCGCCGCGCAGCGTTACACAATGACCAGCGCGGACCAGAGCATGGAATTCATCCGCGTTGGCGAGACGCAGTGGATGCGCCTCGGTGAAGACTGGATGCAAACTTCCGTGAGCGCCGATGATGAAATGGGGCAATTCGGTCAGTTTGTTCAACCGGATCAAATGTTCTCGGATGCGGATAAAGATTCCTACAAATATCTGGGCAAAGAAACCATCAACGGGATGAACACCCGGCACTACCAGCTCAAGGAGAATGCCTGGAACACGAGCTGGAATCTGATGGCAACCGAGGTCGAAGAAGGCAGCATGGAGTTGTGGATTGTTGACGAGAAAGACCTCCCCAAGATCGCGGCGCGCTTTGAGATCAATATCAAGGGAACCTTCTCGGACGAGCGCAAAGGCGAGCTGTTCCTGACCTGGGAGATCTTCGACGTTAACGCCGACATCACCATCGAACCGCCAGCGGAGGCAGAGGGGATGGGACTTCCCGAAGGGTTGGACCTATGCCCGGATTCCTCCAACATGACGGTGATGGGGAAGATGACCATCTTCAATTGCGCGGGCACGGTCGAAGACACGGCGACGTTCTATACCGAAGCGTTGGAAAATGCCGGTTGGGACGTAGAGGGTGAAGTCACCAGTCTCGAAGGGATGATGATGGGCACCTGGAAGAAAGGGGACGAAACCCTGAGTGTCACCATCACGAAAGACGACACGACTGGCGGATCAAACGTCATGCTCACGCTTGGCGAATAAGAGGTGCGGCCAGATTCACACGAATTGGCAGCACTGGCCGCCGATCTTACAATAGCGGCCATCGGAACGGCCCAGGTTGGTCCCACGCCAACCTGGGCCGCTTATCAAGAGTGGCTGGCGCGCGGTTATGTCGCCGATATGCGTTACCTCGCGCGCCCGGACGCCGTGAGCCGGCGCGCCGATCCCCGTAACATCCTCCCGGAAACACGCTCGGTCCTTGTGGTCGCGGCCTCTTATGCCGGCGCGCCGCCGCCCGCACTCTCGCCGTTGCACGGGCGCGTCTCGCGCTATGCCTGGGGCGAAGATTATCATCGTTGGTTGCTGCGCGACCTGGAAACGCTGGTAAAGCGCCTCGCCGAGGCATACGGTCCATTCCCCGCC
>DAOUAQ010000221.1:0-19688 GCA_034433375.1 Anaerolineae bacterium | reverse complement strand
GCCGCGACGAGTGCGTCGCGCAGGCTGTTCTGCTGGAACAGGAAGGCCGGGTTCGTGCCGGGTTCTACCGGATGCCACGTGCCCCACTCGTCGATGATCAGGCCGATCTTGCGGGAAGGATCGTAGGCGTCCATGGCGGCGCGCTGCTGGACGACCAGGTCTTCCATATACAGCCCGCGCGCGATCAGTTCGTACCACTGATCCACCGTGTACTCCGTCGCCGTGCCCGCCGTCCCGCAGTAGTAGTGCGCCGCGTAGCCGTGCAGATTCGTGAAGTCCCAGTAATCTTTGCGCAGCTTGCGGAAGAAGCGCGTCGTCCATTCCAGATCGTTGCCGGGCGAGCCGCAGGCGATCACGTACAGTTGCTTGCCGAAGCCGCGCACGAACGTGGCGAAGCGGCGGAACTCCGTGCAGTAATCCTCCGGCGAGAAGCTGCCGCCGCAGCCCCAGTTCTCGTTGCCGACGCCCCAGTAGGTCACGTCTAGCGGGTTCGTGCTGCCGTCTGCGGCGCGCTGTTGTGCCAGCGTGCTGTCGCCGGGGAAGTTGCAATACTCCACCCACTCGCGCAGCTCACGCACCGTCCCGGAGCCGACGTTGCCGACGATGTACGGCTCCGCGCCCACCATCCGGCAGAAGCGGATGAACTCCTGCGTGCCAAACTGGTTGCTCTCGACGACCTCGCCCCAGTGGATGTTGACGCGGCGCGGGCGCTGCTCGCGCGGCCCGACGCCGTCCTGCCAGTGGTAGTCGTCGGCGAAGCAGCCGCCGGGCCAGCGGATGACGCCCGGCTTCATCTTCTTCAGCGCGGCGACCACGTCGTTGCGAATGCCGCCGGTATTCGGGATCGGCGAATCCTCGCCCACCCACACGCCGCCGTAGATGCACCACCCCAGATGCTCGGCAAAATGCCCGTAGATGTTGGGGTTGATCGTTCCGATTGTGTCATTGAGGCTAATCGCTATTTTCGTCATGGGACTCCTTTCTTGGTTAAGAGTAATGAGTAACGAGTAATGAGTAACGAGGTATGGGTTGATACGCATCCCCTCCCCTGTCTACTATCTACTGTCTACCGTCTACCGCTCCCAACGTCACCGGCTGGTGCGTTTCCCCGGACTTGTATGCCGCCAGCAGCACTTCGAGCGTCTTGCGGCCCTCTTCGCAGGGGATGTCTGGTGTGCGGCCTTCAAAGACGGCTTCGGCGAATTGTTCGAAATACACCTGGTAAGCGTAATTATCCGATTGCTGCGGGAACGAAAGCTGCGTCCACTCGCCGCGCGTCAGGCCCTCCACGTCGTTATCCGTGTAGACAAATAAATCGTTGTTGTCGAAGACGATCTGCCCGGCGGTGCCGAAGATGCGGTTGTCGGAGGCCTTTGTGCCGCGCGCGCCTGCCTTCGATGCGCCCGGCGCGCACGAGGAGGCCATCCACATGCCGAGCGCGCCGTTGGTGTAGCGCAGCGTCAGCGTGATGAAATCCTCCACCTCGACGGGCGTGCGGTAGGTGCCGAATTCGGCGAAGACGCGCGTGATCTCCTGCCCGGTGATGTAGCGCAGCCGGTAGAAGTCGTAGATGTAGTTCATGATCAGCACGCCGCCGCCGGATTCGAACTTGGACTTGCGCCACGTGGTCTGCACGCGCCCGGTGTAGCCGCCGGTCCAGTAACTCGGCGGTTTGTTGGACGCGCCGGATACCTGCGTCGCCATCAGCTCGCCGATCGCGCCTTGCGCGATCAATTCCTTCGCTTTCGCCGTCGCCGGTTGGTAGCGCACGCTGCCCTCCTTCGACGAACACAGCACGCCCGCGTTTTTGCACGCTGCGATGAGCGCGTCGGCGTCGTCGAGCGTCGTCGCCATGGGCTTTTCGACGATGACGTGCTTGCCCGCCCGCGCCGCCTCGATGCCCAGCGGGACGTGCAGGTTGTGCGGGGTGGAGATCACGACCGCGTCCACGGCGGGGTGGTTCAGCACGGCCTCAAGGTTCGTGGAACACGGGATGCCATAAGTCGCCTGGTAGGAAGCCGCGATATCCGCCACGGGATCCATACCCACGACCATTTCCGCGTTGGCGGTCTGCCGGAGCAGGTGTCCGGTAGAACTGTAGGCGATTTCACCCAATCCGATCAATCCAAATCGCAATTTCCTCGTCATTGTTCTCCCTCTAAAGATAGTTCAAGGTTGCACGTTGCAGGTTGAACGTTGCAAAATCTGTTGACAAATTTCTAACAGGGCTGTAACGCTCTGGGGAGTATATATCGGAGACGCAATATCGTCAACTTACCAAATCCCAACCTCACTGCGCAGATACGAACTTGTCGCAAATGGGTTGCCCGGTACAATAACGCAGGGAAGGAAAAGCCAATGAAAACCGCGATAAGACTCACCGGATATATCCTTTTGCTGCTACTCGCCGCCTGTGCTGCTTCTGCCGTACCGCCCGTCACAGAAGTTTCCTCAACGGCGACGCTGTCCACTTTCACACCGCCGACACCTACGCTTGACAATGCTGGCCGCGCCGGGTTCAACGGCGGTTTCGAGGCTGGCAGCGAGACCAACGGCGATTTCTGGACCGAGGGCGCAGCGCACAGCCGCAGCGACGAGCAGGCGCACGAAGGACAATGGGCCTTGAAATCCACGTTCACCGGCGATGGCGGCAGCGACACGCGCACCGCCCCGCTGCCGGTCAAGCGCGCTACCTATTATCGGCTCTCCGGCTGGATTTACAAAGCCAACCTTGACGGCTATGCCTACCTGGATATGAACGACATCGAAGAAGAACTCGCCCTCGTCGTCGGTCCTGGCAGCGGCGGCGGACAATGGACTTACTTGGAAGGGCTGTGGTACAGCGGCGAACGCGCGTCCGTGCAACTGCGTTGCGTGACCGACAACGGTATCAGTGGCGACGTGTGGTTTGATGAGATCAGGCTGATGGAGGTGGAAGATATGATGCAACCGCGCAAGTCGCGCATCGTGGAACCGGTCTACCCAACAGACGATGTCGTAGTGATTGATTATGACGTGCTGGACTATGACGCCGACCCAAGCGGCGCCCGCGACGCAACCGAGGTCATCCAGCAGGCCCTCAACAACTGCCACCACAACGGTGGCGGCACGGTCTGGCTGCCGGTGGGTACGTACAAGGTCACGCGCACCATCTTCGTGTGGCCGTTCTGCACGCTGCGCGGCGACTGGCGCGACCCAGATTCCGGTTCCGGGGACAGCTATGGCACGATCATCCAGGCTGACGTTGCGCCGGGCAGCGAGCCGCTTTTCCTCATTGGCGGCAGCGCAGCCACGATGGGGCTGACGGTGTACTATCCGCACCAAAATGCCACGCAGCCGGTCGAATACGGCTGGACGTTCGAGATTCGCGGCAACGGCTGGAGCGGCAACGCCAACTATCACGCCAGTTCGGTCATCAACTGCACGCTGCTCAATGCGTACAAGGGCATCGGCCTCAACGCGCCGCCCTACGAGACAGCCGTCCACGAGCTATCGCGGGTGCGCAACGTTAAGGGGACGGCGCTCTATCAGGGCTTGGACGCGCGCAACTGCGCCGACGTGGGCACGTGGCGCAACATCACGTTCGGCAATGGCTACTGGGCCAACGCGCCCGCTGCCTACCAGCCGCCGGAGCGGGCCGTTCTGGACGCATGGACGCGCGCCAACGGCACAGCTTTCACCTTTGCCGACCTGGAGTGGGACAATTTCTACCGGATCGCGGCTTCAGATTACGACGTGGGTATCCGTCTGGTGGATGGGAAACGCATCGCTTTCGCCGGGCAAATCCTCTATGCCGACCTCCGCAATACCAACGTTGCGGTGAAAGCAGAGGATGATTCGATTGATTACCGTGTGGCCGCCTGGGGGATGTCGTTTCTGCGCAGCACGTTGGAAGGCAGCGACGCAGCGGTGGAGACGCACACCGCCGGGCGCATCCACATCACCGACAGCGTCATGACCGGAACGGTCTACAGTGAGTATGGCGAACGGGTTTACTTCGCCAATCCCGGTGATTCACTCGCGGTCTACCCGGAAGCCGCCATTCCCCGTATCACCCGCGCGGTGCTCTACGACGTGACACAAGCGCCTTATTCCGCGCCTTTCGTCGCCCCCAACGCCGAGGGTACATTGCCCGTTGTTGATGCGAGCGCCGCTCTCCAGCAAGCGTTGGATGACGCGGGCGCGGACGGCGGCGGCGTGGTTTATCTACCCGCAGGGTGGTATAGCGTTACAGGCCATCTCACCGTGCCGGCCAACGTGGAATTGCGCGGCGCGTCCTCAGCGCCCCACCGCAGCCAGAGCGGGCTGAGTAACGGTACAGTGTTGTTTGCCAGCGCGGGAGAGGGGACGTCCACGCCGGAAACAGACGCCGCTCTCATCACACTCAACGGCGACCGGGCCGGCGCACGTGGCCTGCGCGTTTTCTATCCGCACAACGACTACGCCGACGGCGCGGGCAAGGTCTATCCCTACGCGATCCGCGCGAACGGCGATGACGCTTATGTGGTAGACGTGGTTATCGAAAACGGCTATCTGGGTGTGGATGTAGCGGATGGCAGCGACCGGCACGCCCTCATCAGCATCTTCGGCGCGACGACGGAGGACTTTATCACCATCGGCGCGACCGTGGGCGGGCGCGTGGAGGATTGCCACAGCAACCCCAATTTCTGGATGCGGAACGGGTATGGGATCACGTTCTGGGACAAGGATGCCAAACAGCTCTTCGCCGACCGGCGGGAGCAGGTGACGTTTATCCGCATTAACGGGGCGGCGGACGAGGTGTTGCTCAACAATTTCATCTACGCGGCGCAGTACGGCGTGCATGTAATCGCAGGAAGCGCGGACATCTTCAACATCGGCACCGACAATCTGGGCGGAGACGGCTACACCGTACTTGCCGAGGACGGTACAACGGTGCGCGTCCACAATTCGATGCGGTACAACGGGCAGGCAAACACGTCAGGAGCAGCGAAGAGCTACAACGAATTGCATCTGTGACTTATCGCTGGATTTTCGCCGGTTCTGTATATGCCTTGCGCGCATACGCTAACCGGCGACGGACGGCGGTTGTGTCGAGTTGCGGGAAGCGCTGTTCCACTAACGCTACCGTCTCAGCAAGCAGGCGGGTGGTATCTGCGATAGCCGCTGCGTAGGAAGCTATAAACGTCTGCCGGAACCGTTGCTCTACATCCACCGGTTTGAGCGCCATTGTCGCCAAAACCTGGTACATCCACTTGAACGTGGGGAAGTAGAGGCGGTTGAGCGCCAGCAACACCAGGAATATCGCTTCTTGCTGCCGGCTGATAGCGGTATAGAACGCGGTAGGGTTGTCGCGGTGGGCCACGACGACCAGTTGCGCCGCGTCGAACGCGGCAATGTGTTGCCGGATGTTCTTCAAGGCCAGCGCCTCCGGGTAAAGCGCGGCTTGTTGTTTCCATTGCTGGATGATGGCGTCGCCGTAAAGCGGGATGCACGCGCGGATGGTGTCCATAAAGTTGCTGTCGCCGAAATCCGTGCTGTAGTCCTCCAACACCGCTTTGAACACGGCATCCTCTCCGGTCACCGTGTTGTGCCACAAATCAACCTGGAACCCGCTAATCAACAGTTGATCTTCCAGCGCCGGGCCGTCGTAGCCGTGCAGGAATTCGCCGTGCAGCGCCGCGACGAGGGCCAGGCGCGTTTCGTTCGGCGGGAGTGCGTCCCAAAAGATGGGGAGTTCCAGGTCGGAGTAGGCATCGGCGTAGCCGCGCGCCACCGAGCCGCCGACGATGATGGCCTGCACGCCATGGAAAGCGCGGATGCGCTCGGCCAACTGCTGGGCGATGTCCAAACGCCATTGGGTGTGGGGATTTGAAGAGATCGTCATCGTTAAACCTGCTTTACGAAGATATGGGAACTTTCGCCCGCTTTATTGGATCGCCCGCAACAGCGATGTATCATCCGCCGTATCCTGCCCCAATTCCCAGATCATCACGCCGCCCAATTGCTGTTCCCGCGCGTAGCGGGTCTTTTGCTGGATGGTGGTGGCCCCGTTGAAGTAGATGCCGCCAACCTCGTCCGCATCCGGCGCGGGATGGTGTTGCGCGACAATCTCCGCGTAGGTGAAAGCATTGTCCCAACGGCTGAGGCTGCGCCCGTAAAACGGCACGCCGAGCAGGAGCTTTTCCGGCGGCGCGCCACGTTTCAGGAAAGCCTGAATGTCGCCGACGGCCTGCGCGAACGTCGAATGGCGGCCTTCGTGATCGTAGGCCATGACGTGGATGCGATCCACGGCGGCGTAGAGGTCGTCGCCCAGGTCTTGCCACGCCGCCAGCGCCACACTGACCCGTAGATTATGCGGCGCGAAGGCTTGATGGACTTCGCCAAGCAGCGCCACGTACCCTGCGCGTTCGGCTGCATTGTCGGGGAATTCCCAATCGAAGTCTACGCCATCTAACCCGTTTTCCAGGCAGTACGCGATGATGGCTTGCGCGGCCCGCGCGCGCAGCGCCGGGTCGGTGGCGACGGCGGCGAAGTTTTGCGAGCGTTCCCACCCGCCGATGGCGATGAAGATGCGCGTTCCGTAGCTGTCGCGCATCGCACGCAGGGCGGCGAGAGTTTGCGCGTCCAGCCGCGTCGCGTCCAATTCGCCGTCAGCGCGGAGGCTGGCGGAAAAGTAGACGATGTCGGTGACGTAGCGGCCCCACGCCGGATTGAGCGCGCGGTATTCAGGAAGATAGCCGACGATGGCGAAGTTGGGTGTGGGAGTAGGGAGTGGGGGAGTAGGGGCGGCGACGGATGGCGAGGTTATGGTGGAAAGTGGCGTCTCCATGAGTCGCGGTGTTGAAGCGGCGCAAGCCGGCAGCAAGGCCACGCAACACGCGAGACCCATTCCCAGAAAAGAACGCATCCGCCTCATATTATGCCTCCGCAACCGGCAGGAACACGCGCAGCCCGTCCTGTTCGTCCACGATGTAGGCCGCGCGCGGATACCCCAATGCCACGCGCACCAGCCATAGATCGCCGACCGCGCTGCCAACGTTCATCGCCGCGCAAAAGACGACGATCCACGCCAGCCAGCCCGGCAGCGGCAGCACCAGCAGCGTCATCCCCACCAGGCTCAGACCCACCAGCGGCGCGAGCGCGATGCCGAGGTAGGCGTTGCGACGGAAGGCGTGGCCGGGTGCGGTCGCATAAAACATCATCTCTTTCCACAGCACGCCGTACTTCGGTCGCGCGCCGTAAGCGCGCAGCGCCAGACCGTGGGTGAGTTCGTGCAAAACAATGGTGAGAATCACAGCAATAAGCGTCACCCCCATCTGCACAATACGCACCTCGAAGGACAAAGTCCCGGAATGCCACAGACGTACCCAGGCGAAGAATAGCGACAGCGCCAAACCCATCAAACCCAAACCGACTACATTCAAAATCACGAGCAGCTTTGTGTGATGAGACAACTTCCAGTACAACACTTCGTGATAGTTGTCAGGGAGGTGCATGGGAGATGAACTGTTCTGTGTCATTGGCTGTCCTCTTGGGATCTGAACACAAAAATGCCGCCGTAACGCGACATCTGCCGATACTGGATGTGCAAGCCAGCGTGTCCGCACGCGGCGATAACTTCATCGGCAGCCCAATACCATACAAGATAGCATACCAGCATTTAGCGTTTTGGGCAAAGACCACAAAAGCCTCACGCGATGTGAGACTTTTGTGGTTTGGCTCTACCGCGAAATCTGTGCTATTTCCCGGTAATATCGAGGGCGTAATTGACGTAGGTTCGCGGCTTTTTCGACTCGACGCTGAGCAAAATATAGAAGCCGTCAATATCCTTTGGAACAGCAACTTCGGTAGTCCACGTGACGTTGCCTTGAGCGGGGGTGAGGGGCACCTCGGGCATGTCCAGGGTTTCGTACACGCCGTAGATGATGCCATCAGCGCCAATCACCGGGGGGATGCCGATGTGTGTTTTCAAGGCGAATTTGGAGGGGTTGAAGTTCTGCCACGTGAATTGGAAACCGGCATCGGTGCGTTGAACGTCCTGCAGGGTGACAACATTCTCGCTGAGGGCGATCATTTCGATCCCTGAGTCCTGTATCAAACCCTCAACGGGCGCGCCGATTGGGTAGGTTAAATCCGCGACGACTTCGTCCAGATTGAGCGTCAACTTTCCCATCACTTTGTTCGTTTCCTCAATCTCGACATAGTAGTTGAGATCGCCGTCGAAACGGATGTAATCCAGCGCAAGTTTCGCCCCGGCTGTAGCGACAGCGCCGGCGCACTCGACATAGAGCAGTTGCGTTTGCGGTTGACCGTCTTTGTCGCTGGTATAACCGCGCGTCTGAAAACCCGGCGCAAGACGATGGCCGCCTGTGCCAAGATACACCGTCGCGCACGAGGTTGTTTTGCCGTCGCCGGACGTGAGGGTGGCCGGTTTGCCATCCGCTGCCCGCATCATACTCCACACGCCCGTGTCGTTTCTTATCGTGATGTCAATGTGTAGATCGCCGGCAGCGGATTCGCCCACATGCGTCACGATGCCAGTCCAGCCCAAGTTTCCGGCGTGTGCGCCGCCTGACGATTCCAGTCCTTCGGGCAGGACAATGTAGGCGCACGACAAACTGACGAGCATATAAATCAGAAGAAGCGGGATCAAGAATGTCCGTTTGAGAACCATTTTCCCCTCCGAAAGTAACCGCGCAGGCATGAGTCGGGTAGTCGGATCAATGTTGTATTGTTACGGAAGCACGGCCCGGATCACGGCGAGCGTGAATCCGTAGCCGGGCGGCATATTCACGCCGCCATCCACCGCAGTCGCGCCTTTCTCCCGGCCATCATCGGCGACAATGACGTAGTGCGCGTAGCACTGCCGGCACGGAACGTGGTATGTGTCGCGGATTTCATTGGTATACCAGCCGTAATCCTCGGTGATCGTCTTGAGCAGGCTTTCGACTTCGGTAGATGATATTTCTTTCTCGACGGTGTTCTCACCGTCGTTCTTCCACACCCGCCCGTCGGGATAGATCGCGTATATCTCGTCAATACAGGTGGGGCCGGCGAGACGATTGTAGGCAATCACCGCACCCTCGGCGATCAGCCGCGCGGCTTCCTCTTTACGGAAGGGCTTGATTTCGCAGGCCGGGGTCTCGGTCTGTTGAGCGTTAGGACCTAGCCCCAACTTCGGCACAAAAACAATTGCCAGAATCGCCAGAACAACAGCGCCCCCCACCCCGAAAGCCAGTCTGAGCCGTCTGCGGCGCAGCGCCTGCGCGTCCAGGACTTTGTCGCCGACTTTCCGGTTCGCCAATACAGCCTGCACGCCGATGAAAATGAGCATGAGCGCGCCGATGACAATTTTTGTCCACCAGGAACTCAACGAGCCGATGAATTGGATCAGGGCTTGTGTGATTGCCAGAACCATTACGCCGAATAAGGTGCCGGCCACATAGCCAGAGCCGCCGGTCAATAACGTGCCGCCGATCACGACCGAAGCGATCACATCCAGTTCAAAGCCCGGCGCGTACAACCCGTGCCCGGAAGATACAAACAGACAGAACGACAGACCCGCCAGCGCCGAGCACAACCCATTCAAGGTGTATACCAGCATCAGGGTGCGGTTCACCGGCAGTCCCATCAGACGCGCGGACTGTTCGTCGCCGCCGATGGCGTACACGGTGCGGCCAAAACGGGTGTAATGAGCCAGATAGAACGCGACCAACAAAACGATAAACGCGACAATGACCGGAATAGAAATGTAGGGCGCCGGCGTGCCTTGTAGATCGGCCAGTTCTTTCAGCCCGGGGATCAGGATTTTGGTCTGGCCGAGGATTCTGAATGTGCGATCGTCAATGTTGATGGCGTTGTCGCTGATGAAGAAACACATGCCGCGCGCAAACCACATGCCGGCCAGGGTGGCAATGAACGGCTGCACTTTCAGGTAGACGATGAAGCTGCCCATGATGAAGCCAAGCGTCATACCGATGGTCAGCACCAGGAGGATGACGATCCAGGGATTCCAGCCCTCACGCAGCAGCGCGGCAGAGACCACCGTCGTCAGAACGACGACGCCGCTGACCGACAGGTCAATGCCGCCGGTGAGGATCACAAACGTCATCCCGACGGCGCTGATGAGAATAAAGGAGGTGTTGCGGAACAGGTTCAGAAATACCTGCGGGTTCCGCATCCCCTCAAAGTTGATGAAGCCCACGGCATAGGCGACGACAGCCAGCAGCGCCGTCGCGGAAAGGGGAATAAAACGACGATTATCGGCGATGAACGTGCTCACTCTATTCCACATAGCTATCCCTCTTTTTTCTTCGCGCCTATGCTCAGGATGAAGCCCCTGACTTGTTCTGAGAAGAGCAGGATCACGATGATCACCACCACCGACTTGATCGCTTGCAGGGCAAAGGCCGGGACGCCAATCGCGTACATAGACTGGGTCACCGCCTGCATCACCAACGCGCCGACGACGCTCGCCAGGAGTGAGAAACGCCCACCCGACATCGAAGTGCCGCCGATGACGACGGCCAGGATGGCGTCTAACTCGGTGAAAAGCCCGATGTTGTTGGCGTCTGAGGTTTTGACGTTGGAACAGGCCACCAAACCGGCGATGCCGGCGCAGAAACCGCAGAAGGTATAGGCCAGCAATTTGATCTTGCTTTCTTTAATGCCGCTGAAATAGCTGGAGCGGAAGTTGATGCCCACCGATTCGATGAACATGCCGATGGCCGTTTTGCGCGTGAGCAGCCAGGTAGCGGCCAGCACAAAGGTCACGATGTACAGGGAGAAAGGCAGGATGAACCATCCCTGTCCGATGTAGGCAAAAGGCCGGTAGGTGATTTGCACTCGCAGCCCGTTCGTGATCAACTGGGCAATACCGCGGCCGGCGGTCATCAACACCAGGGTCGCCACCATAGGCTGAATCTTCATATAAGCCACCAACACCCCGTTCCACAAACCGCAGATGATCGCCACGAGCAGCGCCGCCCCAATCACCACCCAGAGGGGCTGAAAGGTGTATGTGGGATCGGTGACGAAGAAGACTTCGTTCCGCAGCGCAGATGGATTCATCAAGATGCCGGCGACTGAGGCCGAGATCGCCATCACGGCGCCGACGGAAAGGTCCACGCCGCCGGTAGCGATCACGAGGGTCATGCCTATCGCCAGCAAGGAAACCGTTGCGCCGTTGCGCAGAATATCAATCAGGCTTCCGTAGAGGTTACCGTCTCTATTTTCGATGGTGAAAAAGCCGGGTATAAAGATAAAGTCAAACAGCAAAACGAGAAACAAGGCAATGACGGGGAAAAACAGCCGGCTCTCGGTGATGGTTCTCCACTTAAAAGTAGGCTTGGCAAGCTGTCTCATAGTTCACTCCCTGCGATGGTGCGCATGATGGTATGTTCATCCACTTCGCCGCTAAACTCGGCGACCTTTTCCCGTTCACGCAACACGGCGATGCGGTGACTGGTGCGTAAAACTTCTTCCAACTCGGAGGATATAAACAGGCAGGCCATCCCCTCATCGGCCAATTCGAGCACCAGCTTCTGGATCTCGGCCTTCGTGCCCACATCAATCCCGCGCGTCGGTTCATCGAGGATCAACACCTGCGGATTGGTCGCCAGCCAGCGCGCCAGAATCACTTTCTGTTGGTTGCCGCCGCTCAAGTTTTTGACGGGTTGGTCGGCAGTGGGGGTAGCGATATTCAGCATTTTGATGTACCGGTCGGCAATGTCGTATTGTTCCTGGGTGCTGATATGGCTAAACCAGCCCTTGTTGGCCTGGATCGCCAGAACGATGTTTTCTCTGACGGTTAGATCGTCAACAACGCCTTCGGCTTTTCGATCTTCGGGGCAGAGCGCGATCCCCCGTTTGATGGACTCAAGCGGGTTATGCTCCGTAACGACTGCGCCGTTAAATTCGATAAAGCCCGTATCCGGTTTGTCAACGCCGAATAATATCTTGGCGGTTTCTGTGCGGCCCGACCCGAGCAAGCCCGCCAGGCCAACCACCTCACCGGCGTGCAATTTGAGATCAAAGGGTTTCATCGTACCGGCACGGCCCACTTTTTGAGCGTCGAGCACGGCTGCGGCTTTGATGCGTTTGCTGCTTTCCAGCTTTATACTCGACATATCATCGAGTTCATCCAGGCTTCTTCCTATCATCTTGGCGATCAATTCGACGCGCGGAAGCGAAGCTGTCTCATAGGTGCCGACCAACCGCCCGTTGCGTAAGACCGTGATCCGGTCTGAAATCTCATAGACCTGGCTCATAAAGTGCGTGATGAAGATGATGCCCACCCCGTCTTCCTTGAGTTTGCGCATCACTTTGAAGAGCTGTTGGGTTTCATTGACATCCAGGCTGGACGTAGGTTCGTCAAGGATCAGGATTTTAGCCGAGGTGATTTCAAGCGCGCGCGCGATAGCCACCATCTGTTGAATAGCGACAGTATAGCTGTTCAACGGCTTCGTCACCTCAATATCCACATCGAGCAGACGTTTAAGGATGTTGGCGGCTTGCATTTTCATGGCGGCCCAATCAATCCGGGCGAACTTCTGCGGCTCCCGCCCAATCAGGATGTTTTCGGCAACCGTCAGGTTAGGGCACAGGTTGACTTCCTGGTATACAGTGCTGATGCCAAGCGTTTGGGAATGTTGTGGAGAGCGGGCGTGGATTTCTTTGCCATCCAAGATAATCCGCCCCGCGTCCGGACGGTCAACCCCGGTTAGAACTTTGATCAAGGTGGATTTTCCGGCGCCGTTTTCTCCTACCAGACAGTGAATCTCGCCTCTTTTCAGGGTAAAGTTCACGTCTTCCAGCGCCTGTACGCCTGGGAAAGCTTTCGAGATGCCCTCCATAGTCAGTATGTAGTCATTCGTTTCGGACATGCTTGCCTACCCCTTCTCGATTGTGGCTGACTTGTACAGCTTATGGGATTGAGTGCATCATGGTATCCCAACAAGTATAAGCGGTCAAGGTACGTTCATGAACAGAGATTGGGAAGCAGCAGGTGCAAAGCGCCGCTTCCCAATCCCCCGTTTAGCTCCCCGGTTTGCGCTTCATCAAGTTCAAAACCTGGGCTGTTGAATTTTAATACTTGCGTCCAGCCGCAACCGACTTGAGGTTCGGATCGGTCATATAGAAGACGCTTTCCTCAGAGGGGATCCACTTGGGCAGCGTCTCGCCGTTCATCGCCGCCAGCGCCGCTTCGTAAACCTGCGGGGCCAGCAAGGGGTTGCACTCCACGGTCACGTTCAGCGTGCCGTCGAGCATCGCCTGGAAAGCGCCAGCGGTCGCGTCCACAGAGATGAGCTTGACATCCACGGCGGGGACAAGGCCGGCTTCCTTGAGGGCCTCGATCGCGCCGAAGGCCATCTCGTCGTTTTGGCCGAAGATGCCCTGAACGTCGGTGGTCTCCTTCAGCCAGGCTTCCGTAACCTGCTTGCCTTCGACGACGCTCCAGTTCGCGGTCTGGCTCTTGGTCACTTCGATGCCACAGGCTTTGGCGGTTTCGCGGAATCCGGTACCGCGGTCAATGGCGGGGGCGGAACCAACGTTGCCGACCAGTTCCCACACCTTCTTGGAGGCGCTGCCTTCGAGCAGTTTGCACATTTCCCGACCAGCTTTGCGGCCTTCCTCAACGAAGTCAGCCCCAATGAAGGTCACGTACATATCCTCAAACCCGTCAATGCGGCGGTCGGAGAGCAAGACGAGCTTGCCGGCAGCCTTGGCATCCTTGAGCACCTGTTCCCAACCGGTGACTTCGAGCGGGGACATCACGATAACGTTCACTGCGGGGTCCTGGATGAATTGCTGGAAACCGGCGACCTGCTTCGACAGGTCATTCTGTGAGTCGTAGAATTTCAGGGTCAAGCCCAACTGGGTCGCCGTCTCCTTGAAGGAGGCGGTGTTGGCCGCGCGCCAGCCACCCTCAGAGCCGGTCTGGAGGAAACCCACCACCAGGTCGGAGTATTGGCAATTGGGGGCGCAGCTTTTCTTAGCGCCGCCGGCCTTACAAGCGACGAAAAGCAGCAGGACAATCGTTAACAGGGCAATTTTTTTCAAGTGAGACATCGTTTCCTCTCCTATCAGATTAAAGTGAATAACCTTATTCTAACTCGCGGGGACAGCAACAGTTCAGGCTACACTTATAGGTTCACCTCCTTATCCATTGTATTCCAGCAAAAAGAGACAAAAGGTTTCGTTCCAGATTCCTGTTTAAGTCTTGTGCCAATGGAGATTTTATGGACTTAGCATAGCAGAAACCGGCTTGCGTATAAATAGAGAAATCTAAGTGTTTGGTTAAAAGTCATCTGGAATTCTTAGATAAAAACAAACCCTCCGCAGTAGAGGGTTTGTTTTTATATGATGGAGGTTAAGTATTTTCGGCGGCGCACTCAATACTTACGGGTTGGCAGGATTTCAGCGGCATTGTCGGGAAAGTATATACTTTCTTCGGAAGGAATCCACTTGGGAACCTCCTCCCCATTCACCACTTGTAAGGCGGTACTAAAGAATAGCGGTCCCAAGAGAGGATTGCACTCTATCGTGGCGTTCAATTTCCCGTCAATCATGGCCTGAAAAGCATCCCGAATCGCATCAATGGAAACGATAATGATGTCTTCTCCAGGTTTGAGGCCATATTCTTCAATCGCTTTGATGGCGCCAATAGCCATATCGTCATTATGCGAGTATAACGCATCAATCTGGTCGCCATACATGGCAAGGAAAGATTCCATCACCTCTTTACCTTTAGCGCGGGTAAAATCCCCCGTCTCCGAAGCGATGATCTTCATGTCAGGGTAATCCGCCAGAATTTCTCTAAAACCAATATAACGATCATTGGCCGGCGCAGAACCTACCGTGCCTTGTAGCTCCACGATATTGCCCCTACCTTCGAGTAAGTCCACCATGACCCGCCCGGCTCTTCTGCCTTCTTCGGCAAAATCCGAACCAATATAGGTGGCATACAAGTCTTCAGCAACATTCGCGCGGCGGTCCACCAGGATGATGGGAATACCGGCCTCTTTCGCCTCCTGAAAAACAGAGGTCCAGCCCGTCTCGACCACCGGTGAAACGCCGATTACGTCCACTTGCTGGGCGATAAAGGTGCGGATGGCTTTGATCTGGTTTTCCTGTTTTTGTTGCGCGTCGTCGAAAATCAACTCCACGCCCAAATCCTCAGCCGCTTTTTTGATCGAGGCCGTGTTGCCGGTTCGCCACTCGCTTTCGGCGCCGATTTGGGAATAGCCGACGACGAGGTTCTGGTAAGTGATTCTGCCGGCAGTCGCTTCTACTTCCGGCGACTCAGAACCGGTCGCGTTCGTGCAGCCCGATGAAATCACCAACCCGATTAGAACACACCAATAGAAAGACTTCAGGACACGCCTTATCATAGATAGTCGCTCCTTTGCGCTAGGATTCTACGTCTTCACGAAGTGGAATCGTGACAGTCACGAGTGTGCCTTCCTGGTACTGGCTCTCAATGGAAAGTCCATATTGGCTGCCGTAGTAGAGTTTGATGCGCTTGTTAACATTCGCCAAACCGAAACCCTCCTCCTCCTGCGCAATTTCATACGCTGCGCTGCCCAATTTTTCCCGAATTTGCGCCAGCCGGTAAGGTGTGCAGCCCACTCCATCATCCTGCACCTCAAGCAAAATCTGATCCGTATCTTTCAGTCGCGCGCGGACCCAGATTGTGCCCCCGTTTCTTTTGTTCTTGATGCCATGATAGAGCGCGTTCTCCACCAAAGGTTGCAGCGTCAGTTTGAGAATGGTGCCGTCCAATACATTGTCATCCACATCAATCTGGTAATCGAGTATGTCGCGGTAGCGAATCTTTTGAATGTGCAGGTAACTGCGGACGTGTTCGATCTCCTGCCGAATCGGGATCCAATCCTTGCCCTTGCTAAGCGCGATGCGAAAGAAACTGGACAGCGTCCGCACGATCTCAATCACCTGATCGGTCTTGTTCGCTTCCGCCATCCACACGATAGTATCCAGGGTGTTATAAAGGAAATGCGGGTTAATCTGCGCCTGTAACGCCTTCAGTTCAGCCTTCTGGAGCGCCTCTTGTTCCTTAACCTGCGCAGCCAACAGTTCTTTGATCCTGCCGATCATGATATTGAAACTTATGCCCAATTCTGTGATCTCATTCACATTCTCACGGGTAACAAGCGCCCGCAAATCGTGCTCGGCGATGGTGGTCGTGACATCGTGCAACTTCTTGATCGGCTGATAGATGCTGGCAGAAATGAGCCAGGCAGCCAGCACAGAAAATCCAATGGCCCCCGGCAACAGGACCAGATACGCGACCATCAAACGATTGAAGCGCCTGGCGCTCTGCTCATATTGTTCCTCAGCCTGGTTGACTTCGACCAGCATGTAGTCCTGTATGCTCTCTTCGACGACATCCGAAACGCCGCGGATGTTTTCCAGGATCAGTTCGTTCTCGGCAACCCGGCTTCCCTGCGCGATCTGCTCCCCCATCTTGTCAACATAGCTGGTCAGGGTATTCATGGTTCTGCGGACGACTTCCAGTTTAATCCGAGACCGATCGGAGGTCGCATTTTCCATCATCGAAGCGAGCCGTTCGTTGACTTGCGCGATGATGTCATACTGTTTGCCCTCGGCGAACTCGGTTTTCCCCGCGACGATATTCCACATTTCAGTGTCAATCGCCGGTTTAATAAAACCGTTGATGCTGTTCGCCGTCGTGATGTTGGTGATAATCGCGTCATACTTACGATTGAACTGCAATACATTCAAGATCACGATGGTGTTGACCGCCACCATGAGAAAAATCACCACCAACGAAGAAAACAAAATTTTGGCCCGAATGGAGAGGTTGATGTCCGAGAAGTAGCCGATTAACTTGTCGAAAAATTTAGGGTGACGTCCGGTCGTCGTCAATTCAATATTCATCATAGCCCTTTAACCCCTATGGACGCGGGATCGGTCGCGGAATTGTTGCGGCGTAAATCCAGTCTTCTTTTTGAAGAAGGTGCTGAAATAATGTGAATCGTTGTAGCCACTCTGATACGCTACTTCAGCGCACTTGATGTTCGTTGTGCGCAGCAATTCTTTAGCATAGTTGAGCCGCACATTGTTGAGATAATCGCGGAACGACTCTCCGATCTCCTGGCTGAAGACGGCGCTGAAGTGGTTCGGGCTGAGGTTGAACCGTTTCGCTACGTCGTTCATCTGCAAATCTGGATCGCTAAAGTGATCGTCAATGTAGCCCCTGGCCTGTTGAATGAGCATTGTGCGCTGATGATTCACCTGTCTATCACGAAACGCCAGGGCGCTACAAATCACCTGTCTCAGCTCAACCTTCATCAGCTCCATCGTCGTGACGCGCCGCAGAATTTCTTCAATGTCATGAACCTCCGGCGTCATCGGATAGTCTGTGCTGCCCAATTCGCTCACAAACTGCGCCACTGTCAGGAAAACCTCTAAGAACAGGTAGTGCATCACCACATCGGATTGCAGCGCCGACTCGCACATCGGGCGCAAGGTGCTTGCGAAGAAAGCATCGAAGGCGTTGAGGTCGCCAAACTTCAGGTAATTCTCTAGTTCCCGGTGATCTAATTTTTGCAACTCAATCTGCGCCTCACCGGCTTGCGAATCGGCAGAAGCGAACGACCGCGCCGAATTTTTCGCTTTGACCAATGCCTCGGCAAACGAACGATGCAGATCACTCAGCCGTTCTTGCGGGTTGCCTACTTCGATATGGACGCGGCAAACCGCATCGCCGGCGCCCTCCGCCTGGATTAATTCGGCCCAAAAACTTGCATCCTGCTGAAGTTGCGCTTCGTCGTCGCCCTTGAGGATGACGACCAGCTCTTCTATATCTTTTTTGGTCAACAACACATCGGCGCTGTTCCCTACCAGACGTGCGATTATCTTTTCGATGCGCTGATAAGTATCATAATCGTAAGGCTTATTATCGTCGCACAACTCGATCTTCACCAGCATCACGAGGTAATGCGCAGCAACCAGGTCGAGGCCCAATTGTTGGCCTTGCTCAATGGCGTCGGCTGATGAAATCCCGCCCATCACCAAACGCAGCAATAACTGCTCACGCCGTAACAGCACAGTGTATTCCACCTGGCTTTTTAACTGCTTCAGACTCGCGCGCTCAGTTTTTTCCTGATCGAGGGCAACCGCGACTCTGTTTAACGCCTCAATAATGTCCGCCGCGCTGATCGGTTTGAGCAGATATTCCGTCACACCAATCTTCAGCGCAGTTTGCGCGTACTGAAATTCATCATAGCCGCTGATAATGATGATCTTGATCCAGGGCATGTGCTCGCGGACGATTCTGCTCAACTGCAAACCGTCCATAAACGGCATCTTAATGTCGGTAATCAACACATCGGGCTTGGCTTCTTCGATGCGCGGCAGCGCCAACTCGCCGTCGGACGCTTCGCCGCAAAACTCGAAGCCGATGGCCGGCCAGTCAATGGCATTGCGTATCCCTTCGCGCGCCACAATCTCATCTTCTACCAGGAAGATCTTGTAGGGCAAGACTACCTCCAGACCCGAACTTGATAGGCTATCGCCATAAGCCGCAGTTATTCCAGAAACTTCTTCAGCGCGCCAAATGTGACCGAATCGTGGATATCCTCGACGAACTTGATATTCTCCAGTGAGCCGCTGGCAATCGAACCGCGCAGGATGATGGGCGTGAGGTCTACATCCATTGCGCCCCGGTACGTGGACGTGACGCAATACTCTGCACAAAAGCCAGTGATGATGACGGTATCCACGCCGAGGTCGCGTAGTGTTTCGGTCAACGGCGTCTTATTGAAAGCGTTGCCGTAGGTTTTGTGGATGTGGACATCCGACGGCAGAATGTGCATGGATTCCGGCGTGTCGAACCCCTCTGTGCCGGGCAGAAGGTTGTCGCCCTCGTCTATATGCTGAACGCAGATCACAGGCAGTTGCTTCTCCCGGAACAGCTTGATGGCGGCGTTGATGTATTCAATCGCGTCGTTGAGGGATTGGGTCATCACCGGATTGAGGCCGAAAAAGGCTTTTTGCACGTCGATGACTAACAATGCGGGTTTCATAGTTTTTCTCCTGATCCTTTGTTGTGTGAATTATACCAGCGCAGTCAAGACTGCATTCTGGGCGTGCAATAGATAAGCTTTGGCTTCGTAGACGTGATGGCCTAGATAGGTCATCGCATCCTCAGAAACCTCTTCACCGCGTGTGACCGGCGGGCAGGGCAGGAAGAGGACGTCCGGCGCGGCGAGCCACAATTTCTCGGCGGTGATCTGGTAGGGGAGGAATTGCCGCGCGATGCGGGCGTGGTCTTCCGGGTCGCTGCGATGCGGCCAGCAATCGGTGTAGACGACATCTGCATCTTGCAGGCCCGCATCCAAATCCTGACTTACACTCATGGTTCCGACGGCGTCCCGTTGTACCTGCGCCATAAAATCGGCGTCCACTTCGTAGCCCGGCGGGCAGATCTGCACGACATGGATCGGCAGGCGCGCCGCCGCCTCGAACCAGGGATGGCAGAGATTCGTCGCCTCGCCCACAAATGCGACTTTCAGTCCTTCCAGGCGTCCGCGTTGCGCGCGGATGTAAGCCAGGTCGCCCAGGATTTCGCACGGGTGATTGAAGTCCGTGCGCGCGTTGATGACCGGATGCTCCGCCTCCGCCGCCAGCCGCAGCATGTGTTCGTGCTGCCGCGCCCGCGA
>DAOUAQ010000220.1:0-5206 GCA_034433375.1 Anaerolineae bacterium | reverse complement strand
TTTTCTTTACGCTGAACCGCGGTCCACTCGTCACCGGATTCCAAACTTACGACAGCCAGGAAGATGACGTCTGTCTCTGGTGCGGCGACAACAAACCGACGAACATCTGGGATATGTTGGGCACCGGGCTGATTATCCTGTTGATCCTCATCATTCCTTCAGGTCATATTGCATTACTGATCACGGCAGCGGTGCGGTTCAGCCGTCCTCCCACAGCGCGCGCGCCGCGCCACCCATGCCCCTACTGTGGACAAAGCATCGAAGCGCACTGGAAAGCCTGCCCGCATTGCGGAGAAAAACTATAAGGAGCGAACCCCATGGGGCATAACCTCAAATACTTGCTGATCGGCCCGCCGCTGCCGACGCAAGAACTGCAAGAGAAACGGCTCAACAAAGTGCGCGCGCTGGCGGCCTTCTCGCCCGATGCGCTATCGTCTATCGCCTACGCCAACCAGGAAATTTACCTGGGATTGGTGATCGCCGGCAGCGCGGGTTTGGCGCTCACCATGCCGATCGGCGTCGCTATCGCCCTGTTGTTGATCATCGTCGCGCTCTCGTATTTCCAGACGATTCAGGCATATCCTTCAGGAGGCGGCTCCTATTCGGTGACGCGCGCCAACTTAGGCGTCGTCCCTGGCCTGGTGGCCGGAGCAGCGCTGCTGATCGATTATCTGTTGACCGCCGCCGTGAGTTTGACAGCCGCCGTGGCGGCGATTGCTTCGGCGTTCCCGGCCTTGTGGCCTTATCGCGTCTGGATTGCGCTTGGATTTCTGCTCATCATCGCGCTTGCCAACCTGCGCGGGTTGCGCGAAACAGGCACACTCATGGCGATACCGGTGTATCTGTTCATCTTTACGTATCTTGCCATGCTCGCGTATGGTCTGGTGCGGCTGTTGATCGAAGGGCCGGGCGATCTCGTCCAGGTTGCCCCTGCGCCGATCGAACCATTGACGCTGATCATTGCGCTGCACGCCTTTTCCTCTGGCTGCACCGCCCTGAGCGGCGTCGAAGCCATCAGCAACGGGGTGCCGGTTTTCCAGTCGCCAGAAGCCAGAAATGCCCGCAAGACTTTGCTGGTCATGGCGCTCTTGATGGGCTTGTTATTCGTGGGCAGCGTCGGCCTGACGCAGGGATTTGCGATCATTGCCGGCCCGGAAGAGACCATTCTCTCCGCTTTGGCGCGCCGCGTTTTGGGCCACAACGTCGCCTACTATGTCATCCAACTAACGACGATGCTGATCCTGACCGTCGCAGCGAATACCAGTTTCGCCGGATTTCCACGCCTTACGGCAATCCTGGCCGAAGAGAGGTTCCTTCCCCACCAACTTCGCAATCTAGGAGAACGATTGGTGTATGCCAACGGCATTGAGCTGCTCGCTCTGGCGACCGCGGCGCTCATCGTTATTTTCAACGGCGACACCCACGCGCTGATTCCCCTCTTCGCCGTCGGCGTCTTCCTGGCGTTTACTTTGTCGCAGGCGGGAATGGTGATGCACTGGTGGCGTGAACGCGGCGCCGGCTGGCAGTGGAAATTGTTGCTCAACGGCGTGGGCGCGGTCGCCACGGCGGTGACAGTCTTCGTCGTGGGGATGAGCAAATTCGTCGCCGGCGCGTGGATTACGATCATTTTGATCCCGCTGTTGGTAGTGATGTTCCTGCAAATCCGCCGATACTACGATGATGTGCGCCAGCAGCTCTCGTTACGCGGTCAGCAGCCGCCTGTGAAAACATACCCTGCCCCGCGCGTCGTGATCCCCATCGCCGGCGTGCATCGCGCCATTTTCGACGCGGTTGGCTACGCCTGCTCGATCTCGCGTGACGTCACAGCCGTATACATCGCCATTGACGCCGACGAGACGGAGCGCGTCCGCGAAGCGTGGGCGCATTGGTGGCCCGACGTGCCGCTGGTGATCGTGCCCTCGCCCTACCGCGCGATTCTCAAACCACTGCTCGATTACCTCGATCAGACCGACCGGGAACACAACGACGGCCAACTTGCAACGGTCGTCTTGCCGGAATTTGTGCCGGCGCAGTGGTGGCAGAGTGTGTTCCACAACCAAACAGCCTGGCTCATCAAAGCGGCGCTGCTCTATCGCCGCCGTCTGCTTGGCTATCAGCGGGCGATCATAGATGTGCCCTATCATTTACATGGCAACATGTAAGGGTCATCACAAAGTATACGAATTCAGGTCAGGCTACAACAACTCTTAATTTCTTCGGAGGAACTTCAGTATGAGCAAACGAAAGCTCAAGCGCCAACTCAACCTCACGCAGGTCATTATGCTAGGGACGGCAGGCACGATTGCCGCCGAAATTTTCGTCTTGACCGGGCACGCGGCCGGCATGGCCGGTCCGGCGGCAGTGCTGGCATTGCTGATCGGCGGCCTGTTGAGCTACAGCGTCGCCCTCAACTATTGCGAACTGGGCGCGACCTACCCGGTCGCCGGCGGCGCGATGAGTTACGTGCGCGAGGCGTTCGGTACTGGCATCCTCTCGTTTCTGGTCGGCTCGATGGATTGCCTTTCGAGTACATTCTACGCGGCGCTTTCTGCGGTCGGGTTCGCCTATTCTTTGAAGGTATTTTTGCCCTTCATTCCCATCGTCCCCACCGCTATCGTCGTCATCGCGCTATTCTCTTTTTTGAACATTCTGGGTGTTACCAAAGTCGGCAACGCGCAAATCGTGTTGGGGGGGATCTTGCTGGCCGTGTTTGTGTTCTATGTTGTTGCCGGTCTCATCCATCCCGCAGGCTTCAGTTGGAGCGTGTTCATTTCAGGGGAAAGTATCTTCGCGCACAAAGGCTTCTGGGCCAATTTTAGCCGCATCATGGCGACGATTGCTCTGGTCTACAACGCCTACGTCGGCTTCGAAGTCATCGCCGACGACGCGGAAGAGGTGAGCAACCCTAGCCGCAACATCCCGCGCGGCATCCTCATCAGTCTGACGCTGTGCACGTTGATTTACGTGTCGGTTGGGCTGGTGACGTTGGGCACGGTGCCCTGGCAAGAATTGGCTGGGTCGGAGACGGCGCTGACCGACGCCGTGCGCCATTTCATCCCTGGGTGGGGCGTGCCGCTGATGGCCGTCGCCGGTATGATCGCCACGCTCACCTCCATCAACTCGGCGATGCTCAGTGCGACGCGCGAAGCCTTCACGCTGGGCCGCGATGGAGTGTGGCCCCGGATGTTCTCCAAATTGAGCCGGTTCCGCACTCCATACGCGGCCATCTTCATCATCGGCGGTATCAGCGCGCTCGTTGCTGTGATCGGATTGGTCGATTTCCTGAGTTACATTTCCAGCTCTGGGTATTTGTTCGTGTTATTTTGGGGCAGCCTGTCGATGATCCGCCTGCGTAAACTCTATCCCGATATCGAGCGTCCTTTCAAAGCGCCTTTCTTCCCCTTGACAGCTTACCTCGCAGGTCTGACATGTCTGCTCATCATCGCGTTTGCCGATTGGCGCGCGCTGCTGTTCGGTGGCGGGATTCTGGCACTGTTCACCCTCGCCTATTACGCTACGCCACCCCTCACCCAAGCACTGCACGAGCATCTCAAAGCCGCCGAACCGGAGGACGATCTCATTCTGGTCGCCGCCGGCAATCCACAGACGATCAAAAGCCTCGTCCATTTGGCATCTATCGTCGCGCAAGCCAGCAACGACGCTTATGTCTGTGTGATGAGTGTCATTGCCGCAGGCCGGGAAATGCCATTGGCAAGCGCACAGCATCTGGCCCGGCAATTGAAACCCCAACAACAAAGCTTTATGCGGCAGGTCGCGGCAGACGCGAGCGCCCAAAATGTCGCCTTGTACTCCAAAGTACGGGCGGCGAACAGCGTCTCTGAGGGTATCCTGGATGAAATTGAAAGTCGTCATAACCTCAAGCTAGTGTTAGCCGGCTGGCCCGGACCTTTGGATTCCAAGAAATTGGCGGATAACCCGGTGAAGGTGGCGCTGCAAAAAGCCCGCACCAATATGGCTGTGCTCCTAGATCGCGGGCTGGATGAAGTCAATCTGATTCTGGTCCCGGTGGGCGGGGGGATACATTCGCGGATGGCGTTGCGGCTGGCAAACGAGATCTCGATGGCCGATGATGCCCGTGTCATCGCTCTGCGCCTGCTCACCGAGCCGGTGGAGGAAGAGGAAATCGAAGATCAAAACTTGTATCTGGCGGAAATTATCGAAGAGGCGCTCGAAGAAGTCCCGGAGAATTTCGAACTGCGAGTTGCACAGGCAGAATCTGTACAGGAGGGGATTTTGGCAGAAGCGAATCGCCTGCCCTACGATTTGATCGTCGTGGGCGCTTCAGAAGAATGGGTCAAGGATACCCGGCTTTTCGGCTCCATCGACGACTGGATTGCAGAACACGTGCGCTGTTCGGCGCTCTTGTGCCGCCGCCATGAGCCGGTAACACTGGCCTGGTTGCGTTACCAGGTCAAATCTATGGACCAGGAATACAACCGCAGCGGAAGCAACGGTAGAAAAGACAAAGCCTGATTCGTAGCCGCCATCCTCGAGCGCAGTGAGTGGCAACGGTTGTTACGACGACTTGCGCTGCCAAAATGGGACATTTTCTACAGGCTGCACCTCAGCCTTTGAACGGTGCGGCTTATCCGGCACTTCAAGTAAGAAGCGCCGCAGCGCGTGCAGGGTGGCTTTGAGGATCATATCGCCGATCCTTACGAGATTAAGGTCAATGAACATCGCTTCTTCGGGCAATTCATCGTCCAACTGCTGCATCTCCTCGCGGAAGATGGCAATCAGAGTATCCTCGTGTTCCTCAAGGAAGATCGCCAGGTCACGGCGAGCCATGTTGAAGGCGCTTTCGCGCACAGCTTTACGTATGGGCATCGTTCCCTCCTCGATTAGTCAGGTAGTCGTTAGTCGGATGGTCTAGTAGTCGAATAGTCGCCAGCAAACTTGCACCGTTGGATGCGTCAGACTGTTACTTCTCAGCAACGAAGAACACGCGCGGCTCGGCTTCTGGATCTTCGACCGGCGTGGCAAAGTCGTCGGAACGCGCGCAATAGGAATTGCAGAAACCGGCATCCGACAATGCGGCGTGGACGGCACGCATTTCAAAAATCGTGTTGAATGCGGTTTGGTCGAAACGGTCATAAAGGCCGCTTTCCGTACGCAGGAACCCTGAAATCTGCGTGTAGGTGCGGTTTAGTTCTTCGACCATGACACCGCGGGTAAACAGCACCAG
>DAOUAQ010000219.1:0-17892 GCA_034433375.1 Anaerolineae bacterium | reverse complement strand
CGTATCTTCGGACGTTGGTGAGACTCTGATTATCCCAATCCCATAGTAGGGTCACAATCCCCTCTTCATCGGGGCGTATCTTCGGACAGCCTTTTCAAATTCCCCACCAGGGTCGTGTTTTTGGCCAATTACGGGCCACAACCTAGCCAAAACGGCGTTTTTCTCCCATTTTACACCTTGTTTACCCCGCAAAATACCGCTTCACCAACCACGTGCGTGGCTGGTAGGGGGTTGAGAGACAAAACTGACCATGATGGGTCATTTTGCCCCATCCAAGACGAGATGCACCAGCCGGGGGATCGAGGCAATCGCGTCCCGGTCGCCATAGAGGTACTGCATCGGCGCGCCCACGGTCACGCAGGCCAGGAGCAGGCCCGCGCTCATCGGCTTGACGCCGCCGGTGAAGTCGGCGATAACGTCGGTCGGCGACAGTCCCACAGCAGGAACTTCGTCACTGTAGAGGGTGCGCGCCAGATCATACGTCTCCTGGATGCCCCACGGATCGGCGACCGCGTGGATGTAGGAGCGCACGTTCTGCGTTGCACAGTAGTCCGCCAACGCCTGCGCCTGCGGCAGCGACCCATCGGCGCCAGCAGAGGCGAGCAACCAGCAGTGTTCAAGGCGCACGCCGGTCTCCGGTTGCGGCGGCGTGACCAGCGCCGCCCATTCTTGTGCCAGGGCGACCAATGTGGCGTGCCGCGCATCGTCGGGACTCATCTGATCGCTTACCACGTAGAGCAACTGCACCAGGACGTTCGTCTGCCCGTGGCCCCGGTCTGCGCCGAACTGGTCGTGAAACTCGCCGATCACGCGCCGCACCCGTTCGGCTTCGTCGGCGGCGGTAGGCAGGCGGAAGCGCCACGCGCTGATGCGCGCGTCCACAAACAGACTGCGAAGTGTCTCTGGGCTGAAGAACATCCCGGAAGCCAACAGCGCCTCGCGTATGCGCCGCAGCAAGTCCGGCGGCATACCTTCCACCTGGGGCGCTGGCGCGTGCGCTTCCGGCGTCGCCAGGTGATAATCAATGGCCGCCTTTGCCGCCAACGGCGCGCCCGCCTTGTCGGCGCGGCCCTTACTCACCAATACGATCACCCCCCGGCAGCGCGGTGGCCGCTGATTCTCCGGCACCAATACCAATGCCCCCTTCTCTCCCTCTCCCCTCTCCATTCTCCCCTCTCTATCTCCCCTCTTCCACCGTGAACCAGCCATTGCCGAAGACACTGCCCTTGCCCACGTGCGTCAACTGCCCCAACGCCAACAACGCGCGATAGGGCGCCAGGTCGCCACGATATGTCACTGTACCTACCAACCCGCCCATCGCAATGTGCTGCTGCTGCCGCCCGGAGTAACGCTCCCAATCGACCCACTGGGTGGTCGACCGGGCAATCTGGACGTCCGCCGCCCGGTCAATCCACCTGCGGAAATCTGTCTCCCAACGCGCCGCCCCGTGGAACGCCGCCAGCGACGAAATGCGGCCCAACAGCACCTTGACCAACGCCGCAAAAGGCGGGCCTGCGTGGGGAATCCGGCCCTGATGCTTGAGCCGTGTCGGGGTGAGGAATTCGAGCGTGAGGTGATCGGCGGGCCATTGCTCTGCCAACCCATGCCACACCTCGGTTCCGGCGCTCAAATCCACGCTGCGCAACGCCTCGTCGTCTGCGCTATAGATGGGCATACTCTCCCCAACGCCCAGGGCAATGACCTCCTCCAAAATAAAGCGCCCGCGATGCTTGCCCGCTGCGTTCTCCATCACCCGTCCTAGCCCGGCGTTGCCCATTTGTTGGAAGGTGAGGACGAAATAGGGCAGGTACGTGATCGCCCGACCGACTAACACCACGTGAAAGTCTAACCGGTCGCCAGGCGCGAACAGTTCGCGCCGCTCCAACGGCGGCTCGATGACGAACGGGCGCGGCACCTCGTCGAGATTTCGCAAGACGGCGGCATCTTCCGGCGGCGACGTCTCGAACAGATAGCCATACACACAATCGTTGCCCAGGCGGCAGCCCTCATCGCAGGCGTCGGGCTGGAAACAGGTCAGGCGCTTGAGCGTGTGCCCGAACCCACCACGCAGCGCGCTGCCCTTGTAGGGCGGCAACTGCAACGGTTCCTCTACCCTCAACGTGAAACGGAAGCGCGCCACCCGCAGGTCAGGAAGCTCGATGCCGGGTTCTGAATTCTCGATTCTCCCCGTCACTTGGTCACCCTGTCAATTTGTTCAACAGTTGCAGGCCAATGCGCTGCCTTTCCGCATCCACGCTCAACACGCGGACGCGCACACGGTCACCCGCCTTCACCACATCTTCCACGCGATTGACACGGCCTGTGGACAGCCTGGAGATGTGAATCAGGCCATCCCGTCTCACCCCCACATCCACGAACGCGCCATACGCCTCGATGCGGCGTACCGTCCCTTCCAGTTCCATCCCTTCCCGCAAGTCCGCAAGCTGCCGGGGGCGTTGGCCTGCTGGGGCGGGTTTTGACGGTTTCGCTGGTGGAATCCGAGCCGCCACCACAGGCATCTCGACCGGGACAGGCCGGCCGCCTGCGTCGACTATCGCCAGTTCGGCCCAGCCCAGCGGCAACTTCTCCTCTGTGAGGCGGCGGGAACGGGGCTGCTTCGCGCCATCGAGGGCGTAGGCCACCGTCGTCGCCTCGTAGCCGCTGCCCCATCCCAGGCGCACCAGACAGGCGTGCGCGGGAAGTTTGGCAGCCTGTTCCGCCAGCGCATCGTAGGCCGCCGCCGCAGGAGATAGATCGCGCAAATAGTTGCGCTCGGCGGCAAGATGCGCCCCGTAGAAGTCGCGGCACGCCGCCAGCACCGTCGCCGCATCCAGGGGGAAGGCGTCTTCGTGATATTTGTAGAAGGTCGCGTCGAACGTCACCGCGTGTTCGGAGATCGGCTCCACATTGTCGAACAACGCGCCGGGAATCGTTTCCACCAACAGCCCCACGTCCTCGTCCCAGTCTCCGCCGCGTTTCGTGTTCACCGCCGCGACGCGCACCCGCGCCTTGACATCCAGCGGCGCGCCATCGCCCACCTTGAACGCGCGGAACGGGTCTTCCTGCACCTGGCGGAAGGCAAATGTCGCCTGTTCCAGACGGCGCGCGTCGGTAATCGGATTTTCTTTGTTCATCGCGTGATAGAGCAACGCCGTGCGCAAGGCCCCCTTCAACGACGAACCGGGTATGTAGAGGCGGTCGTCCGTGCGCATCGTCGTCGCCACCTCCGGGTGAGCATCGCCCGCCATGCGCCCGTCATAGAACGCGCGCGCCGCCGGAGAGACGGTCGCCGTGTAACGCGCCGCCTTGACCGCCGCGACCACCTGCTCGGCCACAAAGCGCCGCGTGGCGGGCACACTGCGCTCCACCGCCGCCACAAAATGCGCCTGCGCCTCGCGGGGCAGCGCCAGCATCAGATCATCCAGCGTGAAACGGTAGAGTTGATCACCGGCAATCACGTACTCGAACGGTTCCAGGCTCTCCCCCGTGCCGATGTGAATGGGGGTCAAGGGCGTCAGTTGAAAACGGCATCCGGTCATACTTTCCCCCTTTCGCAATGCACCGGGAGTGGAAGGGCATAGGCATACTGCACAACGCCTGCGGGCACTTGCTCGTGGGGCCAGTGAACTTCTTCCACCAACCCGCCGTACCACTCGCGCAGCGCATCGCCCTCTGCTAAGTGCGCCAGGCTGCCGGGCGCGAGCATCAACAGTGGCTTCTTCCACGGACTGGGCAGCGCCAGCGACTCTGCCAGCTTGCCCCGCTTGACGCGCGTCTTGTACGCGGCGTCGGTGGGGTCATCCGCGCGCGGCACCCACGCGGAAAGCGTCATAAAGGCATTGGGCTGCGCGGCGTGCGGCAGAGAAGACTCGACCAATCCCGGCGCGGCGATTGTGAAGCGCCCCTGCCCGGCGGATTTGCGCCGCCCAAAGCCGTTGGCCTCCACCCAGCGCCACCAGCGATTGACCCGCGCCTCCAATGCCGGTTCATCCGCCAGCTTGAGCCACACCTCGAAGGCATAGCCGCGCGCGTAGAACGTCTCCTCTGCCGTGAACAGGCGTCCCTCGCGCGCGCTGCCGGTGACGCGATCTACCGAGGTGCGTGTGATCACTTTGGTTTTTGGCCTTTTCTCTTCATCGCTTTCTCGGCGAGAATGATCCAGGGCATCCCTGAGCGTCGTGGGAGAGAGCGCCTGGACGAGTGTGGCCCATTGTTCGACCGGCAGAAATCTGCGTTCCTTGTCGCCGGAGTGCAGCAGTTTGCGCACGGCCTGGTCTGCCACACCACCAGGCTGTCCCTGCGGCGGCGCTGGCTCCATCACCGGCGCGGGCAGCATCCCCGCTGGGAAACCGTCCGAGATCAACAGGGGCGGCGCTCCCTCCCGATAACGGCGCAGAAACGCCAGCAGGGCGTCCTCGTCCTCGGTATACTTCAACGCCCACATCAGATGGCCCCACAGGGTATCCGCGTGCACAGGCGTGCGGAACGCCGTCTGGGGGCGCAGCGTCAGTTTGTAAACCTTCATCTTCTGCCCACCTTTCCAAGTGTATGGTGTATGGCAAGCGGCCCAGGGCTAAAGCCACAGGGCCAAACCCACTGGCATATCAGCTTCAGCCCCGCGCTACGACAGCGCGAAACCGCGCACGCCCTCGAGCGTTTTATCCTCGAAAAGCGCATTCCCCTTGAAATCGATGAGCGTCAGCCCTTCGAACGCCACCTTGCCGTAGCCTCGGCTGCCGGAACCGCCCAGCGTGTCCGATGCCACCAGGTGCAGCCCTTCGAGGATGTGCCTGAACAGCGCCTTGTCCGTCGCGCCGCCGTCGCCCGTGTCGAAAACCCGGAAGCCGATCTCGAAGGTGAACTCCACTCCGGCTGGCACGCGCTCCATGCTGCGCGGGTTGGCCATCGCCGTGATGCGGTTGATCGTGTTTTCGTGCTTGATTTCGGTGACGGACTGGCCTTCGTGCTGCAATTTCTCGATTCTGGCTTCCCATTCCTTGGTCAAATAGGCATCCCGCACGATCAGACGCGCCGGGCCGAGTTTACCTTCCCCGGCGTTGGAGCCAAAGATGCGGCAGATGGGGCAGTCTTCACCCTCGCAGCCGTAGCCGCCGGGTTTGTGGACTTCGCCGTACTCGCGGTTTTGACGCCCATCTACCTCTGCGCGCGGATCGATTTTGTCCAACCGCAGTTCCAGCAGCGCCCGCATCTTGCCCTTGAGCGACGAGCCGGGCACGTAGGGCATCCCGGTGATCGGATGTTTGATGATGGGGTTGTCCAGCCCGCCGATCTCGATCATCTCCGCCGATCCGCCGATGCGCAGGCCGGTCACACAGCGCAGCGTCCCCTTCAACGTCAAATAGTCTTGCAGTTGCATTTTCTCGCTCATGCTATCCGTTCTCCTCCGGCTCCGTAGTAGAAGCCCACCGTGCTCTCAAAAAATTTCAAGAAGGCTTTGAAGTCCTCTTCCGTCTCAACCGCATCAATACAGGTGTGGATGTAGTCCCGGAAATCCTCCGAGACCCGGCCCCCGCTGCGTTTGCCTTCCACGTAGGAGGCCTTGGACTTGAGCATCTTCACCAGGTAGTAGAAGCGGTCGAAGGCTCCCTGGCCGCCCTGCGCGATTTTTTGTTCCAGGGATTTCACATCCCCATAAAACGCGCGCAGTTGGCTGCTGGAAACCTGCATCCGGCGGTCCCGGCTGGCAAAAGACTCCCCAAAGGCCTGGGCGTGTTTGGCCATCAGGTCGGCGCGCACCACTGGTTGCCCGTTCCGCATTTCAAAATATCCGCCTTTCAGAAAGCTCTTATCAATACTCATGCTTCACGACTCCTTTCTCGGTTGCGATACAGTGCATACGTCACCGGCAGCCGCAGCCCCGCCATCACCCGGCGGTTCGCCAGGTGGGTCAGGCGACTCAACTGCCGTTTGGTTTCCTCATCCACGGCGTTGCTCTTGACGACGTTGCGTCCCAGGTCGTAGGCCAGGCGCGCCAGGTATAACATATCCTCGGCGCTGATGCGTTGCTCTTGTTCCCAATAGCGCGCCATCTCCGCGTATTGCAGCAGTCGATGGGCGAAGCCCGTGGAGACCGGATAGCGCACGCCGCGCGCTTTGTCCAACCGCCAACGGCGCAGTTCGTCGTCCAACAGTTCTGCCCACGGCCACAGCGCATCCCACGTGAGGGGCGTGCGCTTTTCCAAATTATCGAGCACCTCGCGTAGCTCCGGTGACAAAGGATCGCCGTATTCCGCGATCATCTCGGCGCTCAACGTCTTGTCGTACTCAGGCAAGGCGCGCCAGCGGACTGTAACCCCAAAGAGGTGTAGCCGGTTGCGTCCAAGCGCCTTAGCCCGGTGGTCAAGCCATTCTCCGGCCTGCCACGCTGCCGTGGCAATCGGATACTTGGGCTTGGTCACGGTGATGGCCGCCGAAAGCGTCACATTGGGGTTCCACCCCACGTACTCGGCGAACTTCTCCGCCAAATAGTGCGAGAAATCGATCACCACGTCCCACGGCCCCACCAGGCACAGGTCATCGCCCCCGGCGTAGACGGTGTAGATGTGGTCGTAGCGTTTCCCGGCTGGCGGATGTTCCAGCGTGTGGTGAATCCAGCCGCTGAAGAAGAGGTCCATCATCCGACTGAGCATCGCCACGCGCGAGAGGCTGCGGCGCGCCCCCATCCCCTGGGCAAAGAGCAAGCCCAGGTTATCCACGTCGGCCCGCAACACGCCGAGGAACTGGCTGCCCAAACCGCCGTCTTCCCACTCAGCCGCCGCCGCCGAGATGCAGCCGAAGGTTTGCAGGATCGGGAAGTGTTCGATCCGTCCACCTTCGGGGTGTACCAGGATGCCGCACGTGTCGTCGTCGGTGTAGCGCCCGTAGACACACGCGCGTCCGGCAGTGCAGTAACGGCTCAAGGCGACGGAATCCTGGAAGCGTGGCACGTGGTTGGCGAAATGGCGCACCAGCGCGGGCGATTCAGGGGTCGGCGTCTTGTGGCCAAAGCCGTCGAGTTGGTACCAGCCTGGGGGCAATGCTTCCCATTTCTCGGCGACCATCACGTAGCGGGCGGCGTCGCCATCGAAGAGCGTCAACGTGGCGGCTGGCGATGCGTCTGGCGCAGCGCCAGCGTAATAACCGATGTAATCCGCTTTGACAATCTGCTCCGAAAGGACGCGGTCCCGGTAACATCGCGGGCACAATCGCTCATCCACCGACGCCCCCTCGGCTGCCCGTGCGGGAAGACGCTGGCAACTGGGACAGTCACCGTGGGGATACGGCTCTGCCTCCCACTTGAAGGCGTCCGGTTGCCACGCGCTGTCTGCTTGGAGCAAATCGCTCAGGCGATGCTGTTTGGCGGCCTTGACCTTTTTGCCCAGTTTCTCAAACGCAGCGCAGATATTGCCGTCCTCGATATCCAAATCGGCTTGGGTGATTGGCAGAAATTCCAGAATCACGGCCAGGTCACCCTGGAATTCATCCCACAACCAGCGGTTGACCTCGCGCCGGATGCGTTCCACGTTGTCCCGCACTGCGGGCAAGTCTGGGGCCAGGATCACGAACTGCGCGCCGCCGCTGATGACCTGCGCAGCGATAGGGAGCGGGCAATCGGGCACCAACGTGTCGCGCAAGCGGTGGGCAAGCGTCTCGGTGAGCGCGGTGATGAAAAACGAGCGCGCCCGCAGGCGCTTCGCCACCCCGCCCGGCCCGATGTTGGCGACGGTGTAGATGTAGTCCTGCACGCCGGAAATGTCGCCCTGGATCAGCAGGAAGGTGGACTGCCTGGGCGCGTCTTCCGCCTGCGCGCGGATATGTAACGCGGCGGCAATCGCACAACTGGTGCGCGCGTGATCGAAGAGCGCGATCTGGGGCGGATCGCGGCGCGCGTCACTGGGGACCGCCCAGGTATACCGCTCGAGTAGAGCATACACCCAGGCCTCAAGTTCCTGCCAGCCCTGAGCGTTTTCGAGCGCGTGAACAAAACCCTGTTCGAAGCCTTTGAGCGTGGCGGCATAGTCCATCGCGGTCAAAGGCTCAATGTCCGTCTGTGGGAAAGCCGCCTCGGGGTGCAGAGGAACAGGCCGGTATTTTGGACGTGTTGCGTTCAAAGGACGGCCCAGGTAAAGCGGGTTGAAAATCGCATCCAGCGCGCGGTCGGCAGACCCTTTCCAGGCGCTGCGGGGCAACGTTTCCCAATTACGCTCGCCAGAAGAGAGCTTGTCGGCGTTGGAGAGGCGCTTGCGCAGCGTTTCATAGGCTTCGGGGGCCGCTGGCGCGCCGGTGTATGGGGCATGCCAGCGAACCAGGTAACACAGCAATTCAAAGTCCACATCTTGGGCGAATTTGTCGCTTTGCAGTCCGCGCGCACATTCCGGGCGGCGCAAAAACGCCTCGCCGATCTCCGAGTGCGGCCCCCCTTCGGGTTTGTTGAGCAATTTACCAATATCGTGGAGGAGACTGGCGAGGATTAACGTTCGGTACTCTTTTTGGTCCATACGTGCTCCTTATCGTGAAGCGTTCAACAGAAGCATCAATACAACGACACGGACGAGGTTTAGTGCGGTTTGGTTGTTTTCTTGCCACTCCGTTTATCAATGCCATACACGGGATCGTAGGTTATCCGCGGCTGGCCCAGCGTATCACCGAAGAGTTCGCGCAATACATCCACCATCGTCTGCATCCGCAGATCGCTCATAGCAGTCACCACCAACGTGCGTTCTTGTAGTAGTTCCAGATCGCCAAAACACAGATAGCCGTATGGGGTTTCGATTTGCGGATAGCCCTGATAAATCCAGAACCCTCGCGCTGCTGTATCCTCGGTCACCTGGAAACGTCCATCGGCGTTGAGGGTTGCCCGGATGGCATCACCGGCGACCCGGTGAAAGGTCGCTTTTTGCGGCGCGACCAGGCTATATCCAGCCTCACCGGGGATTCCGGGATTGGGACAGAGCGGATGCCAGAACCGCTGGCGTTGACAACACTGCGCGAAGGTCTTACCGCTGCCACACAGACATAGCTGTGTGGGGGTTGCTGAAAGATAGCTAGAGGTGCTCAGCTTATCGCCGGGTAGTGCGCCCTCCGCTCCTGGACGCCAGTAGGTGACCAGGCACAAATATCCCGTTTCCGGATCGACTTGCCCTTGGTAGGTTCCAGGATTCTCAAACATCTTTTATGCCCCGTCGAGTTCAGAGGCGTCAGAAAGACTTGGACTCTATCTGGGAATTGTTTCTACAACGTTTTTCGTGCGTCAACGCTGAGTTTAGGATAGGCGTTTGATGATACGCAACACTCTCATTATAGGGCAAAGCGCAAAACAAGGCAAATCAATTTGCGACCAGTGGGATAGTCGTCTTATCTACTGACATTACAACTCCCCCCTTGCCCCCAACCACTCCCCCTGCAACGCCACCACCAAATCCTCGACCCGCGCTACATCCGGTGCTTCCGGCAACGTCGACGCCGCCTCCAACGTCGCCAACCGCGCTTCATACTCCGCTGCCAACGCCAG
This sequence comes from Anaerolineae bacterium, assembly GCA_034433375.1. Taxonomy (GTDB): domain Bacteria; phylum Chloroflexota; class Anaerolineae; order B4-G1; family SLSP01; genus DSWT01. Next base: position 8,381 of record DAOUAQ010000219.1, on the reverse strand, counting down.
CAGTTCCTCGTACTGCAACAGCCCATTCCGCACGGCTAACAACCAGTCACGGTCTGGGCGATAAACGTGGACTTCCCCGGTTTCCAGAATCTCCATTCCCATCCGCAACAACCGTAGCAAGTGCATCGCGTGCTTGGTGTCATACCCATAGCGCGCTTCCAGTGTTGCCCGCGCCGGATTGCGTTCCCGCCGCCACGCCTGGTAGTGATTCCAATGCTTGAGCGCGCTGCGATACGCCTTTTCCGCATCGTGGTCCGGGAACTTGTAGCGCCCGCCAATGTTGCGTCCGCCGTATTCTTCCTGGGTGGGCTGATGATCTGGCGGATTTTCCAGCCAACGGTGATGGCGTTCCAGGCGACGTAACTGGCTGATGGCATAGCCGGAAAAGGTCTGCCCGGCCTTGCGGGTGAGGAACAGGTGACGCTGCGCGCGCAAGCGCTCGCCATAGCTATCACAGTGCAAGATATGGCGCGGCTCGACGTACAGCGTCTCGATGATGTTGGGATTACACTCCAATGCCAGCCGCGCGAACTTGACCAGGGCATACACCACGGTATCGCGCTCTGTACCGTGCGCCACGTGTTGCTCGAACGGCGTCAGCCCCAGAAGATACCGGCGTGGCGGGATACACACCCCGCAGGTGTCCAGGTCGCTGCCAGCGTTCGCCAGGCCATACGCCTGACTGCCGATGACCACGCGGTAGATCAGATTGGTCTCCCAAAACGGTTCAGCCACGATTATCTCCCAGGCGCAACCGCAGCAGGAAATCGTCGAGCGCCGGGCGATTCGTCGGCGCTTCCGGCAATGTCGTCGTCGCAAAGGCTTCGTCCAACTCGGCCTGCAACCGCGCGATAGCCTGCTGATAGTGTGGCAACGCGGTCTCGTCCAACGCCGCTTGCTCGGCGGCCTTCTGCGCGATCAAATCGGGGATGAAGGGCAGATCACGGGCTGGATACAAGTGTAGCAAGTTGGCCTCGACCTCGCCGGTGCGCAGCAGGTGAATGCCGGTGAGCAGCACCCGGTACACATAGAGCAACGTCTTCACCCGGCGCGGCGATTCACCCTCGAACTCGCGCAGCTTGTTCCGCGCAAAGCCGGCATAGTGATGATAAACGTGCTTGGTGATTGCCCCGCGCGCCAGGATGCGCAATTCCTCAAACGCTGCGCCGCCTTGCACGACCAGGGGCGAGTAGAGTTGTTCCAGGACATAGCCGTTCTTGCGCAATAGCAAGTCCAGGAACTTCTTGACGTCGTGGGCGACCAGGTCAACCTCGTAGCCGGCGAATTGCGTTGTCTGAGTAAAGGTCTCCTCCGGCGCATCCAGGCCCAGCAGCGCGCGCTGCGGCAAGATGAACACCCCGCGCAGGTCAACGTCGCTGTCCGGCGAGGGAAACCCGTAGAGGTGTGCGCCGCTGACCGTCAGAAACAGGGCCGCGCCGGGCAGCGTGGCGGCGAGAGGATTGAAAGTGTTCAATTGGAGATTTTCGGGCTGACTGGTCAGGATGATCTTGGCGCTCATAGCGGGATAACCTCGCTGGATATATAATGTTGATCGGAGTGTAGCACAGTTTGGCGGCGCGGCTAGTCCGCCCCCAGTTCTCGCACTTCCCACGCATCGGGAAACACCGTGGAAAACCACAGCTCTACATATTTCAAGCGCAGTGGAGTCACCTCGTTGTGCCCGGTGTACGTCGCATAGCTGTAATGGAGCAAACGCGGGTTAACGTCGGGCCGTACGGCGCGCGTCTGCGCATACAGCCGTTGCGCATCATCCATCGTTGTCATATTCGGGCAGATGCAGATCAGTGTCCCTCGAGTGGCAATGTTTGGTTCAATTCGTGCTGCGCTGCCTCCTTGCCAGTGGAAATGTCAATGCGTTACACGCTTCCGATATACAACAATGCATCTTCCCAATCTGCAGGTGCGGTGAACGTCATCGTCGCTTGTCCGGCGATTGCACCGGCAGGCACACGCGCGCCGTCGCGGGGGTCAATCCACACAGCACGGTGAGGGCGGTTCTGAGCCAAAATGTCCAACCGCACGGGCACCGTGCCCGGCGCGCTGAGGTAGACCAACACCCACTTCCCATCACTGTGACGCGCCGCCAGATTCTGCGCCATACCGCCGCTCCCTACCCCAGCAGCCAAGAGGGTTGCATCCGGGACGAGTTGCCACCATTCCGGCACGCTTGTCAGGATGTCGCGCAGCACTCGCAAACTGGCTGCGCCCGGTGTGCCGATCCATTCTGCCCACCGCTGCGGCGCGGTCCAGGCGTCGTTGTGCCCGTAGACGTGATGTCCACCCGCCAGGTACGTCCAATACGCCTGTTGGCGAATCTCCAACGCGGTCTGCCGTCTGCCGAACTCCACGCCCTCATAGCCCCCCTCGGCCATCACCACCGGCTTGACCGGTACCCGCTGATAGTCAGCCATCACGGTGGCGGGGATGTGCTCATAGTCGATACACGTCTGGATCATATTGAACGCCAGCCACGGTTCGCTGTGGAGGAAGCTGGACGAAGCCACCGCCGGGTCTGGGTGAACGGAGATAAGATGCGCTCCACCGTCACCCTCTTGCAATCCCACTGCTAACTCCCGGCACACCGGGATATACGCCGCTGTCGCCTGGGGATACATCGACCAGATCAGGTTAGGAACGTCCCGATAGCGCTGCGCCACCCAGCGTGCCCAGGGACGCGCCTTCGCCAGGGTGATGGTGTCCACGTGCCACTGGTGATACACGCCCACTACCAACGTCTGCCCGGTCTGTTTCCCCAGGCGGATCAGCGTGTCGATGGGATGGAAGTAGCGTTCGTTGGGCCGCAGCGGATCGTTGTCCAGCCAGGGGATTTCACCCGCCAGGTTGCGGTAAGACGGCGGCGCGTCCAGGCCGAAACGTGGGATGTCCACGCCGGTGAGCATCACCAGGATGACGTTGAAGCCCTGCGCCTGACGTTGACGCAACAATCGTAGCGCGGTGTCTGCATCGAAACACCGGAACAGTTCCCACAGCGTGTCGCCCAGCCAGAACATCGGCTCGCCGTGGCGCTCCACGAAGTAACGCCCGTTGGCGCTGATCTGGATTGCGCTAAGCGGTTGAGTCGAAACAGGAAATACCTCGTTCACTTTTGCTCCTTCTTTAGCCGTTGCCGATAATGGCATAAGTTCTCGCGCGTGATCAGCGTCAGTTCATCTTCCGGCACGGCATCGAGCGCAAACCAGCCGATCTCCGTGCATTTGCCCGGTTCGTGAATGGTAGGCACACCGGAGATAATGCAACAGATGAACGTGGGCGACACCCAATGCTGGCCTTCAGCGGGCAAGATGTGATCCACCACGTCCAGCAGTTCCCCCACGGCGATCTCCACGCCGTATTCCTCGTGCATCTCGCGCTTGAGGGCATCGACCAAGCGTTCTCCGAACTCTACCGAGCCGCCAGGGAATTCCCACAGACCACGCTCATTCTTGGCCTGCGGGCCGCGCCGTGCCAGGAACAGGCGGCCCTGGTCATCCACGATGATTGCGCCGACTCCGACACCGATGTAGTCTATGCCACGTTGCATATCGACAATGGTTATCGCATCGTGATTCAATTCCGCAAGACCAGCGGTAGGTAAACACGATGCCCGCCCCCGCTTGACGACACTGTGATGTACCCCGGCTTGTTGACGATGTAACTGCCATACGTGTTACTGATCGTGAGACTGACATCGAACACGCCAGGTATCTGGTAGGTGTGCTGCACTATTGGACCGGTGAAAGCCACTGTACTGTCGCCGAAGTTCCAATACCAGCCCTCGACTGTACCACTGGCGACGGCAGTGAAGGTGACGGCGAGTGGTACAGTGCCACTGACTACGTCCGCGCTAAACGTAGCCGTGGGTATACTAGGTGGTGCATTGACGGTAATGTATCCTGGCTTAACCATTTGCGCTGCTCCCCCCGATCCGGTAACGACGAGTGTTACACCGAAGCTGCCGGCGCTTGTATAGGTATGCGTGGGATTTGATGCGCTAGCAATACCGCCATCGCCGAAGGCCCAACCATAGTCAGTGACTGTCCCAGTAACCGTGCTTGTGAACTGTACCGTGAGTGGTGCATCCCCACTGCGTGGAGTCCCGGTGAAATCCACCTCTGGCGTAAGGAAGGGCCGGAAGTACTGAGCCTTGTTGGTCTCGGCTTCCACATTCCCAGCGCCATCCACCGCCTGGACAAAATAGGAGAGTGTCTCGGTGTAGGGGATAGAACCACTCCATACGTCAGGATCAGCCGTAGGACACCTCAGGTCTGTCACTTGCCATTGCCCGTCCCCAAAGGTGTACCCCACAGCCACACGGCTAACTCCAGAGTGATCGGTCACTTCCACGGTGATATGTTGACTGCTGTCTATCACCTTATCTTCGACCAACCAGAAACTGGGCGGATATACATCCGCAGTGTTAGAGTAGTAGACGGTATAGGTCATGGCTTCGAAAACGCGCATAGTCCCGGCGCTTGATGAAAGAGCGCTATACTGTGCCGGTAGAATGACCAAGCGTTGCCGAACTCCTTCTGACTGTTGGATACTGTTGACCAGGTCCCACGCCGCTGGTACCCATTCCTGGAAGGCATACAGCGGTTCCACCCGCCCGTCTGCTGTGTCGGTAATCAGGCGGGCGATCACCGGATCGAACGGGGCATAGGTCTGGTAATACCCGCCCTCAAAGAATGCGCCGTGCGCCTGCTCGCCCGGCAACGTCACACTGACGCTGGTGCGGGGCATAATCGGCATTCCGGCGACTACCTCAATCTCGTCATTGATGTGGAAGTAGGCGCCGTCGGTGATGGTCTGTGAAGCCACCGGCAGATCGAAAATGACCCGCTGTGCGGTGAGGCCGGTAACATCAGCAATCAGTTCGCGTTTAGCGAGTTGGCCTTCAGCGTCCCCTTGCAGGATCCATTGTGGTCCGGTCATCGGAAGAGAAGCGGGGAACTGCAGACGCTGCATCGGCAAACCATACAACGTCATCTCACTCAGCACCTTTTCGTCATAAGGGGTGAAGGAGTGAATACCGGTGCGGTTGAAGTAGGTAGATTTGGCCTGTCGGAGCGCATCCCCGACGCTATACCTCTGCCGGAGGTACCGCATGAACAACAGGCTCAGTTGCTCTGAGTACGCAATCTCATCCTTGTCGCCGTAGCCGTAGCCGGTGTTGCCGATCCAACTGACACCGCGTCCGGCCTGCGCCTGGCTGAAGTCGGTCCCCAGTCCTGGCGATGTCGCCTGGTTATCAGGGACGCTTAAGCCACTATGGCAGCCCACTGAAAAGTCCAATGCCCCGGCCCTGTCTGCACTGCCCGTCTGCACATCCGTCACCGAGACCAAGCCACCTGCGATCTCGGCCGGTACCGCTTCCTGGTGGCTGAAGTGGGCATTGATGGAACTCAGGTCGTGGCGGGCAGAAAGCCACACGGCTTCCAGGTCGTCGGCTTGCCAGTAGTCGTTGATCAGTACATCGGGATTCAACCCGCCTGCGAGCATCTCTGTACGCACGGCTTGCGCCTGGTCACGCAGAAAATCATAACCGACGACCAGGCTGCTGGACAATGTCGATGTGGGAGCATCCACGAAAGCGTCAATCAAGGCCGTCATCTCGGTCGGCGTTTCGACCAACCGCCCTATCGCTAGATCGGGCAGGTAGAGATAGCGTCCTCGCCAGGGCACCCCGGCCTGAAAGCTGGCATAGTAATCGTCGCTCAGGAAATAGCTCTCGCCCAACGCCGCGCCCACCGGACTACCTGGCTGTGTATCCAATCCGTAAGCAGCGTAGACTGTCTCGTTAGACACCGTTGCCTCATCAGGCACACGGTAGAACGGCACGATGGCATCATCCCCAGCGATGACCAGGTAATGCAGATCAGGATAGGCGGTACGGGTGATGGCTAACAGCGCTTTGATGCTCGCTGCGACGTAGTTAGCCCGCAGTGGGTCGGTACCATCCTGCGCCCACAGGCTATAGGCCTGGTCAAGTGGGGCATAGCTTGCCAGATCCACCACCACGCCGTTGACGGAAGGGGTAGCCGCCAAGTCGTGCAAGCGAGTGATGAATGCAGTAGCAGTGATCTCGCCATAGCGTTCAATCAGGCGTCCCCGGTGGGTCAGGATCAGTGTTCGGGTGCTGGGGTACGTAGTTGCTGGAGGAGTGAAGGATGGAAGGGTGAAGCCATCAATGTCGCTAGAAGGACCGGGGGCCACAGTTACCGTCAGTGTATATGGCTGTGTATGATTCGCGCCGTTGTGGCCTAATACCAGCAAGTAGTACCAACCGGATTGTTGAAAAGTATCCACCGCGACGGTCTCCGGCGCAGTGCCACTCTGGTTCCCGGTGCCGGACATTCGGGGCGTACCAGACATCCGGGGTGTCCCTGACATGCGCGGCGTGCCGGACATTCGAGGTGTACCGGACATGCGGGGAATGTCCGAGAGCCTGCCGAGGGCATCTAGCTGTCCGGTGCCGGACATGCGGGGCATATCTAGGATGCTCCCTGGCAGTTGCCCGCGTTCGTAGGCCAGGCTGCTGAAGAGATACAGGTCGTAGTCGCGCACCAGGCCGGTGAGGGTAGCCGTGATGGTCGCGTTGCGCGTCCCCACCGGAATACGATACCAATCCACGTCGCGGTGATCGCTGATGGGAAAAGCGTGCGCGCCAGGGTTGATGACGGTGGCTGCCAGCCAATCATTGTTGGATTTTGTTTCCGTTAGCCAGGGGGTGTATTGCACTCCTGCGCTGATGGCATCCCCCAGGCCAGCATTGATGCCACTCTGCCCGCAAGCATCCTCATCCATAAAGTTATCGTACGGTCCGGAGGCGTCCCCCCACCATATATAACGCGCATCAACACAGGTAGCAGTCTGATTGTTAATCGCTAGCCCGCCATTACCGCCGAAGGCAACGTTAGTCAGCGCGAGAATGCCGCTGCCGGCGACCCGGATGCCATCCTGCGATGACGCCGCCACAGTGCTAGAATAGACCTCCACAGTACCCTCAACGTACAGACCGGTCTGAGCAAAACTCACTTCCGTGTAGCGCAACTCAGCGGTGCTGCCAGGCGCAAAACGTAAGCCGTTCCAATCACCGGGTAAGGGGTAGGCAAAGACCTGCGGGCCGCTGAAACGCACCGGGGCTCCGTCTGTGCCATCTGCCCGCAATACACCCTCAATCTGCGCACCCGTACCATAATCGAATTGCACCGTGACGCCAGCGGAGATAGCCCAGGTATAGGTGATTGGGACTACGAAATCGTTCCAGGTCACTAAATATGCTTCCAACCCTTTTTGTGTCGTCCAGGTACAATCCTCACCGATCGCGCCGCCAAAGACTTGCACGTAGGGGATGGCATTGTCGGAAAAGTCGTTGTTGACCAGGAGCGTTTCGGAGGTCATAAAAGATGGGTTCTGCCCGGCGCTGTTTTTGATCACATTGCCCTGGAGCAGCGCTGAACCGGAACTGATGTAGAAGTTGGTATTGTTGTTTGCAAACGTGGAAGACAGCACTGTGGGCAATCCCTCGCTTGCATAGAGTCCGTAGGTGTTCGATTCTAGCGTAGAAGACACAATAAGTGGCGATGCCATGTAAACCGCAATCCCAGTGCCGCCGTTGTGCTGGATGGTACTGTTCAACACGGTGGCCGTGGCAGAATTGAGCACAATACCTTGCCAGTCGTTATCCTCAATCAGGCTGTCGGTGACGGTCACCGTGCCATACTCAGCCCAGACGCCTGCGGCGCTACTTTCAGCGACGGTGGTATGGTTGAGTGCCAAAGCGCTGCCAGTGCCGGAAACCTGCACGGCACCAGAGTAGTACCAGTAGTATCCTCCACCCCCGTAGCGCACCACCGCATAGTGCAGGGAGGAGGGGATAGCGCTGCCAATGTAAATGTTGTACCAATCGCCACGCGCCGGAACAGTCGTATCGCCATCCCCGTTAGTGTCGCCACCTACACTGTCGTCCTTCAGCGAGGTGAAGTACACTTCGTTGCCCGCACTGCCCTCTACCAGCAAACGTCCGTAGACACCAAGACTAGCCCCCGCATCGAACTTCACTACCACTCCCGATTCGACCGTCAGCGTCACATCGGTATTGACCGTCAGACCGGCTACCACGTAAGGGGCTCCGCCGTTCTGCGGCCAGTGCATATCCTGGCCGATAGTGCCGCCCAACACCGGGGCGGAGTCCAGCCCGTTATCCTCAATGACGTTGCCTGTCAGCACCGGCAACCCACTACCGTTATCGTAGTTGACGAACACGGCGTACCGTGTGTTGCTGATGATGCTGTTGGCGCTCAACGTGGGGGTGACCACACGACCGCGCGGACGCAACACGATCCCGTTCACAGCGTTGC
>DAOUAQ010000218.1:0-9425 GCA_034433375.1 Anaerolineae bacterium | reverse complement strand
TCGCCGCGCATCTCACCGCTGATGGTGTGTTTGTGATAGAGACGTATATGCCCACCTTCCTCTACCGGTTACGCAACGATCAATACGTGGATGCAGAGAGCATCGAAGTGGATAGGGTACAACTCGATGTTCTGCGCCACGACGCAGCGACGCAAATGATTGAAGAAAGCCACGTCTCCCTTTCACAGGCAGGGATTTCCTTGAACCCGGTCGTTCAGCGGTATGCGTGGCCGAGCGAGCTTGACCTGATGGCGCGGATTGCGGGTCTGCGACTGAAGGAACGGTGGGGTGGCTGGAATCGAGAGCCATTCAACAGCAATAGCGCCATCCACGTGTCTGTATACGGACGTTGATATGAATTGATAAAAACCTCTATACTTTTCTATAAGTACAGAGGTTTTTATCACAACGTCAAATCCGCCCTCACGCTCTGCAAACATCGCGAAAACCTTCCCCAAGCACTTCGTGCGCCTCGGAGACCACAACAAAAGCGTTTGGGTCTATCTCTGCGATGATGTTTTTCAGCATCGTAACCTGCGTGCGGTAAACGACGACGTACAGCGCCGGGCGCGCCGTCTCCGTGTACCCGCCGCGCGCCTCGAGTTGTGTCACGCCACGCCCCAACTTCTCTAAAATGGCTCGGCGCACGGCAGTGTGCTGCTCGGAGATGATCACCGCCGAGCGCGCGTAACCGACGCCCTCCTGCACGAAATCCACCACACGCCCGGAGACGAAGTTGACGACCAACGCATATAGCACCGGCGTGATGCCGACCACGGCCGCCGCGCCAAGTAAAATAACCCCGTTGACCGCCATGAGCACCTGTCCAAAGGGGATGCTGCGATAGCGCGCGAGCAGTTGCACCACGATGTCTGTTCCGCCCGTTGTGCCCCGTCCGCGCAGCACCAGCCCAATGCCCACGCCATCCAGCAGTCCGCCGAAGAGTGTGTAGAGCAGCGGATCGGCGGCGACCGGCGACAAGTAGCGGCTTAACACGTCAATGGATACCGTGAGCACAAGCACCGCAAAGATGGTGCGGATAAAAAAGCGCAGCCCGCCGCCCCATTTAATCCCCGCCAACAACAGCGGAACATTGATCAATAGCGTCACCAGCCCGATGGGCCAGCCCCACAGGTAGTACGTCAACATACCGATGCCGGTTACGCCGGTCGAAACGACGTGGTTCGGTTCCAGGAACAGCGGCACGTTCGCCGCGAGGATCACCGAACCGACGAAGATGAGCGCGTAGTCGTATAATCCGCGCATCAGCGCGCCAAATTTGGGATGTTGCTTGAGTTTTTTCATCGTTACCGGCGACGTAGGAAGGCGGCAACGCCCAGGAAAAGGGCGACGCCCTGCAGGAGAAAACCGGCGATGAGCGGCCAGTTTGCCGGTTTGGATTCTGTGTCCTGCGGTTCCAGATCCGCAAGCGGAGTCCACGTGGGGAAGGGTTCCAGCTCTTCAGGCGACAGGGTGGGGACTGGCGTGACCCAGACGCCTGGTCCCGCTGTAGGCTGCGTCTCAACCGACGCGCCTGGCTCTGTGGCGGGCGACTCCGGTGTTTGCAGGACGAGGCCCGGCCAGAGCGTGGGCGTGGGGGGAGCTTCGCCGGGCGCGACGAGCCGGATAGTGGCTTCGGCGATGGCGGTGCGGTTCGCGCCATCGCGGAACTGCACGTAGACGGAGTAGTCGCCGGGTTCTGTTCCGGCTAACGGCCAGGGTAGCAGCGCTTCCCAGGGTTGCCAGGGGACGCCGTCGAAATTGGGCGTGTCGCTCACCTTGACTTCGATGGCCTTGCCGATCCACGAACCTTCGCCCATCGGCTCGGCGTTCTCGTTCGTCAGGCGCACCGCCACCACCGGAGAGTCGGTCACGCTCGCGCCGTCGTTGATGAAGATGGGCAGCACGCCGGGGCGCGCGCCAAAGGTGATGACGAGGTAGTGGACGCCTTGCCCATCCTCGGCATAGCCCACGCCGATCTCCCGGTAGCGCGCGTCGCTGAAGCGCGCCCATTCTTGGGGCTGCCCATAAAACCAGTTGAGCGCATCGGCCGGCTTGCCCAGGCCCAGCCACACAGCTTCATCCACCAGCAAGCCGTCGTTCCACGCGCGGTAGCCGGCTTCGCGGATGCGCCGCCGGTAGTCGGAGCCGTCTGTGCCTTCGTGGGTAGCGATGCCGCGTTTGGCGATGTCGTCCGCGTGGCGTTGGGCCGCCTGGGTCAGCAACGTTGACGAGCCGAACGGGGCAAGGCCGATGCTCAGCCGGGTACGGTTGACCAGTTGGAAGAATTCGGCGGCGGGACTCTCCTGTAGCGTTGCCGCTTTGGGCAGTCCGCCGAGCACGAACAGCGCCAGCAGCGCGGCGAGCAGGCGTTGCCGGGTTTGCCAGAATGGACGCCGGTTGGGTCGCGCGCGCTCAGAATTCACGGTTTGACCCCCGTATTACACGCGGTCACGGCGATGTCAATGTAGGCGCCGGGTGTGGTTGTGCTTTCTTTGAGCGACAGCAACCCTCTCAAGAGCGAAGCGCGGCACGTCATATTGTCTGTGTGGCGCGGCCAGGCTACCCAAGCCCCGTTATCTGCCGCCGTGAGCGTGATCTGCAACAGGTGTTCTTCCGCCTCCGGAAGTTGTGCCCTGGTGAGTTGCTCTTCGATGAGCGAGCGGCGTACCGGCAGATAATGCGTCGCCGCGCTCCACATAGTTTGCGCTTCGGGCGAGAAGAACCACCCTAAAACGCTGAGCGCAGCGTCGCGGCGCTCACCCGTTGGCGCGATGACCACCATACCCGGCCCATGCCACAGGGTCGGGCCGGGGCCGGAGAAGCCAGGCAGCGCGGTCAGCCCCAGCTTGAAGTTACGTCCGTTGGTGACGGCTTGCTCGATCTCCGCAAGGCGCGCGCTGGACTCCACTAACATCGCCAGCGAACTGTGGCTGAACCGCGCCACGCCTGTGTCGGCATCGTTATGGACAATGCCGCACGCGCCGGCCAGCACGGTGTTGAGCACGGCGGCGGTTTGAAGGCCTGGCTGGTTGGCAAAATTGTAGTACCCGTCCGCCCCGATGATCTCGGCTCCCCCGGAAGTGAGCAGCGCCAGAAGGCTGCTGGCGTGAGCCGGCAGTCCTACGCCGACCTGACCACCCAGGGGATTCGTCGCTGCGCACACGGCTTGCTGCCAGTCATTCCACGTCGCTGCCGCAGGTGTGTAACCCAGATCGCCTGCCCAGTCCACGTTGTAGTACATCAGGTAAGTCATCAGCCCCAACGGCAACGCCTGCATCGTGCCGTTCACCGTGTACAGCGCGGCGGCCATGGGCAACAAGTCGGCGCGTTCCCGGCGCAGCGTCGGCGAGAGGTCGGGCGCGGCGCCGATCAGACCGGCGCTGATGTAGTCCTGCATATCTTTCGGCCAGATGACAACCAGATCGGGACGGTGCTCGGCGGTAGTGGCGGCGATTTTGGTGATGATGTCTTGTTGGTATTCGGTGATCAAGACGATGTCCCAGGCGTTTTCCGCATTGAATTGATCGGTCAACACTTGCAAAGCTACCGACTCTGCGCCGGCAAACCCATGCCACAGGACAACGATGCGCTTTTCGGGCAGCGCCGTCGGCTCGACCGAGTGTGACGCGCAGCCCGTCATCACCGTGATGAGCAGCGCGCATATCCATTGAAGTACAATTCGAGTCTTGTGGTGCATGGTCTATCCTTCAGCGATCGGGGGACGCCGGAATGTCTGGCGCAGGAGCGCCAATTCCTCCACATCCATCAACCGCAGCAAAAGAAGATATGTGCCTCCCCCCACGCCGCCGGCTGCAAGGATGCGGATCAGGTAGCCGACTGCGCCGGGCGGGACAACATTTTTAAGCGCGAAGAGGGTGCTGACCACCGGCAGCGCCATAACGACGGATGCGCCTAGCGCCGACAGCGTCGTTCGTCCAACGTGATGCGGGCGCAGACTGCCCACCTTGCGCGTGAAGAGGTAGAGCATCAGCAGCGCGTGGGCCATCAGTTTGCACGAGTTTGCCAGGATGAGCGCCCACAACTGCGGCGGGCCGAACAGGGTGGGGACGATTGCCAGCACGACGTAGAAGATTACCGTCCCCACGCCGACGAGCGCCGGCGTCCACGTATCCTTGCGCGCATAGAAGGCGAACACCAGCGGTTGATCGAGCGCCGCAAAGACCAGTCCCAGGATCGAGAAGCGCAGCGCCTCGACGGTGGCGACGGTATCGGCGGGCAGAAATTCGCCGCGTTGGAAGATGAGCGCGACAACCGGTTCACCCATCACCAGCAGCGCCATCGCCGCCGGGATGACGAGAATCAACACCAGCCGCAACCCCTGCGCGAGGGTGGCGCGAAAGGCGTCCTCGTCGGCGTTGGTGGCATAGCGCGACAGGGTGGGCAGGATGGCGATGGAGATCGCGGTGACGATCAACCCCAACGGCAATTGAATCAGCGTAGCCGCGTACTTCATCCACGCGATGCCGCTCGGCCCGGTCTGTGAGGCAATGTTGAAGCTCAAGGCGACGGCAGCCTGATCCACCAGTAATCCTAGCCCGATGGGGAGGTAGAGTTGTCCCATTTTGATCAGCGCCGGGTGTAGAGGAAAGGGGGATTGCAACCGCACACGCGCCCCGCGCAGACCAGGCCATTGCAGGAGCACCTGCACGATGCTGGCGCAGAGCCATCCGACGGCCAACGCGCGCGCGCCGAGCGCCTGATGCCCGGCGAAAATGACCAGCACGACCGTCGCGTTGAAAACAGCGGCCGTGAACGCCGGCAGCGTGAAGCGTTGCAGCGCGTACAGCACACTGGAGATCAACCCGGCGACGTTGAGGAAGAAGACGGCCGGCGCGGTGATGCGAATCATCGCGGCGGCGAGGCTCAGGTATTGTGGATCAAGCCCCTTGCCCAGGATCCGGGCAATCCACGGCGCAGCGCCTTCTACGAAGAGCACCACCACCCCCAGCGCCATCGTGATGAGCGAGAGGACAAAGCTAAACACTTGCCAGAGTTCGGCGCGGTTCTCGTCGTGCGTGTAATCGGAGAAGACCGGCACGAGCGCCGAGTTGAGCAGCCCGCCCACGAACTGGTCGTAGAACATCGTCGGCACTTGCGCGGCAACGTCAAAGGCGCTGACGGCTCCGCCAGCGCCAAAGAAATACGATTTTGCCATATCCCGGACCAGCCCCAGGGCGCGGCTGATGATGTTCCCGATAAAGATGACCACCGCCGCGCGCGTGACTTTTTGGGACTCTCCGGAGCCCCCCCCGCTTTTATGTGTCACGAGAGCCTTCTCTGGTTGATTTCGGCGATTGCGCGATACCTTGATTGACTATCATCCCGCCATTGTACATAGAAATAGCGTTTGTCAATCCTGGAGATACTGCATCACCTTTCCGGCCTCTGTTTCGGCGGGCGCTGCGTCCGACATCGCTGCGGCGATAGCGGCGAGCTGTTCGCAGACCGCGATGGCCTGCGGGACGTTCAGGGCGCGCGGCTGCCTCCCTGCCAGGCGGGTGAAGTTACCGCGATAGATTTTCGCCAGCACGTCGGCGGGCAGCGCCATCCCCTTGATGAGGCCATCGGCGGCTGAACCGAGCAGGAAATCCGCCGTTGCGGGGACGCGGAACGTGTCGGCGCTTTCCAGCCAGCGGAAGACGATGCCGGCGCGCGCGATTCCCTCCGCCACGGTCAACCCGCTGGCGATGTCTGTGCCGAAGATGATGCGGTCGGCGTAATGGAGGAAGAATTCGCGGCTGGCGTCGGGCTGGCGCGAGAGATTGTAGAGCATCTCGATGCCCGGCGTGAGGTCGAAGCAGACGGTGGGATGCGCGTCGAGGAAGCGGGCTGCGCGCGCCAGATCCGCCGAGAGGAAGTAGAAGTGGGCGAAGATGATCCTGAGTTGTGGGTGGCGGGCCAGCACCTCATCCACCTCGGCGTAGAGCGTCTCTTTCTGCACGTCGCCCGGGCCGTAGCCCCAGTTGCGCTCCTTCGCCCAGGCCGGCGTGCGGTCGGGATCCCAGAATTCCTCCGGGTCGTTGACGTGCCAGACGATGGGCAGGTCCACCTCGGCGACGCGCGCCCAGTAATCGGCGAAGTAGGCGCCCGTCACCGGGATGTTCATGATCTGCCGGGATGTGGGCTTGCCTTCGATCATTTTGATGCCGTCACAGCCCATCGCCACAAAATCATCCACCTGCGCGGCAAGGCTCGGCGTGGTGACGCGCCCGCCGGTGAACTGCGCCGCGTGGTTCAGGCCCGCGAAGACGTAGAACGTCTCCGGGTGGCGCGCCTTCATGTAGAGCGATTGCGCGAGTCCCGCCCCGGCTGCCGGGCTTTGGATGGAGACCAGCGCCATCTTCTCGACCCCCGTGGCTTCAAGAATCGCCAGCAGTCCCGCTTCCTGCGCAATGCTGCCCATGTGGACGTGTCCATCAACAATATCGTGCATTTTTGAGTTCCACTCAGTCATTGTTATACCTCCAAGACAACAAATGTGGGGCAAACTGTTAGTTTGCTTTTGCCGCAAGCTAACAGCTTGCGCTACTTGCGCTACAGAGTTTTACTTCGTGCATACCCAACGCGGGCATTTGCCGCGCGCGATGATCGCGGCGACGCCATTGGCCTGTAGGCCGGCTTCGACTGCCGCGCGGATGTCGTCGCCGCGATCAATGTCTGCCACACGCACGTCGGCGACGCCGCACGCGCGCACCAGCGCCGCCAAATCCACAGCTTGCTGTGGCGTATGACGCGCGTCCATGCCGCTCGCCGGGTGCGGTTGCCCGCCGGAGAGCGCGGTCGTGCCGTTGTCGAGGATAAGGATGGTCATTGCGACACCGGTATGCGCGGCGTCCACCAACCCGGCCAGGCCGGAGTGCAGGAAGCCGGAATCGCCCGCCAACGCAATCACACGTTTGCTGGTCGCAGATCGCTGTTGGCTCGCCGCCAGCCCCGCCGCGAGTCCGATGCTCGATCCCAGGCTGTGCTTGACGTCGAGCAGCGCGTAGGGCGGCAATTGCGCGCGCACCATACAGCCGGGATCGCCCGTGACGATAAAAGCATCCCGCCCGCCGTGTTCTTCCATCGCCGCGATGAGTGTTTCGACGGTGGGGATGTAGGGACAACCCTCGCAAAGTAGCTCACGGCTTATGCGCGGGCGCTCCGTCTCGCCGTCTGTGGGCAGCGCCAACGCAGGCAGCCAGGCGTTCAGCGCGGCGGCGATGTGCGGCGCGAACAGCTCCCCGACAGGCGGCACGTGCCCGGTGCGCCGTCCCGCAATAGGGACGACAAGCCCGGCCTGTTGCGCGATGGCGCGCACAGCGTCTTCGATCCACGGCGCAGTCTCTTCCAGCACCACCGTCATCTTGACCGACCTCAAGAAATCGGCGATGCGTCGCTCCGGGAGCGGGAAGAGCGTTCCCAGGCGCAGGATGCGCAGGTCGCGTGGGATTTCTCCCGCCAGGGCGTCCCGTAGCTTTTGATAAGCGCCGCCGGCCGCAATGACGCCATACGAGCCGGCGCCCTCCACCGCGTTGAACGTCGAATCCTCAAATCGCGCGCGCACTGTGTCCAGTTTCTCCAACAGCCGCCGGTGATACGGCACCACGTTGACCGGCAACACCACCCAACGCATGAACTCACGTTGGTATCCCGGCGGCGGAGGTGGGGTGGACGCTGCGTGCAGTTGAGCAACGGCGCTTGTGGCGAGCGCGTGGGTGACGCGCGCGATCACCGGCAGCCCCAGTTCATCGGAGAGCCGGAACGCTTCGCGCATCACGGTCTGCGCTTCGGCAGTCGTCGTCGGTTCCAGCAGTGGCAATTCCGCCAGCCACGCGATACCCCGGCTGTCCTGCTCGTTCTGCGATCCCCATCCGCCGGGATCGTCGCCCACGAGGATCACCAGCCCGGCGTTGCAACCGCTCAGGTTGAACGCCATCAGCGGGTCGAGCGCCACATTCAGCCCCACGCTTTTGACGCACAGCAGCGCGCGCATCCCGCCCACCGAAGCGCCGAAAGCCATCTCGATGGCGCCTTTCTCGTTGCTGTTCCATGCCACGTGGACGGCATCGGACGTGGTCAGGCGCACGAGATGGTCTACCACCGCCGTCGCTGGCGCGCCGGGATAGCCCGTCACCATCGCCACACCCGCGTCAATCGCGCCCTGGGCGAGTGCTTCCGCGCCGGAGATGATACTGTCTTGTCTCATCATCGTCTGTCCTTTGATTTTGAGGTGAAGGTGGGCATTGTGTCTTCTGGATCGGGCGACATGAAGCGAGTGTACTGTGATCGAGCGAAAGTACAAGCCCGGCCGATTTAGTGTATAATAGCGTTGATGATTGAGGAAATTCGTCAGAAAATTGCTCATGACCAATTCGAGCTGTCGCGTCATGCCGTAGATCAAAGTCTCCTACGACATATTGCTATGCAAGAGTTACGAGAAGCCATTTTGAATGGCGAGATCATTGAGGACTATCCAGATGACAAATATGGACCGAGCTGCTTGATTTTTGGCAAAACGAATCAGGGGAGACCTATACACGTTCAGTGTAGTTACCCATCGCGGCCTTTGATAAAGATTATCACGCTTTATCAGCCAGCCTTAAAGTTGTGGGAAGCCTTTAGAATCAGGAGGCGTTGAAATGAACGCAGTTACTTGGAAAGAGACCTTAGTTGATCAAAGAGTGACCTATTCTCTTGAGATTAACGGCAAGTTCATCGTAATCGAGAACGTGCCGGCCCGCGTATGTATGGAAACAGGTGAACAGTACTTTTCACCACAGACAGTAGAACGATTACAGCAGACTGTGTGGGAACAAAAACAGCCGGTGCGTGTCATTGAAACACCTGTTTTTGAATTTGTCAGCGCGTGAACCAATTAACAAAGACCCGGTTTTCGCTTTAGAAAAGGGGCATCCCTGTGGTTGCCCTTTTTCAGTGTAAAGGACAGGATTAAGGATGAACGATAAAGTAGAACAAGTGAAAACGATTTTACAGGATATGGGCAGCGTGCTCGTCGCGTACTCCGGCGGGGTGGATAGCACGCTGCTGCTCAAACTCGCCCACGATGTCTTGGGCGAGCACGCTCTGGCGGTGACAGCGGTGTCGCCGACGCTGCCGGATTATGAATTGGCCGAGGCTGAAGCCATCGCGCAGCAGATTGGCGCGCGCTACGTTGTCTTCGACAAGCACGAAATGGAAGATGAGCGTTTTCTGGCAAATACGCCCGATCGCTGTTACTTCTGTAAAGCGTCGGTGTGCCAGCAGTTGGTCGAGTACGCGCCACAACACGGCTACCGCTACGTCATTGACGGCTCGAACGCCGACGATACCGGCGATTACCGGCCCGGCGCGCGCGCGGCCCATGAGTACGGGATGCGTAGCCCACTGCAAGAGGCCGGGTTCACCAAGGCCGACATCCG
>DAOUAQ010000217.1:0-8226 GCA_034433375.1 Anaerolineae bacterium | reverse complement strand
TGATCCCTAATCCCCGATCACTAATCACCGTAAGGAAGTCTGGGTGAGCGGGAACCTGTGTGCCCACCCAGAACTCCCTACGTTCGATCCGCGGGATCGTGTCGATCCGCGGGATCGTGTCGATCCGCGAAGTCTTATGACGGTAGCTGGCGCTGCATCTGCCGCAGCGCGCGGCTCTTGTGCTGGCGCACCGCCTCCTCGCTCATCCCGGAGGCGCGCGCGATCTCGTCGGTGCTGCGTCCCTGGAAGTAGTCGGCCAACACCTGCCGTTGCAGCGTGGAGAGCCGGGTCAGGCCGTCGCACAACGCTGCGAGCTGCTCCTGACGCTCGATGAGGCTCTCCAGGCTGGGCCGGTCGCTCTCGAACAGCGCGGGTGGCGCGTCGTCGAGCGCCACATAGCGCCACGACTGCCGGCGCGCCTCGCGGATCTTGTTGCGCGCGATGCCCTTGACGTAAGCGGTGAAGGGGATGTCCAGCCGGGGTTCGTAGCGCCCACCCTCGACTTGCTCGTAGGCCGTCGCAATCGCGTCGTGGACGATGTCATCGTCGGGCGTCGCCGTGTCGTTCGTCACGCGCACGAACGCCAGCACCGAAGAGACGCCCACACTCGCGTACCATTCCTCCCACGCCACCGCCCGATCCTGTGGGTTGCGGTTGAGCGCCGGCAAGAGCCGTTCTACCAAGACTTCGTTAGACTTTTGTCGCGTTTCCACAAGCGTTCTCCTTTTATGTGAATGTGGCGACGGATCCAACGAAAGGGTCTGCTATTCAATTGTTAAGGAACAGGGCAGTCAGGTAGTCGTTAGTCTGGTAGTCGTTAGTCAGGTAGTCGTTAGTCAGGTAGTCCAGTGATGAGGCGGGAGTCAAGTTATCGGCTGACATAGAACTGCTATAACTTCATGTAGTTTACCACACTTTTGTGACAGTCAAGTTTACATTCCACCAAACGTATCATCTCAATAAACAAGGAGGAGTCTCCATGTGGGATTCCACATCAACGAGAAGCAAAATTTCAACCGCGAATCACGCGCATTTTCGCTAATTTTCAAGAAAGATTCGCGTAGATTTGCGAGATTAGCGGTTTATTTTCCAAGGAGAAGTGGGGGTGTGGGGCGAATGCGACCCGCCCCCACCCTCTCAAGAAGGCAGCACCAAACAAACGCCGCGCCATTGCGGGCGCGGCGTTTATCGCAAACTGTAAAAACCCTTATGAATACAAATAACATTTGACCAGCGTATCGCCCACAGGAACGTCAGGTGGCCGCGACTCGAGGCATTTGTCCATCACGTGCGAGCAGCGGCCGGCAAAGCGGCAACCGGTGCGCAGGTATTCCTGCTGTTCCGACTCAGAAAGCGAAACACGCTGACTCCACCGCTTTTGCGGATCGGCCTCTGGGATGGATTCGCGCAGCAGTTGGGTGTAGGGATGTTTGGGGGTCATCAGCACTTGCTCGACAGGCCCCATTTCGACGATGTTGCCCCTGAACATGATGGCAATGCGGTCGCTCACGTAATAGGCGGTTGCCAGATCGTGCGTGATGTAGAGCACGCTGACGCCGAATTCGTCGCGGAGCTGCTTGAACAGGTTGACGATGGACATACGCAAAGAAGCATCCACCATCGAAACCGGCTCGTCGGCGATCAGGAGCGTCGGATTGGTCAACAAGGCCCTGGCGATAGAGATGCGCTGCAATTGCCCGCCGGAGAATTCGCTCGGGTATTTTTCGGCAAACTCTTCGTAAGAAAGCCCCACCGCCTCGAGCTTTTGATCCATCCACGCAATCGCTTCTGCCCTGCCTTGCGCCAGCTTGTAATTCTGCACCGTTTCGAAGAAATAGCGATCCACCGTCCGCAAAGGGTTGAACGTGCCGAAGGGATCCTGGAAAATTGCCTGGATATCCTGCGTGAACCACACCTTTTCGTGTTTGCTCGATGGTTTGCCGTCATGGATGATGCTCCCGGACGTGGGCTCCTCGAAGCCCATAATCATTTTCGCGGTGGTTGTTTTCCCGCAGCCGCTCTCGCCGGCCAGACAGAAGATCTCAGCGGGCCGGATGTGAAACGACACGCGATCCACCGCCGTGATTTTGACCCTCGATAACAGACTTCCCAAAGAATAGACTTTGGTCAGATCAGCGATTTCAAGCAGCTTTTCCATATTTCTCTTCTCCCACCAACCAGCAGGCGACGCGATGCTGATTATCCAGGTGTATATGATCGGGCATCTGCTCCAGACAAATTCCTGATGCGCGCGGGCAGCGCGGGTGAAAGGGACATCCACCGGGCAGGTTGGCGAGCGAGGGTGGACTGCCGGGAACGCTTTGTCGGGGTGTCTTATCCCCAAATCGCGGCAAGGAATTGATCAAATACTGCGTGTATGGGTGCAAGGGATTGCCAAAAATCCTCTCTGTCGTGCCCTCTTCGACAATTTTGCCCGCGTACATAATGCCGATCCGGTCGGCGATGTTAGCGTGGACGCCCATATCGTGCGTGACCAGCACAATCGTATTTTGCAGTTTCGTCTGAATATCCTTCAAAAGCTGCACCACGCCGCGCTGCACCACAACATCGAGCGCTGTCGTCGGCTCGTCGCTGACGATAATGCGCGGCTTGAGCAGCGTCGCCAGAGCAATCGTCACCCGCTGGCGCATCCCGCCGGACAACTGGTGTGGATAAGCATCCAGGACGCCAAGCGGCAATCCCAACTCAGTGATGTGTTCTTTGGCAATCTCGAAAGCGTCATCGCGCGTCCTACGTCCGACGTGGCTGGAGATAAAATCACGGTAGGTTTCCTTGATCTTGATGACGGGGTTGAGCACACTCATCGAACCTTGCGGCACGTAAGAGATGTACTCCCAACGCAGACGGCGCTTGGCTTCGGGGTCGAGCGTTGCGGTGTCAAGCGCTTTACCGTCAATGTAATAGAAGATGTAGCCGTCAATCAGCCGCAGCGGTGGCTCGATCGCCGCAACGAGCGCTTTTAGCAACGTGGTTTTGCCACAGCCACTTTCACCGGCAATCCCGTACACCTCATTCTCTCGGATGTCTAGATCCACCACATTGACAGCCTGCACGACCTTCTGGGCGCCGAGAACATCGAGCATGTAAAAGGCTTTCAGTTTTTCCGTTCGCAGTATCGTTTTGTTCATCGCAGCCTCACTATGCGCCCACGCGCTGGACGCGGGTCCGTGGGTCCAGGTATTCGCTGATACTGACCGAGAGCCAGTAGAGGGCGATAAACAGTAAAACGGATAAGGCCACCGGCGTCAAGACCCACCACCAGCGTCCTAAAAACATCGCCTGGTAAGTGATCGCCCAATTCAGCATCGTGCCCAGGGTAGGATTGTTGAGATCGACCAGGCCCAGGAAGGCCAGGGTTATCTCCAAACTAATTGCCCAAGCTATGTTATTGATCAAAGTCGAGAAGACAAACGGCATGGCAAAGGGTATATATTCATTCAACACCAGCTTGATCGTGCCCGTGCCGGAAAGGATGGCCGTTTGGGTAAACTCTCGTTCACGCAAGCTCAAGATGATCGAGCGGATCGTGCGCGCGTCCCAGGCCCAGCCAAAAACCGACAACATCAAGCCCAATACGACCAGGTTCATATATTCACGCACCATCATGGCTAACATGACCATGATCAGGAAAAGCGGAATCACCAGCAGGCTGTCGCTGACAAACATCAAGACCCGGTCGGTTGAGCCTCCTCTATATCCGGCAATCATGCCCACCAGAATGGCGATCACCCTCGAAATTGATGCAGCGATGAGGGAGATGATCAAAGAATTGCGTACCGCGAAAGTGGCCTGCCAGAAAATATCCTGCCCGTTCGAATCGGTGCCGAGCAGGTATTTAGCCGATGGCTTCATATCTCTCGGGACAACATTCCACAAAGTAGGATCATACGGCGAAAAGATGGACAGGAAGGCCAAGAGCAGGACGATCACCAGTACGCCAAAGCTAAAGCAAAAACGATAATCTCGGAATAGGTCTCTAAGGGTTTTCACGTAACGGGCCTCCTTAAGTGTATCGCACCCGCGGGTCAAACAAGGGATAGGTCAAATCTACAAGCAGAATCGCTGTGGTGATACCAACGATAGAAAGGAGGATGATCCCCATAATCAAGTTGTAATCTGCTCGGATGATGGAGTTATAAAGTAGCATACCCAGGCCAGGATAACCATAAACGATCTCTGTAATCAGCGCCCCGCTAAAGATTTGCCCCAGCGAGAGAGCCAGACCGGTGATCTGCGGCAGCATGGCGTTGCGAATGATGTACTTGCTCACGATCCGGTCTTCCCTAACGCCGCCCAGCTTGGCATATTGGACGAAATTCTCGGCATTAACGTTCTGTACAATCAGCTTCATTATTTGAAAATTGACTGCCCCGCCCAGGATGGTTAAGGAAAGGGCCGGCAAGGTCGCATGCCAGAGAACATCTTTGATGTAGGCCCAGGTGAAGGTGGGGATGGCGCCCATTGACGCCCCGCCGGTGACCGGGAACCAGCGCACGACCCAAGCCAGAAGTAGAAGCAACCCGAAGGCGAAAATGTAATAAGGCTGCGGGCGGATCACCATGGCGACGGCATCCAGAGTCCGCGACCACCCCTTCCGCGCATAGTACCCCGCTAAACCGCCTATGATATTCCCTAATATCCACGAGATAAGAGTCGTCGTCAACAAGAGTCCCAAAGTCCAGGGCAAGGCGGTAGCAATGAGCTGGTTAACGCGGGTGGGGAATTGGAAGAAGGAAACCCCGAAATCACCACGGAATAGCCTGCTCCAAAAAGCCCAATACTGATCGAGCCAGGAGCCTTCCAAGCCATACATCTCGGTCAAGTCAGCGATGATGCCGTCCATCGAGCCTGGTTCCAATGTTGAACCGCGTGCTCTCATCATACCTATCATCGCCATGACAGGGTCATTCGGCGTGACTCTGGGAATAAGAAAAACAACGGTAATGCCCAGCCAGATGACGAGAACGTATGCAATTAGACGGGGGATGAGATATCGTTTTACGAATGTCACAGCGACCACCTCACTTGTCTGAAAAAATCCTGGGTGGGCAAGGCACCCACCCAGGATCATTGTACCATCAACCCAACCTATTTGCCAGTGGCTTTCAGGAACGGAGTGAAGTACTTGAAATTGGGCCAGTGTGTATAGGGCTCATTGTAGGCGTTCTCGCTACCAGGCCAGTTGGTCCAGAAGTACTCGTCCCAGCCGACAAAACCGATGTACCCGTAGGTCGGGACGCCGGGCATATTCTTGACCGCTTCCTGAAGGCCCTTAGTGCCTACCGCAATGGTTTTCGCGGTATCGAAGGGATCCGTCTCGCGCAGTTCCTTGATGATAGCGTCCATCTCATCGCTCGACCAGCGCGAGTAAATACCCTGCGTGCGCTCGCCCAGGGGCTTTTTATAGGCCGAGTTCCATCGGTCGAGCACGCGATACAGGTCGGGACCTGCACCCCAAGGCTCCTGCGCCGGCCAGTTGCCGCTCACATCGAAGTCGCCGGTGGCTTGCAGACCATCATTATCCGCGATGGAAAGCACCTCGGCATCAATGCCAAACTTCTTCCACTGCTGCACGGCGGCCGCGGCATTACGCGCATCGTGGTTGGTAAGCGTGGTGCCACACACGAAGCCGATCTTCCAAGGCTTGCCATCGGGCAGCAGCCACTTGCCGTCCGCATTTTTCGAGAAGCCGTTCTTCACCAGCAGCTTTTCGGCGATCTCCGGGGCATACTTGTACCACCCCAGTCCGAAAGCCTGTTCGAGAAATTCCTGCGTATCGGAGAAGACATAACCGCGACTCTTGGCGTAGTCCGCGACACGCTTCGGCGAAGTGGGATCATAAGGCGCAAAGGTTTCGCCGCCGCCCACATCAATGGTGAAGGACTTCAACCAGTCTTGCATCGGCTTGATGTAATCTGCGGGATATGGGCCGAGGTGCGGGACGTGTACCGGGCTCAAAGTGCCCGAGGAATCAACGGCGATGCTCGTGTACTCGACGATATCAATCGCCAGGGTGAGCGCCCAGCGGACATCAATGTTATCGAATGGCGCTCTGGCGGTGTTGAAGAGGATGCCGGTGATGCAGGGGTCGTTGTTGACCACGAAGGGGAAAGTCGGCTGGTAGGCGCGGGAGGTTTTGGACTGCGCTAACAACGCCTTGAGACCATCGGCCGAGAGTTCCGCCACATCTAATCGGTGCGTCAATTGCGCCAGAATTTGCGCGCCTTCATTGTCGAAAGCCTGAATAACGATGTATTTGGGCTTAGGCTCGCCGTACATCATGCCGGTCGGGCTTTTATCCCAGTCGTCGCGTTTCACCCAGGCTGTCCAGAACCCTTGGGGGTCAAAACTGTGCAGCTTGTAAGGACCGCAGCCTACATACGGATTGAAGGTAAACTGGACTGGATCTGCTTCCTTCTCGAAGATGTGTTTGGGCATGATCCTGTCGCAACCCCAGCGATCGAGGAACCATGTGTGGAAGCGGGAGTTGGACTTCGTCAGAACAAATTTGACTGTGTAATCATCCACGGCAGTCACAGAGGCGACTGCATCCACATATTTGGAATTGGCGTTAAAGCCCTTATACTTCATAATGGTCTCGATTGTGAAGACCACATCGGCCGCGGTGAAAGGCTTGCCGTCATTCCAGGCGACGCCCTTGCGGAGAGGGATGGTACATTCCGTGAAGTCTGCGTTATACTTCGCGTCCCCATCCGCTAAACCGTTGATGATTTTGCCAGTGGCAAAGTCTACCGACCAAAACGGCTCATCAGCCAGGTTCTGCAAACCACGGTCTTGCCATTTCCAGCCCACCCATAGGTTCATGTTGTCGGGCGAACCGACACGCCCGGTGAGCTGCCTGACAATCAGTGTCTCGCTTCTGGGGAAAGTGCCAAGCACATCCGCCGCTTTCTCCTTGGCGGGTTCAGGTTTGGGGGTAGCCGTCACGACCTTCTCGACGACCTGAGTCTCGATGATCTTTTCGACGACCGGCGTGCCGGCGACGACTTTGGTGACTTCCCTTTCGACTTCGATCGTTTCCCGGATGATCTGAGGTGTGGGGGTAGTACAAGCCGTCGCTACCGCCGCCGTGGTGAGTACAGCCGCGCTGCGCAGAAATTCTCTGCGCGTGAGTTTCTTTCTATTCTCCTTCATTTCTCCCTCCAGATATTTTTAGTTGAAACTGAACATTTTTTTCTTGGGATAGGGCGAATGTTTTTGATCTATAGCGTATAGTGCTCCTCCTTTATTGCTATCGTTACCCAAGGCGCTATCAAAAACGGCCATTTTAGCGCGCGGTTAGCACAAAAAAGGGAACGCATAGCACACCGTTATTGGATTGACCGGCATGAGTCCCTGATGATCAACTTGACAGGCACTTTGCTGAGCGATTCGTTCAGGGTTTCACCATGCATTAACTTCAATAACATCGTGGTAGCGACATACCCCATCTCACTCACGGATTGATCCACCGTCGTCAATCCCGGCAACGAGTAAGCCGATTCCGTGATATTATCGAAACCGACCACCGACACATCATCGGGAACACGCAAGCCGGCTTCACACGCTGCATCCATGGCGCCGAGCGCGGATTGATCGTTTGCGGCAAAAATCGCGGTAGGTGGAGTGGATAAGTTGAACAAATGCTGCGCGCAGTGAAAACCGGTTTCGCGCGTATAATCGCCCGGCTGGATCAGCGCCATGTCAATCGGTAAGCCCGTCTGCTGAAGCGCATCTATGTAGCCTTGCTGACGACGGTTCGAGCTAACCAGGCCTTGGCGACCGGTGATGAAGCCGATACGCCGGTGTCCCAGACCGATCAAATGCTCCATCACCATCATCGCGCCTTCGCGGTTGGTCGAAATGACGGCGGGACACAGATTGTGCTCGTGGGGATCAATCGCCACCAGCGGCGAAACAGACGTGAGATCCTCCATCGTAGGGGTCACCACCAGCACGCCGTCGGTGATGCTGCCATCCACGCGGGACAAGTGCCGGCGCTCCCACCCCGATTGCGGCACCGCCGCGATACGCCCGCTGCTGTAAACGATCAAATCGTACTCGGTGCCGTGAATGGCCCTGCCGATTCCCTTGAACTTTAGTTTCCGCTAAATAGCGCAGAGGAAAAAGGTGGTAATGGGCTCAAAGTATGGTAATCTAGTTGTGTCAAACAAAAAACCAGACCAGGAGGCCCATTACCATGAC
>DAOUAQ010000216.1:0-5836 GCA_034433375.1 Anaerolineae bacterium | reverse complement strand
CAACAACAACATGGCGTTTATGGCCGCGGGCGATAGCGCGCGCGTGCTCATCTTTGAGACGCCGTATCTGTATAACATGCTCGATGGCAAGCAGTATCCCTTGCTGGCCGACGGTCCCTGGTCGTGGAATGCCGATATGACCGAGATTACCTTCAAGATCAAGAAGGCCGCCAAGTGGAGCGATGGCACCCCGGTGACCGCGGAAGACGTCGCCTACACCTGGGCTACTCACGTCAAATACAATACCGGTACCGGCGCCGGCAACAAGGCTTACATTGAGGATATCATCGCCAAGGATGCTCAGACGGTGGTGGTCAAGGCCAAACTGACCGACGCAGGCAAAGCGGTCAATCCGCTGTCCGTCGCCGCTTACATCAGCAGCAACTACGTTATCCAGAAAGCCTGGACCCAAAAGCTAGAAGAGCGCTCCGGCGGCGATGAGACCAAGCTGAAGGCGGATACCGGGGAGGATGTGGTTTACTCCGGTCCCTATCATCTATTCTTCAAGGACGATACGAAGGTCGTCCTCATCCGTGACGATAACTATTGGGGTCAGGATAAAAGCATGTGGGGCAAGTTGCCCGTGCCCAAGTACATCGCCCACACGATCTTCAAGGACAACGCCGCCGGTTCGGTGGCCCTGGCCAAGGGTGAGGTGGACGTCAGCCAACAGTTCAACTCCAATATTCAACTGCTGTGGCTCAACTATGGTCTGCCCATCTCCACCTACCTGCCCGAAGCGCCCTACGGCATCGGCGCCAGCCTGCCCACCGCCTTCTATAACCTGAAGTCCTATGGTTTGGATCAACTCGCGGTGCGCAAGGCCATCGCCATTGCGGTGGACTATCCCACCATCATTGCCAACGCCATGACCAACCAATCGGCGACGTTCGATCAGGTGCCGCGCTCGCTCATGAACCCGACCGCTGGCGAGCAAGCCATGTACGATCGCGATGCTGTCAAGGACTTGCAGTGGGCCGGCAACGACATCGAAGGCGCCAAGGCGCTCCTGGATGCCGCCGGCATCAAGGACACCGATGGCGATGGCTGGCGCGAGTACAACGGCAAGAAGCTCGCTTACATCGCCACCTGCCCCAACGGTTGGTCCGACTGGCAGGCCGCCATTGAAGTTGTGGCTGCCGCCGGCAAGAAGATCGGCATCGACATCACGACCAATTTCCCTGAATGGTCTGTGTATCAGACCGTCGTCACCAAGTCCGACACCCCGCTGCCCGAAGGCTACGACATCTTCATGATGTGGAGCGGCGGCGCTGGCCCAACCCAGCCGTGGGGCCGTGTCCGCGGTCTGATGAGTTCCGAATGGGTGGGTATGGCGAGCAACTGGAGCGGTAACTGGGGTCAGTACGTCAATCCTGATGTTGACGCCTTGATCCAGGCGATCCCCGGCGAATCCGATCCCGCCAAGTTGAAGGAAATGTACACCGAATTGGTCAAGATCTATCTGACCGATATCCCCTCCTTCACGCTGATGTACCGCCCGCAGGCGTTCCACGCAGTGAACGAGACGGTGTGGACGAACTTCCCGCACCAGGATGACGGCACCAACCCGCCCGTTCCGCCGATGATCTGTAGCGACGGTTGGGGTGTGGCGTGTCTCTACAACCTCACGCTCGTTAACCCGTAACCCGCACTACCACAAAAACAGCCATGTTCCGCTCATCCCGGAACATGGCTGTTCCTAAATATGCATCCATGTCTACAAAGATTTGCCATTTGTAACTCGCAACTCTTAACTCGTAATTCGCTAAGGAGGTGTTGCGTTGAAAGGATACCGTAAGTATTTCCTCAACAAGCTGGGTTGGTTTCTGGTGACGTTAGTGTTTGCCTTCATCCTGAATTTTACCCTGCCGCGCCTGATGCCCGGAGACCCTGTGGCCGCCATCGTCTCCAGGATGGCCCAGGGTATGAGCGATGCGACCGGGGTCCAGGCGATTTATCGGCAGTACACCGAACTGTTTGGCACCAACAGACCTATGATCGAACAATTTTTCATCTATATCAGAAATGTGCTGCGGGGTGATTTTGGGTATTCGATCAGTATGTACCCCCGAACGGTGGCCAACGCGATTGGATCTTCCATCGGGTGGACGATCGCCCTGCAGTTCCCGGCGATCATCACCGGCTGGTTGATCGGGAATACGCTGGGCGCGTTGGCGGCTTACCTCAAGAAGGGATTCGATAAAGTCCTCATGCCTGCCAGTATTTTTGCGAGCAACTTCCCGGCCTTTGGTATGGCGGTCATTCTCATGGTCATCTTTGGCGTGACCTTAGAATGGTTCCCCACCTCGGGGGGATATGGGTTTG
Organism: Anaerolineae bacterium; assembly: GCA_034433375.1. GTDB lineage: Bacteria > Chloroflexota > Anaerolineae > B4-G1 > SLSP01 > DSWT01. The sequence goes on along the minus strand of DAOUAQ010000216.1, from coordinate 3,511 downwards.
ATCTGATGCCTGAATTTAGCTGGAGATTCATCTGGTCCGTGATCAAACATTACCAACTGCCTTTCTGGTCCATCGTATTGGTCTCCATCGGCGGGCAGGCGATTGGGATGCGCTCTATGGCAATCTACGAATTGAATGCGGATTACGTCAAGTACGCCCGTTTTATGGGGATCAAAGACCGCAAAATCATTGGCTACGTGTTCAGAAATGCCATGCTTCCACAGATCACCGGTTTGGCCATGGCCATCGGCACGATGGCCGGCGGCGCGCTGGTGGCGGAGATCGTTTTCAGTTATCCGGGGATTGGCTACACACTCTTGAACGGCGTCATGGGACAGGATTATCCGCTGATCTCAGCCTCGACCTTGATGATTACCATCATGGTGCTGATTGCGAACTTCACCATTGAGGTTCTTTACGGCATCATCGACCCGCGCATCAAAGCGGTGCAGGCAGATTAAGGGAGGGTGGAACTATGAAACACACCATTCGGCAGGTTTTCCACTCTGGTAAGTTTGTTTTCGGTTTTTCCATTCTGGTGGCTATTCTGTTGATTGTGTTTATCTACCCGCTGCTCATCCCCGATCCGCCCTTAGGAATCATCGCGCAAGGCACGTTCTTCGAACCTGGCATCTACGTGAATGTCTATGACAGCACGACGTCTCCGCGATATATCCTTAATCTGGAGGGGGCGGCCGCCAAGCGCATTGCCAGCAAGTTGAGCCAGGATGATCGTAGAGCGATGCGGGATTGGCTTATGGGAAGCGGAATTCCCGAAGACGAGATCGATATTGACGATACCGCGCTGCTCCTGGACTTGTGGGAGACCCATTTCGACCCCAAAATGAACATCCCCGGGATGACCAATGCGAAACGCAACTACTACATCCGGCTCAATGCTTCGCTGGACGGACTCCTGGCGACCGAGGCGGCCATCATTGCGACGAAAGACGCGAGCACGGGGGCGCTTACGGAGAAGGGGACGATCGCGCAATCCGAGTACGTGAACGTCAGTCGCGTGGCAAACGTGCGCTTGTTGCCGCTCGGCACCGATAACTTCGGCCGGGATGTGTTGACGGAGCTGGTGGCGGCCGCCGGCGTCTCGCTGCGGATCGGTTTTATCGCCGGTATCCTTGCTACGCTGATCGGTCTGACCCTGGGATTGCTGGCGGGTTATATCGGCGGTATGGTGGACGACATCATTATGTTTTTCACCAACCTCTTTACCGTCATCCCCGGCCTGGTGTTGTTGATCTTGATTTCATTCAGCATCGGGCAAGAACGGCGCGGCGCTACCACTATCGCTGTTGTCATTGGGCTTACCTCCTGGTATTGGACGACCCGATCCGTGCGGGCGCAAGTGATCTCGCTGCGCAATCGTGACCACGTCAATTTGTCGAAGCTGTCCGGCCATTCCATCGTACACATCATCCTCAACGACATTCTACCGTACATCGCTTCCTACGTGGTGATGGCCATGATTCTGCAAATCTCCTCTGCTATCCTGGCAGAGGCCGGGTTGTCCATCCTGGGGTTGGGACCAAGAACCACTGAAGTGCCGACGTTGGGGCTGATGATGAACTGGGCCATGATCTACTATGCGCATACCCTGGGAAAGTGGTGGGCGTACATCCCCGTGCTCGTCACCATCGCGCTGATTACCTTCTCGATGAACTTGATGAATACGGGCCTTGATCAGGTATTCAACCCGGCGCTGAGGGACTAGGTGAATGATATGGGAAAAGTACTGTTAGAGGTTAGGGAACTAAGCACACGTTATATCACCCGCTTTGGGGAAAGTGTTTATGCAGTTGACCACGTTTCGCTGAAAGTCGAAGAAGGCAAATCGTTGGGCATTGCCGGCGAATCCGGCTGTGGCAAGTCCACGCTCGCCCTCAGCCTGATGGGCTATTACTTCGCGCCGCTGCACTACATGAACGGCGAGATCATCATCGATGGCCGCAACATTTCGGGAATGGATCCGGATGACGTGCGCAAAGCGATCTTGGGCAAGGAGATTGCCTACATTCCCCAGGCAGCGATGAACGCGCTCAACCCCACCCAGAAAGTCATCCACTTTGTGGAAGATGTGATTCGCGCTCACGATCCTTCTGCCGACAAGAGAGCCATCTATGAGCGGGCCTGCAAGCTATTTAAGACCGTGGGACTTCCGCCACAAGTCCTGGAAAAATACCCCGTTGAGCTTTCTGGCGGGATGAAACAACGGACAGTGATTGCCATATCGGTGTTGCTATCCCCCAAGGTACTCATAGCGGATGAGCCTTCCTCGGCGCTCGATGTCACATCGCAGAAGATGGTCATCAAGATGATCAAGCAGTTGTTGCACGATGGGTTGGTCGGTTCGCTGATCTTCATCACCCATGAACTCCCACTGTTGTATAACGTGACCGATGACATCATGGTGATGTACGCCGGGCAGATTGTGGAAAAAGGCACCGCCCGCGAAGCAGTGTTCGATCCGCTGCATCCCTACTCGAAGGGCCTTATGGGATCCATTATCGTGCCCGAAGAGGGGCTGCGGGAGGTCAAACTGACCGCCATCCCCGGCGTGCCGCCGAACCTGAAAAATCCGCCATCAGGCTGCCGCTTTGCCGAACGTTGCAAATACGTTCAGCCAGAATGTATCGTGATGTCGGTGGGCCTGCGCAATACTGAGGGCGGCCGCACTTACCGTTGCATCTTCTCGGAGAAAGAATTGCGGGAGGCTTATCAAAATGGCTGATGAAAGAAGAGTATGCCTGAGCGGAACGGGACTGACCAAGATCTATGGTTTTGGCCGCACGAGAACTTTGGCCGTCGATCATGTGGATTTCAAGTTCTACGAAGGCGAAGTCATCTCCATCGTGGGTGAATCGGGCAGCGGCAAGACCACGTTAGCGAAGATGCTGTTAGGATTGACCAGCACGACGGAAGGCGATATTCACTTCCAGGGACAGAGACGCGACATCAGCACGCAGAAGAAAAGGCTGGAATACTGGCGCAATATTCAAGCCATCTTTCAAGACCCCTTCTCTTCCTATAATATCTTCAACAAAATCGATGCCGTGCTGTTGGATTGCATCAACATGCGCGGCGGTCGCAGCTTCCCGCAGGCCAAAAAAGTCGAGATGATGACCGAGGCGTGCAGCTTCGTCAATCTGAAGTTCGATGAACTGACCAACAAATATCCTTTCGAGCTGTCCGGTGGACAGATGCAGCGCCTCATGATCGCCCGCATCTTCCTGTTGATGCCCAAGATTCTGATCGCCGACGAGCCGACCTCGATGATCGATGCCTGTTCCCGCGCGACCATCCTGGATATGCTGATGGGCCTGCGTGACGAAATCGGCATGACGATCATTTTCATCACCCACGATCTTGGCCTGGCGTATTATGTGTCGGACAGCGTCTACATCATGGAGCATGGCAAATTTGTCGAAAGCGGATCAGCCGATGAGGTGATCTTGCGTCCTAAACAAGCCTACACCAAACGCCTGATCAACGACGTTCC
>DAOUAQ010000215.1:0-6610 GCA_034433375.1 Anaerolineae bacterium | reverse complement strand
GTTGTGCATGGCGACGAGCTTCACCGGCTTCGATCAACGCGAGGAGCTTGCCCTGAGCTTGCCGAAGGGGCAAAACCCGGTCGCGCGCGTCACGCCGATGATGGCGGCGCTCCCCGATAAGCCCTACGCCACGTTGCTGCAAGCGCACCTCGATGACTACCAGCCGCTTTTCCGTCGCGTGGAACTGAACCTCGGTTCGCTCGGCAAAGCCCACTTGCCCACCGACCGGCGCATCCGCGACTTCCAGGCGGAACCCGACCCCGCGCTGGTGAGCCTGCTCTTCCAGTACGGGCGCTACCTGCTCATCGCCAGTTCCCGCCCGGGGACGCAGCCGGCCAACCTGCAAGGGGTTTGGAATGACATGGTGCGTCCACCGTGGAGCAGCAACTGGACGGTCAACATCAACACGCAAATGAACTACTGGCCGGCCGAGATCACCAATCTGGCGGAGTGCCACCTGCCGTTGTTCGACCTCATCCGCGCCCTGAGCATCAATGGCGCAAAGACGGCACGGACCAACTACGGCTGTCGCGGCTGGTGCAGCCATCACAACGCCGACCTGTGGGCGCAATCCGCGCCGGTGGGCAACTACGGCGGCGGGCAGCCGATGTGGGCCAACTTCCCGCTGAGCGGGGTGTGGCTGTGCTTCCACCTGTGGGAGCATTACGCTTTTGGCGGGGACGTGGATTTTCTGCGCGACGTGGCCTACCCGCTGATGCAAGGCGCGGCGGAATTCTGCCTGGATTGGCTGATCGAAGATAATGAAGGTCACCTGGTCACATGCCCGGCGATCTCCTGCGAGAACGAATTTGTCACCGAAAACGGCGTTGTGGCGCAGACGAGCATGGCGACAGGGCAGGATATGGCGCTCATCGGTCAGCACTTCGACAACTGCCTCGCCGCCGCCGAGGTGTTGGGCATCGAGGACGGTTTTGTCATCGCGGTTCGAGCAGCAAGGGCGCGGCTCTACCCCTTCAAAATCGGGCGCAAGGGCGATCTCCAGGAGTGGCACGAGGATTGGGACAGCACCGACCCGCATCACCGCCACATCTCGCACCTGATCGGGTTGTATCCCGGCAATCTCATCACAGAACAGACGCCTGACCTGTTCGCTGCCTGCAAGCGCACGCTCGACCTGCGTGGGGATGAGAGCACCGGCTGGTCGATGGCGTGGAAGGTGAACTGCTGGGCGCGGCTCAAGGACGGCGACCGGGCGTTCAAAGTGCTCTCACAACTCTTCACGCCGGTGGACGCGGACGATGTGAACTATCATCGCGGCGGCGTCTACCCCAACCTGTTCGACGCCCACCCACCCTTCCAGATCGACGGCAACTTCGGCGCGACGGCCGGCATCGCGGAGATGCTGGCGCAGAGTCACACCGGCGTCATCGAGTTGCTGCCCGCGCTGCCTGCGGCCTGGCCCACCGGGTCGGTCAAGGGATTGCGCGCGCGCGGCGGTTTCGAGGTGGATATTGCGTGGCGGAACGGGAAGCTGATTGAAGCGACGATTCGTTCGCTACAAGGGAATGTGTGCTGGCTTATGACGGTGGAAGGGATGATTTTCACGTGCGATGGGATGCCAGTTGCAGTGCAAACGGATGCTGCACAGTGTGTCTTAACGACGGAGGTGGGGAAGGTCTACCATGTGAAGGTAGGTTAGGGTATAATGGAAGCAAGAACAAAACAGGGAGGACAGACAATGCAAATTCAAGAATCGTATCATGAAAAAGTCTACACTGTCACCGAAGTCGCCTCCATTTTCCGAGTAACGCGACGGACTATCCGGCAATTGATCCACGACGGCGCACTGCCGGCGATACGTCTGGGCCGGACCTATCGCATCCCGCAGTCAACGGTTGACCGGTATTTCAATTTGCCTGCGCGCACACATTTAACGCCGGAAGCTCTGGGGTTCGGTATGTGGGCAGAAACCTCGCCGGATGAAGACAGCGTTGACTATGTCAACCGTATCCGCGAAATGACTGATAAACCATTGTATGAAGTGATCGAAGAACTGGCGCAATGGCAAGCGTAAGCTATCTGGTAGACACAGACGTTTTGATCGACTGGCTGAAAGGACTGCCGTGGGCTAAACGCCTCGTGTGGTCAGGTGATAGCAGTCTGTATTGCTCAAGCATCACCCGCAAAGAACTCTTCAGCAAACCGGGATTATCGGATAACGAGCGCAAACGCATCGTTCGCTTGCTACATCATATTCGAGTCCTGGAAGTGGATGCTGTGATCGCAGCCGCGGCATCTGAGCTTTTGCAGAAATATACACATACCCCACTACAAGTCCATGATGCTCTGGTTGCTGCTACTGCATGGACAAAGCATCTACCGTTGCTTACCCGTAATGACAAACACTATGCCTTCATTGAGGAAATCGAGTTAGTATCCATAGAGGATATTGTTTCAGAATGACACGGTAATAAAATGATCAGACAATTCAAAATTATCGTTGAGAAACATCCTGACGGGTACGTGGCTTATCCGCTTGGGCTAAATGGCGTGGTTGTGGCTGAGGGAGACGCTTATGAGGAAGCCTTAATGGATGACCAGTCGGCTATGGCATTTCACGTCGAGACTTTTGGTGTAGAAGCAATTGTAAGCATTCCCCCAGTTTTTAAACCTTCATTGTTGCGACCAGTGTTGGAAGTGAATAATGCCCGAGAACATACATTTGTGGATCGCATGTCTTATAGGCGCTATTGCGTTCTGGTGGCCAATGTGGGTCACGGGTAAGTTTGACCGTGTCACGCAGAAAGAACTGGTCAAAATCTCACGCAAATACACCGGCATCAATTCAGCATATTTGACATACATTGTATTAACACTGCTTATCATGCTAACTTTAATTGCATTGCCCCTGATAGTGGGGCAAGCCACATTCTTCCAAGAACGCGCAGTTGTGATGGCGTCGCTAACTCTGCTGATCTCAGGTTCTGCCATTTCGCAGGGACTATTTGCATTGAGGAAAGGGGTCTATCCGACCTCAAAGTTCTTTGGAAAGGCAACAACCTATGCCTATGCTGAAGATGATCGCATCGAACAACTCGGACGCAAACAAATTGTGGTAGCCCTGGTTGCACCCTGTATTTCTTTTCTCATAGGATTTATTTGGAAATAGGATGAGTCGGAGATTGGACTTGCGCGCCACATCCAACTCCGACAATCTTAAGGGTTCGTAAAAATATAACTTCCCGAGTCCACCTTCCCGGAAGCTGCGCTTGAACATGCGGCGGCACTTGGAAAATGCCTTGATTGAGCTGTGGCCAGCTTCCGGGAAGGTCGCGGTCAGGCACTTATTCTTTGACAGACCCTAAAGGCATGGCTTGGCCCGCAATAAGATCGGATCTACCTCTAAAACTCGTTAGTGATTTTCTCTGTCTACTGCCTATCACTCCTCCCTGGAACTCCTGTCCCCGATTGAACGTCCTAAAGACGTAACACAGTACAATCAATCAACAGGAGGCAGATGATGTTTAACCGAATGAAGTATGGAATCGCACTATTGGTGCTGGTCAGTATGTTGCTCTCGGCGTGTGGACCGCCCGCGACGCCCGCTGTGACACCCCCGCCGGAAACCCTCGCACCCATAGCCACGGCGACACCCGAACCCGCCGGCCCAGGCGGCGCGCGTCTTTCGCTGATCCAGTCGGAATTGCCGCGCGAGACCGCGCCACAAGTCGCGGAGGCGGCGCGGGAAGCGTTGGCTGCCGGGAACCGCGCGTTTGCCCTCGACCTGTACCGGGCGCTGCGCGAGCAGGATGGCAACCTCTTCTACTCGCCCCACAGCATCTCCACCGCGCTGGCGATGGCCTACGCCGGCGCTGCCGGTGAGACGCAGCGCCAGATGGCCGAGGCGCTGCACTTCGCGTTATCGCCCGACGACTTGCACGCCGCTTTCAACGCGCTCGATCTGGCCCTGACGTCACCGGAGGCCGCGGCGGCCTTCCGCTTGAACGTCGCCAACGCGCTGTGGGCGCAGGAGGACTACGGGTTCCTGTCGAGTTACCTCGACACGCTGGCCGTCCACTACGGCGCGGGGATGCGGCTGGCCGATTTCAAACAGGATGCACTCCGCGAGGAGGCCCGCCTGGCGATCAACGCCTGGGTCAGCGAGCAGACCGAGCAGAAGATCGAGGAACTGCTGCAAGAGGGCGATCTCACGGCGGATGCACGGCTGGTGCTGCTCAACGCCATCTACTTCAAGGCCGACTGGAACGTTCCCTTTCACGGCGATATGCAGGGCGACTTCACGCGACTCGACGGATCGCGGATCAGCGTACCGGTGATGTCCCGCCGGACGCGCACGCCCTATCTTGCCGGCGACGGCTTCGAGGCGCTCGCGCTGGAGTACAAGGGCGACCGAGTGCGGATGCTGGTGCTCGTGCCCGACGCCGGGACGTTCGAGGCGTTCGAGGCAGCGCTCGATGCGGCGCGGGTAGAGAAAATCATGGCGGGGCTGGAATCCGCCGACGCGCAAGTGACGCTGCCCAAGTTCGAGTTCAAGGCGCGCTTCGCCCTTCAAAACGCATTGGCGGGTTTGGGGATGCGAGATGCTTTCCAGGCCGGAATTGCCGACTTCTCCGGGATGGACGGCGCGCGCGACCTTTTCATCCAGTCGGTCATCCATGAAGCCTACGTCGCCGTGGACGAGGAAGGCACCGAGGCGGCGGCAGCCACGGGCGTCGTTGTGGGCATCGTCTCCATGCCGCTGAACACGATCACCGTAGATCGTCCCTTCATCTTCCTGATCCACGACGTAGAGACGAACACGCTGCTCTTCGTGGGACGGGTGCTTGATCCGACCGCGTAGGCGGCAGGGAGAGCGGGCAAAAGCAGCGGATTTGTAACTTTACCGCGCTATAGTATGATGAACCTGGCGCACGATATGCGCCAGGTTTGCTTTTTCACACTTCTACAGCAGAGACAATCACAGTGACCGATACGCTATCCGCGACAATCGAAGATACACGCCTTTTTTCTGACTCGTTCTTCGCCAGCGCCAACGCCTCGGCGCACTTCGCCCTGCGCTGCCTGGAACCAACGCCGGACGGCAATCTGCGCGCCACATCCAGTTTCGTCGATCCTGAGGGTGAAGCGATGCTGTGGCACGACTTCGGCCCGCTGGAAGGCCCCGGCTGGGCCGCAAATGCGGTCGGCGGGACGCATCTGCTCTACCGGTGGGGCGGCTATCTTGGCGACGTGGGCATCCAGGAGCAGGCGCTGCACCTCGTGGACCACGTGCTCAATGACGGCTTTATTCAACCTGACGGGCTGATTCTTCCCTACTGGCACACCGTCGAGCAGCGCTTCTGCTTCAACTATACCCACAAGGATGACTGGCTCTGCCCCGGATCGCTGGCGAAAATCGGCGTGCAAATGCTCGAACTCGCACGCGATCTGCCGGAACGGCGCGCCATCCTCACGCAGACCGCGCATCGCCTCGCCGGGTGGCTGGCCGAGCACGTCCCCTTGCTCGATTCCGGCTGGACGCCGCGCCGCATTACCGTTGAAGGCGCAGCGTACCCGCTCTCGCCGCATGGCTCGCCCGATCCAATCTTCGATCACAGCGCCGACGGGCTGTTCTTGCTTCAGTTGTGGGCGCTGACCGGTAAATCAGACCTCGCCCGCACGCTCGGCGATGCATTCGTCAATGCCGGTGGATTATGGGGCAGCATCAATCACGACACTTTCGACGACCACGAAAACGTCGCCTATGCCTGCGCCTTCCGCATCCTGCGCCAGATCGCCAATCTGCTCGACCGTCCCGGATGGAGCGACTTTGCCCACGAGGTTGCTTTGCCCGCGATGCAACGTTATCGGATGGACGACAATCGCAACGGTGTCTTCACGCAGGGCTTGTTCTGGATGGAGGAAAGCTGGGACACCGCCTACTTGTGGGAAAACGCCGAGGTCGCCCAGGCGCACCTGGAAGCGTGGCTCGAACGCGGCGACGAAACCCACCGCGATGTCGCTTTGGGCGTTCTCTCCGCCATCGCCTGCCACCACTATGGATCACGCGGTTTTCTCACCGAAGGCGTCGATTGGAACAACCACGTCGGCCAACAGCACCACATCCGCAACGCAGAATACGGCGCGATCCGTTACACCGAGCCGCTGCTCAACAACCTGCACCACACCGAAGCGACGCTGACCTATCTGAATGCCATCCACTACCTGCCACGGAAACTCGATTTCGAGGCCAGTATCCGTGCCGTTTGTGCGCTGCCCGGCGCTAAGTGTACAGCGTGACGTGCCACGAATCCTCACGAACGTCTGCATACGTCGGGGCCACCCTGATTTTGCCTATTCGTGAAAATTAGTGTAGATTCGTGGTATATTTCAGACAAGGAGTTAATGACACCCTATGACAACGCCAAAAGACTTTATCTCCTTCCTGGACTTCACCCAAGCCGACCTCGTCGCGCTGCTCGACCTCGCCGACACCCTGCGCGATGCGTGGCAAGCCAAACGGCTGCCACAAAACTTGGCGGGCAAATCCATCGCGCTGATCTGGGACGCGGAGGGCTTCCGCAACCGCGTATCCTTCGAACTGGGCATTGCTGCGCTGGGCGGGATTACAGTGCAAGTGCCCGGTAAG
>DAOUAQ010000214.1:0-22400 GCA_034433375.1 Anaerolineae bacterium | reverse complement strand
TTCGGGGATGCCAATCCGCAGGGCAGCGGGGTGACGGAGGATCAAATCGTCAAGACCATCGCCCAGGAAACGGGGCTGACCACCGACATTGACACCAGCGGGTTCAGCTCCATCAAGTATTTTCACGTCCTGCAATACAACCAGACCGATCTTGAGTTTTTGTGGTCACGCGCGCGGCTTTTGGGCTACCAGGTTTACGTCCTGGAAAAGAAACTTTATTTCCAAAAAGCCAACACCGTGCGCGGCAGGGAAACACCCGCGCCCCTAATGTGGGGAGAAAATCTCGCCAGTTTTGCGCCCCGCGTGACGCTGATGCACCAGGTGGACAAAGCCATCGTCACCGGCTGGGATCCGGCCAGCAAGAAGGCGCTCGAAGGCGCAGGAACGACGGTCGAAACCCGAACCAAGCCGCAAATTGCCAGCGGCAGCTTCGACAAAAAGGGCAGCGCGGTTGCCAAAGAGAAGTTGGGTGGCGCCGCCGAAGACGTCACGGTTGATATTCCGGTACTGACGGTGGATCACGCGAAGGCAATCGCCGCCGCGCGCTTCGCCGAGGCGGAGAGCACGTTCATCCAGGCCGAAGGCGTCTGCGGCGTGGGCGACCCGCGCGTCAGCGCCGGGCGCGTCGTCACCGTCGAAGGGGTGGGCGAGCGGTTTAGCGGCGAGTATTACATCACCGAGGCGCGCCACGTCTACACGCGCGGCGATTATCGCGTCAGCTTCAGCGTCGCCGGGCGGCATCCCAACACGCTCAGCTATCTGCTCAACGGCAACAACAATGGATACCACGATCCAGGGCACATCTACGGTGTGGTTCCAGCCATCGTGGTCAATATAGAGGACCCGGAGAAGTTGGGGCGGGTGCAGGTGAAGTATCCCTGGCTGACCAAGTACAAGGGCGCGGAGCTTGCCAGTAATTGGGCGCGTCTCGCCGCGCCGATGGCCGGGAAAGAGCGCGGGTTCTTCTTCACGCCGGAAGTGGACGATGAAGTGCTGGTCGCTTTCGAGCACGGCGACCCTAGCTTCCCGTACATCGTCGGCGCACTGTGGAACAAGATGGACAAGCCGCCGGCCGGCACCGGCGAGATTTTAGGTAGCAATAAAAAGGTGATTGACCAGCGCGTCATCCGCTCGCGCAGCGGGCATCTCATCGTGCTCAACGACAAGGAGGGTGAAGAGAGCATCATCATCCAGTCCAAGAGCGGGCACAGCTTCACGTTCAACGACAAAAGCGGCAGCGAGCAAGTGGTGCTGGTGGATAAAACCGGCAAGAACAAGTTCACCGTGGATTCGGCCAAGAACAGCCTGACCATCGAGATGGAAGGCGACGTGAGCGTGACGGCCAAAGGCAAAACCACCTTCAGCAGCATGGGCGACATCACGCTCGACACCAAAGGCAAACTCAACCTCAAGGCCGTTCAGGATGTGGCAATCGAGGGGCTGAACGTCAAAGTCACCGCCCAGGCCAGCGCGGAGGTGGGGAGCAACGCGCAAACCTCGGTGAAGTCGAGCGGCATCACGGAAGTCAAAGGCTCCCTGGTCAAGATCAACTAAAGGAGCACGCTATGGCACAACCAGCGGCGCGGATGGGCGATCAGACGGCGCACGGCGGCGTGATCGTCGTCGGGTGTCCGACGGTGCTGATCGGCGGGCAGCCGGCGGCGCGCGTGAGCGATATGCACGCGTGCCCGATGGTCACGGGCGTCGTGCCGCACGTGGGCGGGCCGATCTTGCCGCCGGGCAGTCCCACGGTGTTGATTGGCGGGTTGCCGGCGGCGCGCGTCGGCGATCAACTCACCTGCACCGGCCCGCCCGATGCCATCATCCCGCCCGGCTGTCCAACCGTGCTCATCGGATGAGAGAAGAAATGAGAGATGAACGGATTTCGTAACCTTCAACCTTCAACTTTCAACCTGCAACTTTTCCCAGAGGAGCTTGTGAATGAGCATCAATTTCAAAAGTAAAGCATTCCTGGGGCAGGGATTAGCTTTTCCGCTTCAGGTGAACGCGCGCGGCGAGATTGCGCTCGTCAGCGGCGACCGCGACATCGAGCAATCCATCGGCATCATCCTGGGGACGCGGCCCGGCGAGCGGGTGATGCGGCCCGAATTCGGCTGCCGCGCCAGCGAGCTGCTCTTCGAGCCGCGCAACTCGGCGACGGAGACGCTGATGCAGCAGTACGTCGAAGAAGCGCTGCACCGCTGGGAGCCGCGCATTGACGTGCAGTGGGTGCGCGTCCTCGCAGACAACACGCAAGATGGCGCGGTCGTCGTCGAAGTGAACTATCTGGTTAAAGCCACCCACGACCAGCGCAGCATCGTCTACCCCTTCTTCCTGGTGGGCGAAGAGGGGTGGTAGGGGGTAGGTTGCAGGTTGCAGGTTAAAGGTTATGGGCTGAAAGAACCTTCCGACTTTCAACCTTCAACCTTCAACCTCCAACTTTCAACCTTCAACCTCCAACTTTCAACCTTCAACCTTCAACGTTCAACTTTGGACTAAGGAGCAAACTATGGCGCTTCCATCACCGAATTTAGACGATTTACGTTTCCAGAGCGACCTTGTGGATGGCGCGCGACGGCGCATCATCCACTATTGCCCGGAATGGACGGAATATAACCTGAGCGATCCCGGTATCACGCTGATTGAATTGTTCGCCTGGATGACGGAGATGATCGTCTACCGGCTGAACCAGGTGCCGGAGAAGAACTACGTCGAATTCCTCAACTTACTGGGGATGCAGCGCGAACCGGCCAGCAGCGCGCGCACCGATTTGACCTTCTGGCTCTCCGTCTCACTGCCGATCACGCCGGAGAACGAGGAACCGGTGATCGTGCCGCAGGGCATCGAGGTCATCTCGCGCGCGCTCGGCGAGGAAGCGCAGGTCACGTTCACCACCGACCGCGCGCTGACCATCACGCCGCCCAAGCTGACCCACTTGCGGCGCGCGGAAGATTTCCAGAAGAACTACCTGCCGCGTCTGGGCGTCGAAGCCTTCTATGCCTTCGATCAAACCAAACCGAAGGTGGGCGATACGTTCTACCTGGGGTTCGACGAGACGCGCAACATCAGCGGGCACATCCTACAGTTGAATTTCGAGTGTGAGCGCACCCAGGCCGTCGGCGTGCGGCGCGAAGATCCGCCGTGGGTGTGGGAATACTCGCTCGGCAACGGACAGTGGGGCGAAGTCGCGCCGAGCGCGCGGCAGGGCGAAAGGGATACGACGGGCGGCCTCAACAACCCGCGCGGCAGCCTGGTGCTCTATTTGCCGTTGGATATGCGCCCCGATCAGGTCTTCGGGCGCAGCGCGCTGTGGGTGCGCTGTCGCATCGAGCCGCGCCGCCCGGAACAGGGGATGTACTCCGAATCGCCGCGCGTCACCGGCGTCACCGCGTTCACGCTCGGCGCGAGCGTCCCGGCGACCCACGCGGTCATCGTCGAAAACGAGCTGTTGGGCCGCAGCACCGGCGAACCGAACCAGAGCTTCAGGCTGGAACACGCGCCTATTCTCACGCTGCAAGACGGCGAAACCGTCGAGGTCGAAGAGTGGAGCGAAGGCGAGATCGTTCTCGTGCCGTGGCAGTGCGTGGACAATTTCGCGCACTCCAGCCGCTACGACCGCCACTTCACGGTGGATGCCGCCGATGGCGTCGTCGCGTTCGGGCCGTCCGTCCGCCAACCCGACGGCACGGTGCGCCAGTACGGGCGCGTGCCGGAGGCCGGCCGGCAGGTCCGCTTCACGCGCTACCGCTACGGCGGCGGCGGCGCGGGGAACGTCCCGGTAGACTCGCTGCAAGGGTTGACGACCTCGCTGGCCTACATCTCGCGCGTGAATAACCTGCGCCGGGCCTCCGGCGGGCGCGACGCGGAGAGTATGGAGGAAGTGAAAGTGCGCGCCCGGCGGGAGCTGAAGGCGCAACTGCGCGCCGTCACCGCCGAAGATTACGAACACCTGGCGAAAGGCGCGAGTCGCAGCGTCGCGCGGGTCAAGTGCAACGTCCCGCAAAGGGCAGATATTGACGATAAAGCATGTCGCGTCCCGCCGGGAACCATCGAAATCCTTGTGGTGCCGGCGGCGTTCGATTCTCTGCGGGCGGGCGATCTCACGCGCCTGCAGGTGGATGCAGCGCTGGCGAAAACCATCGCAGCGCACCTGGATCACTATCGCCTGCTCACCACCACCCTGCGCATCGAAGAACCCGCCTATCTCGGCGTCAAGGTCAACGCCCAGATCATCCCCGCCGAGTTCAGCCAGCCCGAAGTGGTGCGGACGCGCGTCGCGGAAGCAGTGCGCGCGTTCATCAGCCCACTCGCCATCGCCGGAGACCCGGAAAAGCAAGACGCGCTGATGGATGCGACGTGGGAAGGCTGGCCGTTTGGCCGCAATCTGTACGTCGCGGAGATTTTCTCGCTGATCCAGCGCGTGCCCGGCGTCAAACACGTCGTTGATGTGCAGCTCAGCACCCGTCCCGTGACGCCGAAAGACGAGCTGCCGCCCGGCGAAGAGGCGCGGCCCGACCAGGTCAGCCGGCGCGAAGCGAAGCTGACGCCGGTCACACAGAAAGTCGTCCGCGTGCCGGCCGACACGCTGCTCTGCTCGCTCAATCACGAGATCGTGTTGGCGACGCTGGAAGAGGATACTGCGGTATGACAGCCGAAACTGCAACCAGGGAGTGGCGCGGTCAGAGACCGGCCACAGCAGGAGAAACAACGGTGGCGCATGTGGCGGATTTCTACCGCCGCTATCCCGGCGAGTTGGTCACGTTCTACACAAGCGTCGAAGCGCAGGAGGCTGCGCCGAACCTGACGCTCCGCATCACACTGCCGGACGGCCTGACGTTGCACGGCTACAACCCGCCGCCCGAATTCCAGGGGACGACGCCCTACGTCGAAGTGGACGCCGATACGCAGTATCTCGTCTGGGCGCTCACCGCGTCCGCCGGAGCGCGCTACGAATTCCAGACGCAAGCGCGCATCGCCTCCATCACACGCGATAGGGAGATCTCGAGCCGGGCGGTGGTCACGCGCGGGGACGACGTTCTGAGCGAAGAGAGCGCCACTTTTGTCGTGCGCGTCCAGGGCGACTACCTGCGGTATCTGCCGGAGATTTACGCGGATGACGAGCTGATGGGACGTTTCTTGATGCTGTTCGAGAGCTTTTGGTCGCCCATCGAGACGCAAATTGACAGCATCAGCAACTACTTCAACCCGGAGATGACGCCGCCCGACTTCTTGCGCTGGCTGGCCTCCTGGTTCGATCTGACGCTGAACGAACGCCTGCCGGAAGAGCGCCGGCGGCGACTGGTGCAGGCGGCGGTGTCGCTGTACCGGCAACGCGGCACCCGGCAAGGGCTGAAGCGCTACCTGGAAATCTACACCGGCGGGGAGGCGCACATCGTCGAACACCGGGCCGACAACTTCCGCCTGGGCAGCGACGCCGCGCTCGGTCCCGGCATTGCGCTCGGACGGAACAATCGCCCGCACACCTTCACCGTGCTGCTGCGTCTGCCGCCGGAGGACGCCGAAGCGGCGTGGCTGAACAGCATCCGGGCGCTCATCGAAGCCGAAAAACCGGCGCACACCGCGTACACGTTGCACGTTGATGCTAAAGAATAAAACGTAAAACGTAAGAAACCTTTACGCTTTACGTTTTACGCTTCACGCTTTACGTTTCACAACTTACGAAGAGAGGTACTGTACTGTGGACAAAAACGAGCTATTGCAGACACTCCCGACCAAGAGAATCAAGCCGGTGGACGGCATGGCCGTGACCGCCGAGGTGTGGGAAGAAGCGCATGAGTACCATCAACGCGCCCTGCGCGCGCACGCGATGGGTTTTCACGGCGCGGGCATCGTCGCCGGGCTGGAAGTCATCGCCAACGACCCGCCGGATACGGCGGTCTACATCCTGCCGGGCGTCGCCGTGGATCCGCTCGGCCAGGTGATCGTGCTGCCCCAGCCGGTGGCCTACGACATCGGCAACGAGATGGAAGGGCTGCTCTATCTGCTGTTGAGCTACGGGGAGAGCCGTCCGCGCGCCGGCGAAGGCACAGAGCAGCGCGATGGCCCGATGTACATCAACGCGGAGTTTTCCATCGCCGCGCGCACGACGCTGCCCGGCGCTAACGCGCCGACGCCCTACGTCGAACTGGCGCGCGTGCGGCGCGGCAAGCGCAGCGACAACTTCGTGGACGCGCCGAACCCCGCGCAACCCGGCCTCAACGAGATTGATCTGCGCTTCCGCCGCGAAATCGGCGCGCCCCGCGAGGTGAGCATCGCCGTCTGCTACCTGGGCGAGGCGAAGGAGAAAAAGCACGGACGCGGCGCGACTTATCTGGCGCGCACGCTCAACCGGTCGGGACGCTATTTCGTCACCGTGGAAGATGACGCGCGGCTTGCCCCCGGCGTCGAGGCGAACACGCTGATCTACCTGGTCGGGCAGGGGAAATTCGAGCTGAGCACCGGGCAGATCAACGGCCTCACCAATTACGTCAACAAGGGGAAGGGCACGCTCTTCATCGAAAGCACCGATGCGGCCTCGCGCGCCGCTTTCCAGAGCTTGTTCACGGCAATGAATCTGAAGCCCGATCCGCTGCAAGCCGGGCATTGTTTGTTGATGGACCCGCACCTCTTCGTCACGCCGCCGCCGGGATTCGAGCCGGAGAGCACGCCCGAAGTGTTGCTCAAGGACGGCGTGATTTTCAGCGCGGGCAATTATGGGCTGGCCTGGCAAGGGGACAGCAAAAGCGGCGTACCGTCACGGGAGCACTTGCGCGCCGCCGCGGAATGGGGCGAGAACATCGTCACGTATGCCTGGGACCGGCGGCGACGACGGTGAGCGGTCGGCCATCAGCTTTTAGCAATCAGGACAAAGTATGAACCCACAAGTAAAGATCGAAGTGATTGACAAGGACGGCTGGCGGAAAGAGTTTTCTTTTCAGAAAAGCCTGTTTCACATCGGCAGCGCCGCGATGAACGACCTCGTCTTGGAAAACGCGCGCGGCGGTGGCGTCGCTGCGCGCCACGCGCAGTTGATCGCTTTGCAGGACGGGTCGGGATACCGCCTGGTCAATTTGGGCGATACGGACATCCTGTTGAACGAGGCCGGCGATAAACGGGCAGCGCCTCATGCCGTGGCTTCCGTGAGCGATGGCAACGTGATTAAGATGGGCGACTTCACGCTCATCTTCCACGGCGAGGCGATGATGGTCGCTGCCGCCCCCACCGACAGTCGCAGTTCGCACATCGGGCTGCGGCTCTCGTTGCCACGGACAAAGGTAGCGCCGCACCAGAACATTGCCGGGGTGTTGGCGGTCGCCAATCACGGGGATAAAGCCGGCGTGCAATTCGACCTGGATTTGGAAGGTCTCGAACCCGACTGCTACAACATCGAACCGGCGCCGCTGCTGCCTTCGGGATCGGAGCGAGAGGTGGCGCTGCGCATTTTCCACCAAGGGGACAAGCCTATAGCCGGGGAACACACGCTCACGCTGCGCGCCGTTGCGCCGGACGCCTATCCAGGCGAGGAAGCGACCGTCACGTGTGTGATCCAGATTCAGCCGTTCTACAAGCACACGCTGCAGCCGGCGATGAGCGGTCAGCGGTCAGCGGTTAGCGGTCAGCCGGAAGGCGCGGCGACGCGGGTGGAGGATTTGCTGCCGCCGCCGGTTGCGGCCCGACCGGCGGCGCCGCCGCCGCCGCAAAAGCCGCCGGTGCCGTTGTGGGAAGAAGCCGAACCGCCGGTCGCCAAAGCTGCCGCCACGCCGCCGACGCCGGAAAAACAGCCGGCGCTCACGCTGAAAGCCGTCCCGACGCCCGAAGTCCAGCCGCCGTCAAAGGCCATCCCCACCCCGTCCCCCGCCGAAGATTGGTGGACTGTGCCGGAAGCGGGCAGCGAGCAGCCGTCAGCGGGCAGCGATCAGCTATCAGCAGTCAGCGGTCAGCTATCAGCATTCAGCGGTCGGCCGGAAGTGGAGCGGGAAGCGCCGTCGCCGGACCCCGTAGAATTGGCGGTGGAGACAGAGGGAGAGGTCGTCGTCGAAGCGCCCGCCGCGCCGCCGGTCGAGACCTGGGAAGCCGCGCCGGAAACGGCAGCGAGTGTAGCCGCCGTGGTCGAAGAACCGGCAGCGGCTATCGCGGTTGGCGAGCAGCCGTCATCAGTTAGCAGTCAGCAATCAGCAGTCAGCGAGCAGCTATCAGCAGTCGGTGATGAGCCGTTAGCGGTCGGTGAACAGCCGTCAGCGGTCAGTGAACAGTCATCAGCGGGCGGTGAGCAACAGGAAGAGGGTGCGCCGAGCGCGGATGATTGGTGGGGCGCGGCGGAGGAACCACCGACACCCGAAATACCCGTTGCGGAAATTGTGCCGCCAACCGAAGCTGAACCAACACCTGAAGCTGAGGTCACGCCGCCGAAAGCCGATGATTGGTGGTCCGAAGGCTCGGATGTCAAACTGGAGCAGGAAGACACGCCGCCCAGCGCCAATGCTGATTGGTGGGCGGCGTGAGGAACGGGAAAACGAGAATGGAGTCAGCCGTGAGATCACTCAACACGTTCGCGCTTATGTCAATGCCGGGATTCATCAACACCAGCGCCGGGCCTCAAGTGTGGCACTGGGTTCTTTTCATCGTGATAGTGGGGATGCTGGCGATGTTGGTCATACCGGCGATCCTCAAATGGCAGCGCCAGCGCGCGCGCAAAACGGTTCACCTGGAATTGGTCAACGAGGGCAACACGCGCAGTCGCTACGCGCTGCACGCTGCTGAACCTACCGGCAGTCTCGCGTTTCACTTCCGCGTGAACGGTAAGCCGTTGCCGGAACAGGTTGTGTCAGTCGTCAGTCGTCAGTCGTCAGCCATCAGCGGGCAGCGGGCAGCGGGCAGCCAGAAGGCGGCGCCGGCGAAATCGGGCGGAGCGAATGTGCAGAAGACGCTGTCGGGCGCGGCGCAGACCGGCGGGATGGTCGCGGGGCTGCTGGCGACGTTGGGGCGGCTCCTGCCCGGAGCGGCGGGGCAATCGCTCACCGGGATGGGGCGCGAAGTGCGCCAGGGGCAGCAGACGGCGACGCAGGTGAAGCAGGTGTCGCAGTATGCCGGGAAGTTGCAACCGAAAGCGGGAGGAAGCAATCAGCCGTCAGCGGTCAGCGGTCAGCCGTCAGCGGTTAGCCGTCAGCCGTCAGCCGTCAGTGGTCAGTCGGCGGTGGGAAGTGGGCAGCGGGACGTGGGGAACGCAGTGATCGAGATTTGGGCGCAGACGCCGTTCGTCGAACCCGGCCACAGGATGCAGATTGAATTGCAGATTCAACCGGCCAAGCCTTATCAGACCCGGCATTATCCTTACATTTTGAAGTCGCGCTCGCTCGAATACAAAGAGGCCCCGGTCATCACAGAGGAAGAAACGGTCTTGTTTGAGGCGCTCAATCCCTTTGAGCATTTTGCGCCGTTTATGCTGTTTGTAGCTGGTGTTATGATCTTGTTGATTTTGTTCTTATCGCTCTGGTGAACCTGTTGTTTTGGAGGAAGTCCGATGCCTAAAGCGGATCAAATAGAAATTATCAGTCCTGGCGGCGAGATCACTTTTTACGATTTGGATGCCACGAAAGGCATTACGAATATCGGCCGACATCCCGATAACGACATCGTCATTGAGACACCTAGCGTCGCGCCTTTCCACGCGATCCTGGATCACCGCCGCAAGCCTTACGAGATCGTCATCTTGAGCGAACAGGGCGAAACGCGGTTGGCGGGCCAGGCGTTGGCGACGAACGTCTCCACGGCGCTCAAGAATTGGGACACACTGGAAATTGACAGCCACATGCTCATCCTGCTCGAAGAAGCGGGGACGAGTGTGATTCCGCCGTCAGCTATTAGCCGTCAGCCGTCAGCCGTCAGCCGTCAGCCAGAGGGGGGCGCGCCGGGACGGGCGATTGCGCCGGTCAGGACGGCATTGGCAACCGCCGGACAGCCGTGGCGCTTGAGCGCGCCGCAGCCGGATCACATGGACGAGTTTATCGTGGCGCAGCTCGCGCAGCGCGAGGTCACGATCAACGTGGAGCAGCCGGTGATGTTCGAGATCACCGTCATCAACGGCAGCCCGATTGTGGCGACGTTTGTGGTGGACGTCGAAGGGCTGAACCCCGATTGGGTCACCGTCACCCCGCCGCAGATCAACTTGAACGAGGGCGACCGGGGCACGGTGTACGTCCAGGTGATGCTGCCCCGCCATCCCGCCAGCCTGGCGGGAGTCTATCACGTGGCCTTTATCGTGACGTCGCCGAACCACGCCGGGCGCGGCAGCCGCTTGAGCGCGACCGTCACCGTCAACCCCTATTACGCCTTCAAG
Source organism: Anaerolineae bacterium (assembly GCA_034433375.1). GTDB lineage: Bacteria > Chloroflexota > Anaerolineae > B4-G1 > SLSP01 > DSWT01. The sequence goes on along the minus strand of DAOUAQ010000214.1, from coordinate 12,064 downwards.
GTAGGCGAACTGTCACCCCGCCAGCAGAACGTCTCGTGGCGCCGGCAAACGGCCCAGGCTACCATCCCCATCACCAACCAGAGCAACGCGGCGACGGTCTTCCGGCTCAGCGCCGAAGACGACGAGAAAGCCTGCAATTTCGAGTTTGAAACCACGGATAAGGCGACGAAGGAGAAGACCCGCCTGGCCGTCCAGGCCCAGGTTCCGCTGCAACCCGATGAGATGGTCACTGTGCCCATCTTCGTGACGCCGACGAAGCGCCCGTTCTTTGGGATGCGGCGGCGTATCCACGCCTACACGGCCACGGTGATGATGCAGGAGGCCGATCAGACGCCGCGTTCGCTGTTGGGCCAGCTCAAGAGCAAGCCGCTCCTCGGGCCGCTGTCGCTCATTCTCATTCTTTTCACCCTGGCGGCGCTGATGGTCTTGCTCTTCAGACCTCACGCGCAAGCGCTGTTGGCGAACAACGCGCCCGAAATCACGATTACGTCCGGCGAAGATGTCGTCGTCGCGTGGAAAGCCTCGGCGCTCTCCAACAACGTCACCGTTGACCCGGTGGAGACGCGCAATCCGCTCATCAACACCGAGCGGAAACGCAGCGGGCAGGCGCGCATCAGCCCGACGTACTCCGGCGTCTACGTGCTGCGGGCCGAGAGCTTCCTGTTCCCCCTGCTCGATCCGATCTTCCCCAAGACGTTCGACCCGCTGATCGTGGCGACGCGCGATGTCCGCATCAACGTCAAACCGATTTATCCCATCATCCAATCGTTCAGCCTGGAAAGCTACCGCGAGCAGCTTGACGCGACTTCGTACCGCATCTTCCAGGGGGACGCCGTCAATCTGCGTTGGACGGTGCTCAATGCGAACGAGGTCGAACTGGCAACCAACGGCGAGCCGCAATTGCTGCCGACGACGGAGCACATCGCCCAGCGCAACATCTCGCCGCAGATCAACACCGGCTACAGGTTGGTCGCCAGAAATCTCTATACCGGCGAAGGCGCGCCGGCTGCCGAAGCCGGTCTCTCGATCTTCGTCATCACGCCATCGCCGACGCCGGTGCCGGTACCGGTGCCGCAGCGCTTCACCGTGCGCCCGCTGGAGATTATCGCCGGGGAGACCGTCACCATCGAGTGGGAAGTGCCCAACGCGACGAAGGTGAACATCACCAACGTACCGGGCGACTTTCCGCCGTTGGGCAGCACCACGCACAAACCGCCGGAGACTACAGATTACCGGCTGACGGCCTTCTACAAAGAGGGCGACATCGAGAAGAGCGTGGTCAGCAGCATCGTGGTGCGCGTCATCGTCAAACCGGCACCAACCCCCACCCTGCCGCCGATCCCGGTGGTCATCAACCTGTTCGAGGGGACGTATTCCGGCGACTTCTATCGCGGGACGGCGAAGAAGGTGACGCTGGTGTGGTCGGTGGTGGGCGACACGACGAACATCGAGATCGAGAGCGCGGTGATGGGGACGGTGAGCAATCTCAGTCCCAACGGGCAACTGCCGATTATGATTTCCGACGACGCTTTCTTCGTGCTCAAAGCCTATTACAAGGACGAGATCAAGGCATCCAAGATGATCCAGATCACGGCGAAGGATCCGCCGCCCACGCCGACGCCGCTGCCGCCGGACCCCGTCATTTTGAAGTTCGAGGCTGCCGCCGCCGACGCCAACAGCGTCATTATCGGCATCCCCGTGACCGGCAACACGGCCAACACCCGCGCCTACGAGGTGAAGTACGGCTCGAACATCGTGCTGTCGTGGATCGTTGAGAACGCCGGCAAAGTCACGCTGGATTTCACCACCCAGGCCGGCGTGCAGATCAATTACGGCGATCAAAGCCTGCAAGGTCAACTGCCGGTCAATGTGACGGCGTCAGGCCAGTATCAGCTCAAAGCCGAGCACAAAGATCCTTCACGCAGCCCGGTGTACGCTTACATTCAAATCAAATTGATGGCGATGGAAAAACCGCCGGCGCCGAGTAACGTGCGCGGGCCGGTATCCACCAACCAGACGCCACCCATTGACATCACGTGGGAGTATCCTGCCGCCAGCCGGGGCAACATCATCGGCTTCATCGTCTACCGGGGCAACACCGGCGATTCGCCCAACGCTTTCGTGCAACATTCCGGGATGATCGCGCAAACGTCGCCGCCTTATGTGTGGACCGATAGTGTCGCGCCGGTGTGCGGCAAAGGCTATTACGTCGTCGCCGTCTACGTTGATATTGCCGACAACCAGACGAAGGAAAGCGAGAAGAGCAACATCTGGTATACGGAGCCGTGCCCAACGCCGACGCCGTGAGCTACGGATAGGTCAGGTGTCAACGGTCAGCTAACAGGTCGGCCTGCCCACTTCACAGATTGAGGGCAGGCTTTCTTTTCCATTGTGGGTCAGCAGATTAAGCAGATTAAGCAGATGGGAATAATAAGTGATTTTTGTTGCAATACCGATGCTTTTCGGGGGGGGACAAAGATGATGAAACGCACGGATAAAATTGTCCAACGGCTGGTGTGGAGATTGACGGCGATCAGCACGCTGGTTTTGATGCTGTTGACGCAGGCGCTCGGACCGGTGAGTGCGGCGCGCAGCGGTCAGCCATCAGCGGTCAGCCATCAGTTATCAGCGATTAGCCCGATGCAACCTCGGATGTATCCGGAGCTGGAGCCGCCGCCCCCTTCGGCGGAGATCATCGGGCCGCAGCCACGGTATCCGGCCTGGATCATGGAGCTGATGCGCCGTCCGGCCCCGTATTCGGCGACGGCGGGGTTCGCCATTCAGCAGTCTGCGGACACCGGCATCAACGATCTGGACGTGAACCACATCTACAATGGCGACCGCATCACGTACACGATTGCGCTTGTCAACGCCAGCAACGTCGCGCTGAACGACGTCACGGTGGTGGACATCCTGCCGATCAACGCGCTCGCCGATATTGCGGTGACCAGCGTGTACACCTGGCAATTCAACTACGAGACCACCACATACCTCGATCAAATCGGCGTCGAGGAAGTCGTCACCGCCACGCGGGAAATCAGTTGGTCCATCCCGGCGCTGGCGAATAACCAGACGATCACGCTGACGTTTTCCGGCAACGTCGTAGGCCAGGCCGACAACCAGACGTTCACCAACCGCGTTTTCGCGCTGTACTATGTGGCGGGAGAGCCGGGATCGGCCAGCGCCGAAGAATTGAACATCGTCGCGCACATGCGCATCCCCGCCGCCAACCTCGGCGGGATGACGATCTCGCCGGTGCCGACGTGGCTTTCCAGGGACATGGGCGGCACGCTCAGCCAGGACTGGGGCGACTTCGACCGCGACGGCGACCTGGATTTGGCGCTCGGCTCGGCGCTGGGCACGACGGTGTACCGTAACGACAACGGGCGACTGAATCTCTACTGGGTTTCGCCGCTCAACGATCAAGGCCAGCGGCGGCTCTCCTACGGCGTGCGCTGGGCCGACGTCAACCTCGCCAACCAACAACTGGAGCTTATTGTCGTCGGCGACGTGCTTTCGACAGGCAGCGGCGCCACTTTTATTGCCGAATTGCCCGGCATCAATTACGTGTATATGGTGACAGACACCGTCAAGAAGTTCACGACGAGCGACACGTTCACCTCGACCTACCAACTGATGCGGATCGCACCAGGCAACTTCGATGGCGATGGGGATGTTGACCTGGTCGCCAGCACCAACGCGATCAATGCGGCGTGTCCGGTGATCCTCTACCGCAACCTCGGCGACGGCAATTTCACCAACGCGCCCAACACAGAGACGGTTCACAACTTCGAGTGTCTGAGCGGCAGCAACAGCGAAGGGGGCGGCGCGACGGCGGCGCTCGGTCCCGCCGATTTCGACAACGACGGCGACCTCGATCTCGCCATCGGCGTCTTTCCGGCGACGCTGCGGTTGCTGGTCAACAGCATTGCGAACAGAGGTCCCGTAACGCTGACGAACCCCTTCACCGCAACCCCGCACATTGACATTGAGACGACGCTGCAATACATCCCCTACGACCTGGCCTGGGGCGACTACGACGGCAACGGCTACCTCGACCTGGCGGCGGCCTATCCGCTGCAACGCTCGGCGCGCGTGTACCGGAACCAGAACGGCGCTGCCCTGTCGCCTTTGACCAGCACCATCCGTACCGACACCTTCTTCACGCCACGCGCCGTGGACTGGGGTGATTTCAACGCGGACGGGCAACTGGATCTCATCGTCGCCAACGATCCGCCCGGCGTCTATCAGTTCAACCGGCAAACGGCGAAATTCGAGAAGATCACCACCCTCGACTTGCCCAACATCAGCGGGCAAGTCTGGAGCCTGCGCGGGATCAGCCTGCTGGACGCGGACAATCTCAACCTGCTCGTCGCCAACCGGGACGGGCCAAGCCAGCTCTACAACACCTTCGGCCCCAAATTGCGCCAGACGATCACGCCCATCACCACCAAAAATATGGCGAGCGTCGCTTGGGGCGATGTTGACGGCGACGGCGACCTCGATCTGCTCTACGGCGCGGGAGCGGCGCGGTTGAGCAGCCAGCTTCAGGTCAACAAGGAAGGGGATTTCGCCACCGACAGGCTGTTCCTCTCCAGCGGATTCGGCCCGCACTACGTCGCCTTCGGCGATATGACCGCGAGCGGCGACCTGGACATCGCCATCGGCACGCTGGAAAAACTCCAAATCTACACCAACGCGCAAATTGACGACAGCGACAACGACCTTGACCAATCGCCGGCGCTCACCCTCATCAACGGACGCAAAGTCCACAGCCTGGCCTGGGGCGACCCCAACGACGACGGCAAACTTGATCTGCTCGTCGGCGCCGAGACCACAGCCGGAGCGCCGATCCTGCAACTGTTTATCAACAAAGACAATGTTTTACAGACGACGCCGGCTTTTACTATTCCGGTGGAAAGTCGGATCCAAAGCCTGGTGTGGAAAGACTTCAATAACGATTACTATCTCGATTTCGCAGTTGGACAGAGGACCGGCCCCACGCTCATCTTCACCAACAACGGGGATATGACTTTCTCGCTGTATTGGAAATCCGGCGCGGCGTTGGACACGCGCAGCGTTGACGCCGCCGACTACGACAACGACGGCGATATGGACCTGGCGGAAGGCAACTACGGCGCTTTTGATTACCTCTGGGAAAATCAGATCACGGCTCAGGTTCCTGTCACCGTTCCGGCGAACCGTTTCACGATGGCGCTCACGATCACCACGCAGTACAGCCTGACTACCGGCGTCGCCTGGGGCGATTGGGACAACGACGGTTACTCCGACCTGGCGGTAGGACGAGACAGCGCCTCCGACAGCGTCTACGCCAACCAGAGGAGCGCGCCGGGCGCACCGGCGTTCACCGAAGCCTGGCGCTCGCAGGATCAGGTCAACACCACCGGCCTCGCCTGGGGCGACCGCGACAACGACGGCGACCTCGATCTGGCCGTCAGTCGCTCCGGCGGCGGATGGAACGGGTTCTACGAGAACACCATCTCGCATCCCGCGCACATTCTCACCACCGATACGCGCCGGAATTACCAGTTGCCGAACGAAGCGCCCTACGTCTACATCGAACGCCCCGGCATCACCGAAGACGCCTACCAGTTCTCGTCGGCCAACGTCCTGGTCGCTCCCACCACGCCAACGCTGGAGATCCGCTACCGGCTGTTCGACCCCGAAGAAACGCCCATCGCGCAGACGTTCTTCGAGTATTCGCTGGACGGCGGCGCGCGCTGGAAGACGGCGACCTCGGCCATTCAGCCTTTCACGCCCACGACGCGCACCAGCATCAACGGCTATCCCGCCGTCTTCACGTGGAACGCTGCCGCCGACAAGGCCATCAGCGACGACACGCGCTTCCGCATCCGCGTCATTCCACTAGATCGCATCGGGCCGGTGCAGCGCGGGGCCAACCGGGGCATCAGTCCCCCGTTCCGCGTGCGCGCGACAACCTGCACCTGGCCCAGCGATATGACCATCCGCGCGTACCTGCAACCGACCGGCACGCTGCTCGCCCCCACGCAGGTGATCCAGCCCAGGCAAGTCGTGCGCTTTGAAGCCTATGTCGGGATTGTCAGCGGCAGAATCCTCACCCAGTCCTGGAACTTCGGCGACGGCTCGCCGCTGCTCAACCTTTCGTGGCCAACGACCAAGCCGATCACGCACGTCTACCGCAGCATGAACGTCTACACCGTGACAACGCGCATTGATGGCGAAGTTTGTCCGGTGGCGCGCCCAGGCTTCGTCAGCCGCCCGATGTACGTTGGCGTGACCAGTCCGCTGAATAAATTCATTTACCTGCCCCTCGTTCTCAAAGGCTTCAGACCTGGCGTTGTTATGCACTTTGAGGAACCGGCCTGGGAAGATGGCAGCAGCGATTTGGTCGCCGGCCCGGCGGTGGCTGCGGAAACGGCGCTCCCGTCCACCCGCAACGTGCCGCTCGCTCCGCAGGCCGCGAGCGCCGTCGCCATGCCGAACAATGCCGTGCAGATCACCGATTCACCGTTGGGGGTAGATAGCCAGCCGGTCATCAACGGCGACGGTACGCGCATCGCCTTCTGGTCTACCGGGCGACACGGCGCGAGCAACGCCGATGGCAATATCGAAGTCTTCCTGTCCAGAGTCACGCCGAGCGGTCAGGTTGATCCGTATCCATTGCAGCTCACCGATTCCAAAGGCACCATCCTCGGCGGATTCAACCTCGGCCCTTCCATTGACGGCAACGGGAATCGCGTCGCCTTCTTCTCCGACCAGGATTTGCTCGGCAACAACAACGCGGGCGCTACTGTCGTGCTGTCAGACACCGGCGCGGCTCTCTCCCAAGACAATCACGACCGCAACTTTGAAATTTTCCTGGCCGACATTGACAACAACCAGGCGTCGTTAATCCAACTCACCAACACGTCAGACGGAGAGAACATTTTGCCGTCCATCAGCAACAGCGGCCAATACATCGCGTTTGCCTCCAACGTCAACCTGACCGGCGATCTCAAACGGCAGACGGGAACGGGCATCTTCGTCGCCGAGATCACCCACACGCAAAATATCACCTGGAACGTGCGTTACACCCAGGTCGTGACGCCGTTGGGGGCCAACGACCAGCCTTCGATCAGCAAGGATGGGCAGTTCGTCGCCTTCGTCTCGGATCAAGACCTCGTTCCGGGCAGCGAGGCCGCGCCCAACAACAACCGCGAAATCTTCCTCGCGGAATTGCAGAACGGGCAGGTCAAGCGTTACATCCAGGTGACGACCACCCCTGAGGGGACGACGAACGAGCAGCCTTCCATCGTGTCGGGGACGGTCTCCGCTTCCGAGATGGTGTATCACGTCGCCTTCCTCTCGGACTACGACTGGACCGACGACGTCGACAACGCCAACCGCGACCGGCAGGTGGCGCTCGCCGTTATCACCACCACAACGGCCAGCCCCGCCGTCAGCATCCGCGCCATCCCCCAGGCGGCGGGCGAGAAAGACTATCCCACCATCAGCGCCGACGGCGCGCGGATCGCCTACATCTCCACCGCCGATCAAAAGCTGCACCTCTACGATACCTTCGAGAAGCGGGACATCGCCGAAAACGTTGACATCCAGTACGCCTTCCCCGCGCTCAGCGCCGATGGCACGCAGATGGCGTTCGTCGCCAACTGGGACATCTATCGCGCCGAATATCCCCTGGTGGACCTCCACCTCTTCAAGTTCGCCAACACCGACCAGGCCACCGCCGGCGACACCGTGACGTACACCTTCCTCGCCATCAACACCGGGCCGTCGCCGGCCAATGACGCCAAGATCACGGACACGCTGCCCAGCGGGATGCAGGCCCAGATCATCGCCTGGAATCCCGACACGTACCGCGACGCGGGGGCATCGGGGTTCAGCACGTGTACCGGCGGCGGGTGTGTTCATCACGGCACAGGCTGGAACGCCACGGCGCAGGCGCTCACCATCGCCGATTTCAGCGGACGGGTCTTTGATCTGCCAGACAGGAACGATACCACGCTCGCCGCGCAGTGGACGGATATGCGGGATAACGAACTGCTATTCCACATGGAGACTGTGCCGCCGGCCGACGTCAACACGAAAAACATCAACCGCACGCTCGGCGTCCTCAACGGCTCGCCCGGGGTCGCCGCCGGACAAATCGCCAACGCGCTGGTGTTCAACGGCGATGATGCGCTCTATGCCAGCGACGTCCTGAACACGTATGGCACCGGCGCGACGGCCACCTGGATGACATGGGTGCGGCTGGATTCGACCAGCCCCGGCGCGCTGATGACAGAGATGGATGGGTATGCCGACGGGTGGGTGATTGACTTTCCATCCAGTTCGCAGATCCGGTTCAGAGGACTGAACTATTGGGGATATTCCAATTGGAGCCTGGTAAGTGAGAGACAGGCGAACGTCGCGCCGCAGGTCGGCGAGTGGTTCCACCTCGCCATCACCTGGCGCGACTCTTACTGGCCTAACGACATCCACATCTACATCAACGGGCGCGAGATTGGCGGGCCGACAAACTTATACATTGACCCCTTCTCCTCGCTGATCGGCTATAACGTCATGCTCATCGGGCGCGACCACCAGAACACGTTCTTCCGGGGCGCGCTGGACGAAGTCGCCGTGTTCAGCCGGATGTTGGCGGCGGAAGAAATTCTCTCGGTCTACGAGCGCCAATCCCCAAGTTACACCGCCTACTTCGACTCCGCCTTGATGCAGGAAACGACCGGCAGCAACGCCTGGAGCACGCTGGCCTGGTGGCCCAGCCTGCCCGTCGGCGTCGAACTGCCCGACAACGGCGCAAACTGGACGGTGACGGATACGCAAGGTCTCGCCAACAGCGGGTATCGCTATCCCACGGGGACGTTGGCGATGAGCGACACCGTCCTGCTGATGCACATGAACGAAGCCAGCGGCGCAACGTCGTTCTTCGACACGTCGGGCGCGCGCGACGCGCAGGGATTCCGCAACGAGGGCTACTGCGACGGCGGACGTTGCCCGCAGGCAGACGCCGGGAAGTTCAACGGGGCGCTGCGGTTTGACGGCAGCGATGACTTCATCTACTTCCAGGAGCCGAAGGATTTCCCCACCACGCAGATGTCGGTGATGTTCTGGATGCGCACGCAAGAGAGCGCCGGCGGCCTGTTCCAGTACAGCGTCACCGATAGCCCCGGTTCTACAGATGGGCTATGGCGTTTCCAGGAGAACGAGTTCACCGTCAACGTGCCGGGCAACTTACAGGTGCGGCTCGGTGGGCAGGTGTATGGCTCCTCCGTTTCGGCCAACGACGGGCAATGGCATCACATCGCCGTCACATGGGATGACGCCGCCCGCACGATCGTCATCTACAAGGACGGCGTCGCAGCGCAGACGATCCCCTCCGTGATCACGTACACGCTCACGCAGCCCCACGGCGATTCGCGTTTCCCCGCGCGCGTCGTGATCGGCAATCGCATCCAATATGCGTATGAATACGCGCAGGAGTGTTTCTGGGCGCCCTGGGGATACACGTTCTGCTACCCGACGTATCCCTATGGCATCCGAGAAACCGGCCAGAATCCCTTCAAGGGCACGCTGGATGAGCTGGCTGTGTTCAAACGCACGCTCAGCGCCACCGAGATCCGCGCTGCTTACTTGCGCGGCGTCGCGCGGATGTCTTTCCAGGTGCGCACGTGCGCGACTGCGGCCTGCAGCGGCGCGGGCGAGTACTTCGTCGGGCCGGGAGGGCTGCGCTCCACGTACTACACGGATGAACCGGATTCGAGCACGCCGCTGTGGTCACTCGCCGGCGTGCAATCCAATCCGTACCTCCAATACCGCACCTATATGGATGGCTTTGTGCCCAACTACACGCCCGAACTGATCACCGTGACGGTGAGACCGCGCGCGGAGTGCGGAACCAACGCCGCGAAGTCGGTCGTCACCTGCACGTTGAGCACCCGCGAGTCGCCGCTGCCGGTCTGGGATTGGGTTGTGGTCAACGTGCCGGTGGCCGTCACCGGCAGCGCCTTCGCGTCCGCGGAAGTCGTCAACGGGCAGTTCGTCATCCAAAACCATGCGCGCATCTTCGCGCTGGAGGCGGATCACAATCAAACGTTTAACACGGCAACGTGGCCGCTGGCATTGAAGCCGGTCAGCATCACCTCGGTCAGCATCAGTCCCGCCGCCCCGGCCTGGGAGATCAACCAGACCAACGATCTGACCGCGGCCGTCGAGCCGAATGGCTCGCCGGCTTCCGAGCCAACCGCCACCCCGCCGGTCTGGTATGAGTGGACTGCGCCGCTCTACGGCACGCAGCTCTACACGGTTACCGAGAACTGGCTCAACCACACGGCGTCCTTCAGCTACTCCGTCGCCGGCGTCAGGACGATCAGCGTCCGCGCCCGCAATACCACCAACAACGTCTGGTATTCCGCGTCGGTCAACGTCAAAGTCAACCATCCCCTGCCGCACATTGACGCGCTCATCCCGGACAATACGGACGCTTACAGTCCCACGCTCACCGTCACCATCAACGGGAGTGGCTTTGTGGATAACACCGTGACCAGGGCGTTGTGGGATGGCACGGTTTTGGCGACCAGCACTGTGGTGAGTAGCACCCAAATGACCGCCGAGGTTCCGGCAGCCAATTTCCTACTCGGCGGAACCCACAACATCACCGTCCGCAACGCGGAGGCCGGGCTGGATACGCGCACGTCGAACGCCGCCACTTTCACCGTCTACAACCGCGTCCCAACGGTCAGCGGCGTCACGCCGGTCTCGACCACCATCGGCGTTGACACACCGGTTGTCATCAGCGGCGACTATTTCGCCACAACAGGGGCCGCCGTGCGGCTGTACCGGCCCAGCGCCGCCTCGGTCAGCCTGGCGCCCAGCGCCGTCACGAAGACGCAGATCAACGTGACGATTCCGGGCAGCAACATCCAGACGGCCGGCTACTACTCGCTCACCGTGCAGAACCCAACGCCCTATCGCGGCGCCGGCGAATCCGACAAGCTGCTGTTCACCGTCTACAACCCGAAGCCCACGATTACTGCCTTCAGCCCACCCACCACCACGGTGAGTACCGGATTCACGCTTAATATCACCGGCACAAACTTCGTCAACGGTGCGCAGATTTACTGGAACGGAACTGCGCTCGCTACAACATTCCTCTCTGCTACACGACTGCGGGCTACTGTTTCCAACGCGCAGGTTCCCGGAACAGCAGGCAACGTACCGGTCTTCGTCAGGAATCCGGCGCCGAGCGTCGCCGACTCAGACACAATCCAGTTTCCGGTGCAATGACGGCAATCTTTAGACCTGACAGGTTTCAGAAAACCTGTCAGGTCTAATGCGAAATTGCAGCTTATAGGATGTGTGGTATAATCTCGTCCGTAAAGGCAGGTAGAAATGATTCGCTTTTCGATTGGACAGTCAGCTTTGATGCTGCGAGACGTCATCTCGTTTAGCGCAGCGCACCGTTTTTAGGTGCGCCTGCGAACAACACTTGCATTTCATTCGTTAGTCAGTTCAGAGCCGTGGGCGCGCTCGCGTCTGCGGCTTTTTGTTTTCTCCAACCCTTCCCTGGCCTATATGCGCGAGAACCTCACGGCAATCGTAACCAAGTTTCATCAGCAGATTAAGCAGATTTAGCAGATTTTTGGCTGTCGGCAAACCAATCTGCTTCATCTGCTCAATCTGCTGACAGAAAAATAGCCGCACAGGCAATAGGTTCTCGTTCAGGAGGGAGCGCAATGAGTCAGATCATCGTCAATGTGGATAAAGTCATCTATCACCACGGACCGCTGCTGGTCTTGGACAATCTCGCGTGGGAGATTCAGGCCGGGCAGAAGATCGGCCTGGTCGGGCCGAACGGCGCGGGGAAGTCCACGCTGCTGCGGCTGATCGCCGGGGAATTGCAGCCCGACAGCGGCTACCTCGTGCGGCACAAGACGCGCGTCGGCTACCTGGCGCAGGAGCCGCGCTTCGTCCCTGTCGAACAGGGCGGCCCGGCGACGGTGTGGGAAGCCGCCCTGAGCGCCAACGCCGACATCCACCGCATCGAAGCGGAGATGCGCCG